>NZ_VJZE01000444.1 GCF_009377205.1 Streptomyces phyllanthi
CCCCGCCCCCGTCCCTAGACTTGGCGCCCATGCAGAGTGAGCCCGTGGTCCAGGTCCGTTCCCTGGTGAAGCGGTACGGAGGGAAGACCGCGGTCGACGGCCTCGACCTGGTGGCAAGGGCGGGTGTCACCGCCGTACTCGGCCCCAACGGGGCGGGCAAGACGACCACGGTCGAGACCTGCGAGGGATACCGCAGGCCCGACGCGGGCACGGTCCGCGTGCTGGGCCTCGACCCCGTACGGCAGGCCGCGGACCTGCGCCCCCGCATCGGCGTCATGCTCCAGTCCGGCGGCGTCTACTCGGGCGCGCGCGCCGACGAGATGCTGCGCCACGTGGCGAAGCTCCACGCCCACCCCCTGGACGTGGACGCCCTCATCGAGCGGCTCGGCCTCGGCGGCTGCGGCCGCACCACGTACCGCCGCCTCTCCGGCGGCCAGCAGCAGCGCCTCGCCCTCGCCATGGCCGTCGTGGGCCGCCCCGAACTGGTCTTCCTCGACGAACCGACCGCCGGCCTGGACCCGCAGGCGCGCCGGGCGACCTGGGACCTCGTACGCGACCTGCGCGCGGACGACGTCTCCGTGATCCTCACCACCCACTACATGGACGAGGCCGAACAGCTCGCCGACGACGTCGCGATCATCGACGCCGGCCGGGTCATCGCCCAGGGCTCCCCCGAGGAGCTGTGCCGGGGCGGCGCCGAGAACACCCTGCGCTTCACGGGCCGGCCGGGACTGGACGTGGGCTCCCTGCTGAAGGCCCTCCCTGCGGACTGCACGGCGGCGGAGCTGACCCCGGGCACCTACCGGGTCGTCGGCAAGGTCAACCCGCAGCTGCTGGCGACCGTCACGTCCTGGTGCGCACAGCACGGCGTGATGCCCGAGAAGATATCGGTGGAGCGGCACACCCTCGAGGACGTCTTCCTCGAGCTGACCGGTAAGGAGCTGCGCGTATGAGCGCGGGTGGAGCCGCACGGACGAGTGCGGCGGGGACGTACGCGCCGAAGCCGGGAGCCGCTCCCCTGCCGCGGATGATCGCGGCACAGGCGGCGCTGGAGACGAGGATGCTCCTGCGCAACGGCGAGCAGCTGCTCCTGACCGTCGTCATCCCGACCCTGCTGCTGGTCCTCTTCAGCTCGGTGGACGTCGTGGACACGGGCGACGGAGAGGCCGTGGACTTCCTCGCCCCGGGTGTCCTGGCGCTCGCGGTGATGTCGACGGCGTTCACGGGCCAGGCCATCGCGACGGGCTTCGAGCGCCGCTACGGCGTGCTGAAGCGGCTCGCCTCCTCACCGCTCCCCCGCTGGGCGCTGATGACCGCCAAGACGCTCTCCGTCCTGGTCACGGAGGTCCTCCAGGTCGTCCTCCTCACGGTGATCGCCTTCGCGCTCGGCTGGTCCCCGCACGGCAACCCCTTCGCGGTGCTGCTCCTGCTGGTCCTCGGCACGGCCGCCTTCTCCGGGCTCGGCCTGCTGATGGCGGGCACGCTCCGGGCGGAGGCCACGCTGGCGGCCGCGAACCTGGTCTTCCTGCTGCTGCTCGTGGGCGGCGGTGTGATCGTGCCGCTGGACAGGTTCCCGGAGGCGGCCCAGGGCGTCCTCGGGCTGCTGCCGATCTCGGCCCTGTCCGACGGGCTGCGGGACGTTCTCCAGCACGGCGCCGGGATGCCGTGGGGCGACCTCGGGATCCTGGCCGTGTGGGCGGTGCTCGGGCTGGGCGCGGCGGCGCGCTTCTTCCGCTGGGAGTAGGCGCCGGGCACCCTGGGGACCCCTCGTGAAACCGTGCACAAGCGTGCGGCCTACGATGGGGCGCGTGCCAAAAGTGACCCGCGCCGACGCCCAGGCCTTCGTGCGCAACCCCCTCGTCTTCATCGCCGAACGCTGGACCCCGTCCCACCGGACGGTTCAGCGGGCGGCTCTCGCCGCGCTCGTCATGTCGGTGGTCATCGTGGTCACCGGCGGTGCCGTCCGCCTGACCGGCTCCGGGCTCGGCTGCCCGACCTGGCCGAAGTGCACCGAGGACTCGCTCACCACGACCAGCGCGATGGGCGTCCACGGAGTCATCGAGTTCGGCAACCGCATGCTGACGTACGTGCTGTGCGCGGCCGTCGGCTGGGCGATCATCGCCGCCCGCTCGCAGAAGCCGTGGCGGCGGAGCCTGACACGGCTGGGCTGGACCCAGTTCTGGGTGGTCATGGGCAACGCGGTCCTCGGCGGCATCGTCGTCCTGGTCGGTCTCAACCCGTACACGGTGGCCGCGCACTTCCTGCTCTCCACGGCCCTCATCGCGGTGGCGACGGTGATGTGGCAGCGCACACGGGAGGGCGACGCGGCACCGCGCCCGCTGGTGGGCAAGGCCGTGCAGCAGCTCGTGACGGTCCTGGTCGTCGTGACCGTGCTGCTGATCGCGGTCGGTACGGTCGTCACCGGCGCGGGTCCTCATGCGGGCGACTCGAGCGACGTGGCGCGGATGCCGCTGAACTGGGAGAACGTCAGCAAGCTGCATGCCGTCCTCGCCTGGATCGTGGTGACGCTGACCTTCGCCCTGTGGTTCGTCCTCAAGGCGATCGACTCCCCCGAGGCGCCGCTCCACCGCACCCGCGACCTGTTCCTGATCCTGGTCGCGCAGGGTGTCATCGGTTATGTCCAGTACTTCACCGACCTGCCCGAGGTCCTGGTGGGCGCCCATATGCTCGGCTCCTGCCTGGTGTGGATCGCCACACTGCGGGTGCTGCTGTCGCTGCGGGAACGGTCGGAGGTCACGGTGGACGTGCCGGGCCTGTCGGCGGAGAAGGTCGCCACGCGCGCGTAGTTCACGCACGCTCACGTCACGTCACGTCACGTATACGCCCTGACCAGGGCATCCATGGCGGGCCCGAGGTACTCCCTGGTCAGCTGGGCCCGACGCGCGAGCCACTCCGCGCCCGGCGCCGCCCCCGGGCCTTCGTACCGCCGCCTCCTGACGTCCTCGACCACCTCCACGGGCGCGCCGAAGGACGGCAGCAGGTCGAGGGCCTCCCGTTTGGTGATCAGCCGGCCCTCCTTCAGGGTGACCACGGCGCGGGCGTACGTGACGAGCCAGAGGTCGACGTAGACGTCCTGCGTCCAGTTGTCCGCGCGGTCGACCTCCCGTCGCCAGAAGTCCCGCTGGTCACGTACGACGAACTCGGCGAGCTCACGGTCCGGCACGGGCGGCAGCAGGGCCTCGGGCGGCTCGCCGTGCAGGACCAGCCCGAAGGAGTGCAGCTCCCGGCGGGTCACCGGTGTGACGGTCCGCTTGAACAGCTGCTCGTGCGCCCAGGTGAGGTGCCGCCGCTCCGCGTCGGCCGACGTGCCGGACGTCAGATAGCTGCAGTGCAGCTTGCCGGCGAGCGGCTCGGCCCGCAGACGGGCGTGCAGCCGTGCCACCCGCCAGATCGTCCGGAGCGTGACCGGGTCGTCCAGGACCGCGATCAGGTCGAGGTCGCTGCGGCCCTCCTGGTAGTCCCCGCTGCCGAGTGACCCGTGTGCCCATACGGCGACGGGGGCGAGGTCGCGCAGTCCGGTGAGGAAACGGTCGAGAAGCCGGTCGGTCGCTTCGCTGCGTGTCATACGTGCAGTCTGGACGACCGCTCCGGCCGGTACTCCCGTCCTGGCCCCGTGGCCCCTCACCTCTCCAGCCCGTACACCCGCCGCGCGTTCCCCGCCGCGATCAGCCCCGCCACGCGCTCGGCGTCCGCCAGGGACCACGCCCCCTCGGCCACCCATGTCCCGAGCACCCGCGCCAGGGCCTCGCGGAACAGCCGGGCCCCCACCACGTGCAGCTCCGGCAGGCCGTGGGCGCCGCTGGAGAAGAGGAGCTTGCCGAAGGGGGCCAGCTCCAGGACCTCGGCGAGCACGGCGGCGGCACGCGCGCCCGTGCGGAGGAGTTCGGCGCCCAGGTCGGCGTAGACGTGGGGGAAGACCCCGGCGAGATGGGCCGCGTGACGGTGGTACGGGTAGCCGTGCAGCAGCACGAGATCGGTGCCCAGGCCGGCCGTGGCACGGGCGAAGTCCGTGAGGAGGACGGGGTCCGTGCGGTCGATCCGCAGGGAGGGTTCGCCGAGGCCGGAGTGGAGCTGGAGAGGCAGTCCGGAGGCGACGGCGATCCACAGCAGATGCCGAAGCAGGACCGGGTCGGTGAGCGTGCCGCCGACCCGCCGGGCTGCGAGCCAGCGCCCGGCCGCGCCCCGCACCTCCCCGGGCCCGGGCGGTTCGGGCGCGAGCGCCAGTCCGTGCCGTACGCCCGCCACGGAGGTGAAGGCCACCGCGTGCGCGGCCGCTCCGTGCACCGACTCCGCGAGATTGGCGAGAAAGGACTCGACCGTACCGGAGGTGTCGGCGACCTGTTCGGCGAGGAGTTCGAGGCGGACGACCTCGTACGCCTCGGCCGCGCCCGTCGAGGCCATCTCGCCCGGCCCGGTGAGGTCGCCCGGCAGTCCGGTGTCGACGAGGTAGGTGGTGATGCCGCTGCCCCGCAGCAGTCGGCGACCGGTCTCCAGGACGCCCAGTTCACGGCGCCGGGCGAGGTAGCGGGCGGGCGGGCAGTGCGGCTCGAGACCGAGCAGGGGCGGGCACCAGCGGCGTACCGCGAAGCCGGTCTGGGTGTCGAAGAAGGTCGTGCCGGACGCGGGCGGGCCCTCGCTGCGGGCGAGGTGGGCCTCGAAGGTGCCGAGGCCCAGCTCCGTCCGCAGCACGCCGTGGCAGTACTGGTCCACCAGGGACGGCGTTTCGATCATCCGGACTCCCCGTGACTGGACCGTGTCTCCCACAGGTCCTAACGGGTGAACCGGGCGCAGGGTGCTGCTGTCTCCCACCCCGTACGAACGACCGACGGTTGTCGGCCGTGTCCTTGCCCGGAGGAGGGGCCCACGGACGGTCCGGGGGCGGTCGGAGACGGTCCTGGATCAGCCGTTGCTCGGGCCGCCCACCTGGATCCCCGCCATCCGCGTCCACTCGTACGGGCCGGTCTTCACCTTGGCCGCGAACTCGCCGTCGAAGTCCTCGTGGACCGTGATCCCGGACTTCTCCACGGCCTTCTCGGCGATCTCGTACGAGGGCGCCACCAGGTCGCCCCAGCCGCCGTCCTCACCGACGAGCACGATGCGGGCGCCACGCTCGCCGATGTACGCGACCTGGCCCTCGGCCCCGCCGTGAGCCCTGGCGAAGGCGCCGATCTGCTGGGCGAGCCGCGCCACCTTGCGCTCCGCCTTGGGGTCAACCTGCTGCGTGTCTGCCATGGTCAGGATGCTACCGACGGGTAGAGCGAACGGCGACGGGCGGGGTGCGTGGCCTTGACCACGCTCCCCGCCCGTCGCAGGACCGAGAAGGCTTCTAGCGGAGGAACGGGTCCACCGCCACCGCCACGAACAGGATCGACACGTACGTGATCGACCAGTGGAACAGGCGCATCTCCTTGAGCCTGGCACCCGTCACCTCGGCCTTCGCGCGGTTCTGCAGGCCGTGCGCCTCCCACAGCCAGAAGCCGCCGGCCGCCAGCGCCACGGTGGTGTAGAACCAGCCCGTGTAGCCGAGCGGAGTGAGCAGCAGCGAGACCGCGACCATCACCCAGCTGTAGATCACGATCTGCCGGGCGACCACCTTGTTGGAGGCGATGACCGGCAGCATCGGCACGCCCACGCGCGCGTAGTCGTCCCTCACCTTCATCGACAGCGGCCAGTAGTGCGGCGGCGTCCAGAAGAACATGACGAGGAAGAGGACGACCGGTGCCCAGGACAGGGAGTCGGTGACGGACGACCAGCCGATCAGGACCGGCAGGCAGCCCGCGATGCCGCCCCACACGATGTTCTGTGAGGTACGCCGTTTGAGGATCATCGTGTAGACGACGACGTAGAAGAGGAGCGCTCCGAGGGACAGCCATGCGGACAGCCAGTTGACGGTCAGACCGAACAGCAGCGTCGAGACGACCGCCAGCGTGATACCGAAGGCCAGGCACTCGCGCGGGCTGACCATGCCGGTGACCAGGGGGCGCTGGGACGTGCGCTCCATGAGGGCGTCGATGTCACGGTCGATGTACATGTTCAGCGCGTTGGCGCCGCCCGCGGAGAGGTAGCCGCCGACGCAGGTGAGCAGCACCAGCTTCAGGTCCGGCACGCCCTGCTCCGCCAGGAACATCACGGGGACCGTGGTGATCAGCAGAAGCTCGATGATCCGCGGCTTGGTCAGTTCCACGAACGCCTTGACGCGGGCCCCGAACGGCCGCTGGCCCCGGCTGTTGCTCGTGCTGCTCGCCCCGAGAACTCCCGGTGGACGGGATTCGACGGCCGTCACGTACACCCCTGACAGAGACATCCCAGCGAGCCTCCGGTGTGAACACCCGGTAACGGCTCGCGCGTACTCACGGAACTGTATCCGCTGCGCGAACCGCGCCCTTCCTGGGGGTCGGGTCGTGTTGGGAGGGGCCCCGCAAAGGGCCCGGCGGGCCGCCGCACCCCCGTACGACGCCCCCGTACGACACCCCGTACGAAGAGCCGGGCGCCCTGTGATCGACGAGTCGGACGCCCTGCGATTGAGCGCTCCGACGACCGGCTGCGTATTGAGGTGTCGACTGCGGGTCCTCCTGGTCCCACCCCGCGGAATCCTCCCGGTGGGGAGGCGGTTCGGGGTCGCTCGCGGCAGTCCGGTACGACTGTGGAACGAATCCGGAATGACTCTGGAATGACTCGAAAAGACGCGCGTTCTTCCGGGGGTAGGCTCGACAGCGGCCGGTGCCGCCGAGAACACCGGCATTGACTTGTGGAGAGGAGCCCTGACTCAGGGTGAGCACCAAGCCGACCACTACAGATCTCGCGTGGACCGAGTTGGACACGCGGGCCGTCGACACCGCCCGCGTCCTGGCCGCCGACGCCGTACAGAAGGTCGGCAACGGCCATCCGGGTACGGCGATGAGCCTCGCGCCCGCCGCGTACACCCTCTTCCAGAAGGTGATGCGCCATGACCCCTCCGACCCGGACTGGACCGGCCGTGACCGGTTCGTGCTGTCCGCGGGCCACTCGTCCCTGACGCTCTACACCCAGCTGTTCCTGGGCGGCTTCGGCCTGGAGCTGGAGGACCTGAAGGCGTTTCGTACCTGGGGCTCGAAGACTCCGGGTCACCCGGAGTACGGGCACACCAAGGGTGTGGAGACGACGACCGGCCCGCTGGGGCAGGGTGTCGCCAACGCGGTGGGGATGGCGATGGCGGCCCGCTACGAGCGCGGCCTGTTCGACCCGGACGCGGCGCCGGGTGAGTCCCCGTTCGACCATCACGTCTTCGTGATCGCCGGTGACGGGTGTCTGCAGGAGGGCATCTCGGCGGAGGCGTCCTCGCTGGCCGGCCACCAGAAGCTCGGCAACCTGGTCCTGCTGTGGGACGACAACCACATCTCGATCGAGGGCGACACCGAGACCGCGGTCTCCGAGGACGTGGTGGGCCGGTACGAGGCATACGGCTGGCACGTACAGCGGGTGGAGCCGCAGGAGAACGG
>NZ_VJZE01000445.1 GCF_009377205.1 Streptomyces phyllanthi
GGGTCAGACGGCGTAGTCGGGGGCGATGCGGTCGATGCGACGGCGCAGCGCGGTGAACAGGGTGCGGCCTGCCTGGGTTCGGTCGCCCATCTGGAAGGACTCCTTGGTCGAGCGCACTGCCGCCTCCAGGGTCACCGGGGTCAGCGGCTGCCCGGACGACTGGGCGGCGAGCTGGATCTCGCAGGCCCGCTGCAGCGTCCACAGGGCGGAGAACGCGGCGGGCAGGGTCGGACCCAGCGCCAGCAGGCCGTGGTTGCGCAGGACCATCAGGTTGCGCTCGCCGAGGTTGGCCACGAGGCGCGGCTTCTCCTCCGGGTCGACGGTGACGCCCTCGAAGTTGTGGTAGGCGACCATGTCGTGCAGCTGGGCGGCGTAGAAGTTGTCCGGGTCCAGTCCGCCGCGCAGGCAGGCGACGCCGGTGCCTGCGGTGGTGTGGGTGTGCATGATGCAGTGCGCGTCGGGCCGGTTGGCGTGGATCACCGAGTGGATCAGCAGACCCGCTTCGTTGATGGGCCAGTCCGAGTCCGACAGGATGTTCCCGTCGAGGTCGATCTTCACCAGGTTCGAGGCGGTGACCTCGTCGTACATCAGGCCGAAGGGGTTGATCAGGAGGTGTCCGTCCTCGCCGGGCACCCGCACGGTGATGTGGTTGAAGACCATCTCGACCCAGCCGAGGTGGTCGAAGATCCGGTAGCACGCGGCCAGTTCGAGCCGCGCCTGCCACTCCGCGTCACTCATGCCCACGGGCTTCGTCGTACGCGTCTGGGTGTCCAGAACGGTCACTGCTGTGCTCCTCGATTGCTTCACGGGCCTCGCCGCTGTGGGGAAGCGTGCCTCGGTGTCCAGGAGCATGGGCGCGCGAGTGCCCGGCAGCCAATGTTGAGGGCGCCATGAAAAACCGTCGCGCACTGTGCGATCCGCCATTACGGCTGCGTCAGCGCGGCCAGTTCCAGCGTCAGCAGAAGGCGTCGCGTCGGGTCGGCGAGCGATACCCCGAACAGCTGTTCGGCCCGGCGCAGCCGCAACCGCAACGTGTTCTGATGGATGTGCAACTCGCCGCTGGCCGCTACGACGTCACCGAAGTGTCGCAGATACGCGAGCAGGGTGACCGCGTACTCGGTGGCGTGCTCGGCGTCGTGCGCCCGCAGCCGTTCCACGATGCCGGTGCGCAGTTCGGCGTCGCCGCGTACGGCGCCGATGAGCCGCCGCAGTACCAACTCCGGCCGCAGGTCCTCGGTGCGGTACGCGCCCGGGTCCGCCCGCTGTTCCCGCAGGTGGTCCAGCGCGGCGTCGATGTCCCGGCGGGCCCTGAGCAGGGGGGAAAGTGCGCCTACGGCCGGTGAGTTGACCGCGACGAACGAGCGATGCAGGCTGTGCCGGGCCCGGTCCAGGAGGTGGTCGAGCAGGACGCCGGTGGACACGGGTCCGGAACCGGCGGTGGGCAGCAGGAGGTAGACGCGGTCGCCGAGCAGAGCGGCCGCCGGCTCGTAACCGAGGGAGCGGCTGTCGAGGACGGCCAGATCCACCAGCCGCAGCAGAGCGGCGCGCCGCCGGGCCGCGGCGCCGGCGTCGGACGCCTCGCCGCCTTCTCGTACGGCCTCGCTCATCCCGACCAGCACGCCGGGGAGGCAGACGCCGTCGGTCAGGTCACTCTGCCCCGCCCGGCCCTCCAGCGCGGAACGCAGAGCGCGGTCGCGGCTCTCCTGCTCCGCGTCCACCTGGCGGCGCAGCGCCAGCATGTGCAGCGCCGCGACCCGGGCCGCCTCCTGCAGGGTGGGCCCGCACTCGGGAACCGAGGCGTCGTCGGGAAACGCCACCCACAGGGAACCGAGCACGTCCTCGCCCGCCCGGACGACCACGGCCAGGCGCGGCAGGTTTCCGGGCCGTTGGTGGTGTGCGACCGTGTCGCTCGTCCACACCTTCCGGTCCAGGTGATCGGCGATCGCGTCCTCGGGCACCCGCCTGCCCAGGATCCCGCGCCGCCGGGTCTCGTCGATGGGCTGGTCGGGCAGGTTCGAGTAGGCGACGATGACCTGTTGTGTGTCCATGATCGCGACAGCCCCGCCGACGATTCCCGCGACCGCGTTGGCCAGGGAGAACAGATCGCCGCCCGTCGGCGAGCCGCCGGGGTCGGAATCCGCCGCACGCGCGGCCAGGACGGTGGTGACCAGGCGCTGGACACGCGTCCACGGCATCTGCGGATTGACGGCCAGCACGGGGACCCCGGTGGGGCGGATCCGCGCCAGCAGGTCCTCATCCACGGGAACGGCGCACTTGACGGCGAGCGCGCACGAGGTGTCCGCCGCCGTCCGTAGGGCGGCGTCCAGCGCGTCGAGGTCCGCGATGTCCACGCCGACGCCGAGCAGCAGGTGGCCGGACGCGGTCGCCCGCACGACCTCGTGAGAGTCCAGCAACTCGACACCGGCGACCCTCGGTTCGGCCTCGGCGCCCTTCGACAGCACGCTGACGACGTCATCCTGCAGAGCCTCGACAAGGTGCCCGAGGAGCATGGCGGTCATGCGTGTTCCTCCCGTCCGGGACATAAACATGGATGTCGGAACCTACACCAGCCAGTGCCCACGAGTGTAGGTTCCGACATTGCCGCAGTCTGCGCCGCAGCGCATGCTCACTGCCATGGGACATCGGATCACCATCGTCGGGCCGGGCGCCGTCGGCGCCACCCTTGCCACGGCGTTCGCCGCGTCGGACGCCGCGGTCTCCCTCCTCGGCAGGCCGGGCCCGCACCTGGACGCGATCGCCGAGCAGGGGCTCGCCCTGCACGGCCAGGAGGAGGGGACCGAGCAACGGTACTGGTTCCCCGCGGCATACGACGCCGGGCGGCTTCCCGTCCCGGATCTGGCCGTCCTCTGCGTCAAGAGCCAGCACCTGCTGTCGGCGGCCCGTTCCATCCGCGCGTGGATCGAGCGCGGCACGGACGTCCTCGTCGTGGCCAACGGAGTGCCCTGGTGGCTGCCGTCCACGGTCGACCACGCCGGGGAGGACCCCGTCCTGCGCTCGGTCGACCCCGACGGAGAGCTGCTGGCCGTGCTGCCCGCCGAGCGCGTGATGGCCGGCGTCGCACACTTCAGCAGCATCGTCGACGGCCCCGGCGAGGTGACGCACGTCAGCGGTGACAGGCTGATCATCGGTGACCCGACGGGCGGAATCTCCGACCGTGTCACGCGGTGCGCCGCTGCCCTGTCCGCGGGCCCCCTCCGCCCGGAACCCGGCACGGACATCCGCCGCGACATCTGGGAGAAGCTGCTGGGCAACGTCAACCTCAACCCCGTGAGCGCACTCACCGGCGCCACCGTCCTCGACATCCTCGACGACCGGGACGTACGGCAGGTCTGCGCCGCCATGTTCGAGGAGACGGCGGCCGTCGGCGCCGCGCTGGGCATCAAGAGCGCCATGACGGCCGCGGAGCGGCTCGACATCGCCCGCAGGCTCGGCGCGTTCCGCACGTCCATGTTGCAGGACGCCGACCGTGGCCGCCCCCTCGAACTCGACGCCCTCGTCGGGGCCGTACGCGAACTCGCGCGCCGCACCGGCATCCCCTCCCCCTCCCTCGACGCGGTGCACGGACTGCTCGCCCTGCGCGAGCGCGTCCGCGGCCACGCCCAGACGCCCGGCACCTGAAGGAGCCCCGTGCCACACCCCTTGGGGAACCCCCCATCGAAGATCATCGCCGTCCACCTGAACTACCCCGGCCGGGCCAGGGAACGCGGACGGGCTCCGGCCCATCCCTCCTACTTCCTGAAGCCGCCCTCGTCGTTGTCCGGCACGGGCGAGACGATCGTCCGGCCGGACGGCTGCGAACTCCTCGGCTTCGAGGGCGAGATCGCGCTCGTCATCGGCTCGCGCGCACAGCGCGTGGCGCCGCAGGACGGCTGGTCGCACGTGCGATGGGTGACGGCTGCCAACGACGCCGGCGTGTACGACCTGCGCTATGCGGACCGCGGTTCCAACCTCCGCTCCAAGGGCGCCGACGGCTTCACACCGATCGGCCCGCGGCTGCTGGACGCCCGCCTGGTCGACCCCGCCGCCCTGCGCCTGCGGACCTGGGTCAACGGCGAGCTGGTCCAGGAAGACACGACCGACACGCTGCTGTTCCCGTTCGGGCAGTTGGTCGCCGACCTGTCCCGGCTGGTCACCCTGGAGCCGGGGGATGTGATCCTGACCGGAACCCCGGCGGGCGCCTCGGTGGTCTCGCCCGGCGATGTGGTCGAAGTCGAGGTCACCGGCGGCAAGTTGTCGACCGGACGGCTGCGCAACCCGGTCGCCGCCGGGCCCTCGCTGAAGCCGTTCGGTGCGATGCCCAAGGCCGACCCGGCCGAACGGGACGCCGCCTACGGCACCGCCGGGCCCCTTGTGGACCCCGGGCTCGAAGCGGGCCTGAAATCGGTGGCGGTCGCGACCCTGAGCGCCCAGCTGCGTGCCCGCGGCCTGCCCCACATGTCCGTCGACGGTGTGCGACCGCTGCGGCCGGGCTCGGCGAACATGGTCGGCGTCGCCCACACCCTGCGGTATCTGCCGCTGCGCGAGGACCTGTTCAAGCGCTACGGCACCGGGATGAACGCCCAGAAGCGGGCGATCGAGCAGCTGCTCCCCGGGCACGTCCTCGTCATGGACGCCCGGCGCGACGCAACCGCCGGCACGCTCGGCGACATCCTCGCGCTGCGGGCGGCCAAGCGGGGCGCGGCCGGGGTCGTCACCGACGGGGCGGTCCGCGACAGCGCCGCCGTCGCCGACCTGGACCTGCCGGTCTACGCGGCCGGCAGCCATCCGTCCGTCCTGGGCCGCCGGCACGTCCCGTGGGACACCGGTGTGCCGATCGCCTGCGGCGGCGCCCTCGTCCAGCCCGGCGACCTGATCGTCGGCGACGCGGACGGGGTGGTCGTCGTCCCCCCGGATCTGGCGGCCGAGTTGGTCGCGGACTGCCGGGAGCAGGAGCGGCAGGAGCGGTTCATCGCCGAGCAGGTCGCCGGCGGCGAGAGCATCGACGGCCTGTACCCGCTGGGCCCGGCCTGGCGGGACGTCTATGACAACTGGTGCAAGGGAGAGACACAGTGAAGTTCCGCAGCGACCCGTCCACGATCCGGGGTTCGATCGCCCCGGTCGTGACGCCTTTCACCGCCGAGGGCGCGGTCGATCACGAGAGCCTGGCCAGGCTGATCCGCTTCCAGCTGGAGTCCGGCTCGCACGGCGTCTCGCTGGGCGGATCCACCGGGGAGCCCAGCGCGCAGACGGTGGCGGAGCGGATCGCGGGCATGCGGACGGCGGTGGAGGTGATCGACGACCGGGTGCCGTTCCTGCCCGGCACGGGCTCGCACAAGCTCGACGAGACCCTCGAAATGACCGCCTCCGCACAGGAGTTGGGTGCGGATGCGGCCCTGGTCATCACGCCGTACTACGCCCGCCCCACTCAGGAGGCCCTGTACCAGTGGTACGCGACGGTGGCCCGGGAGTTCCCGGACCTGCCGATCGTGGCCTACAACGTGCCCTCCCGCACGGCCGTCGACATCGCGCCGGAGACGGTGAAGCGGCTGTTCACCGACTTCGAGAACTTCGTCGGGGTCAAGGAGACGACGAAGGACTTCGAGCACTTCTCGCGCGTACTGCACGCCTGCGGACGGTCGCTGCTGGTGTGGTCGGGCATCGAGCTGCTGTGCCTGCCCCTGCTGGCGCTCGGCGGCGCCGGCTTCGTCTCGGCGGTGGCCAACCTGGCGCCGGGGGCGGTGGCGCGGATGTACGAGCTGTGGGAGGCGGGCGAGTTCGACGCCGCCCGTGACCTGCACTACCGGCTGCACCCGCTGGTGGATCTGCTGTTCGTCGAGACCAACCCGGCGCCCGCGAAGTGGGTGCTCGCCCAGCAGGGCCGTATCTCCTCCGCGCACGTCCGCCCGCCGCTGACGTCGCCCACCGAGGCGGGTCTGACGAAGATCCGCGCGCTGCTCGCCGAGGGCGGCGACCTCACCGCACCGATCGGAGCCTGACCATGACCATGGAGAACCTGCCCTCGGCCATCCGGCACTGGATCGGCGGCGAACTGGTGGACAGCGCCGACGGGCGGACGTTCGGCGTCTCCGACCCGGTCTCCAACTCCGTGTACGCGCAGGCCGCGCGTGGTTCGGCGGCCGACGTCGACCGGGCGGTGGCCGCCGCGCGAGCCGTCTTCCCGGCCTGGTCGGGGATCTCCAACCGGGAGCGCGCCAACATACTGAACCGGATCGCGGACGCGGTCGAGGCCCGTCATGAGCGGCTGGCCGCCTTCGAGACCTACGACACGGGGCTGCCCATCACCCAGGCCAAGGGGCAGGCGCGGCGGGCGGCGGAGAACTTCCGCTACTTCGCGGACGTGATCGTCGCGCTCGGCGAGGAGGCGTTCCGGCAGGGCGACGACCAGTTCAGCTATGTCGTGCGGACCCCTGTCGGGGTGGCCGGGCTGATCACGCCGTGGAACACCCCGTTCATGCTGGAGAGCTGGAAGCTGGCCCCCGCCCTGGCCTCCGGTTGCACGCTGGTGCTGAAGCCCGCCGAGTGGACCCCGCTGTCGGCCTCGCTGTGGCCGGAGATCTTCGCGGAGGCCGGGGTCCCGGCGGGTGTGGTGAACATCGTGCACGGTATCGGCGAGGAGGCCGGCCAGGCCCTGGTGGACCACCCGGAGGTGCCGCTGATCTCCTTCACCGGTTCCACGGACACGGGCCGCCACATCATCCGCTCCTCCGCGGAAGCCCTGAAGACGACCTCGATGGAGCTCGGCGGCAAGTCCCCGGCCGTCGTCTTCGCCGACGCCGACCTGGAAGCCGCCCTGGACTCGGTCGTGTTCGGGGTGTTCTCCCTCAACGGCGAACGCTGCACCGCCGGTTCGCGGGTGCTGGTCGAGCGGCCGGTGTACGAGGAGTTCACCCGCCGCCTGGCCGAACGGGCGGCGAACGTCCGCGTGGGACTGCCTGCCGACCCCGCCACCGAGGTCGGTGCGCTGGTCCACCCCGAGCACTACGCACGCGTCCTGAACTACGTCGAGATCGGCAAGAAGGAGGCCCGGCTGGTCGCGGGTGGCAGCCGCCCGGACCATCTGAGCGAGGGCAACTACCTCCAGCCGACCGTCTTCGCCGACGTCGAACGCGACGCCCGCATCTTCCAGGAGGAGATCTTCGGACCGGTCGTCGCCGTCGCGCCGTTCGACACCGAGGCGGAGGCGATCGAGCTGGCCAACGCCACCCAGTTCGGCCTGGCCGCCTACATCTGGACCTCCGACCTCAAGCGTGGCCACCGCATCGCGCACGCCGTCGAGTCCGGCATGCTCTGGATCAACTCGCACAACGTCCGGGACCTGCGCACCCCCTTCGGCGGGGTCAAGGCCTCGGGCGTGGGCCGCGAGGGCGGCGCCCACTCCATCGACTTCTACACCGAATCGAAGATCGTCCACGTCGCCCTCGGCGACGTCCACACCCCCCGATTCGGAGCCACCTCGTGAGCACCCCGCACC
>NZ_VJZE01000446.1 GCF_009377205.1 Streptomyces phyllanthi
CCCCCAGCCACCGCCCTGTTCCCGCTGCTCGGGGTGCCCGCCCCGCACCCGGGGAGTGCCGTGGGCGGGAGTGCCGTCGGGCAGCCGCGGAACCCCGCGCGCGGGGGTGCCGTCAGCGAATCGGGGCACCCCGTGCGCGGGCGTGCCATCCGGGAAACGCGGAACCCCGCGCGCGGGCGTCCCGTCCGGGAAGCGCGGAACCCCCTGTGCCGGCGTGCCATCGGGGCGGCGGGGCGCCCCGTGCGGCGGCCTGCCGCCGGAAGGCCCCGAAAAACGCGGAACGCCCTGAGCGGGCGTCCCGTCGTACATGCGCGGCACTCCACGCGCGGGAGTACCGTCGGCGGGCCTGGGCACTCCCCGCGCGGGTGTGCCGTCCTGGAAGCGCGGCGCCGGTGCGCCCGTCGCCCCGGTATCCGGCGGCGCCGGAGTCCCCGCAGTCCCCGGTGTGCCGGTCGCCCCACCCTTGGCGGCCCGCCCCTTGCGGCTGTGTCGTCCCACGCCGCGCCTCAGCTTCCCGCGCCGGAGGCGCCCGTATCGCCGGTCGAACCAGCCCGATCAGCGGACCCGGCCGAACCTGCCGAACCGGCCGAACCAGCTGCACCACTCAACTTACCCGTATCCGCGAGCAGTTCACGGAACGCCGTGGCCACCGTATCCGGGTACTCCATCATCGCCACGTGCCCCGCGTCCGGCAGGGACAGCAGCCGGGAGTCGCGGAAGGCGCGGGCCGCGCGCTGGGCCATGCGGTACGAGACGAGCTGGTCGCGCCGGCCGTAGACGAGCAGCGTGGGCGCGAGCACCCGCTCGGCCTGGCGCCAGAGGCCCTGCTGCCCACCCAGGGTGTACGCGTTCACGATCCCGCGCGCGGACCGCGCCATCGCGTCCCAGAAGTACGGCAACCGCAGCCGCCGCTCCATCTCCTCCACCGCGTTGCGGAAGCCTTCCGGCGTCACGCGCCCGGGGTCGCCGTAACACAGTGCCGTAACGCCTCGTACGCGCTGCTCGGCCGTCCAGTCCCTGGTGAGGCGCGTGAACAGTGCGGCCACCCCGGGCAGGGCCAGCAGTGCCGTCGGCACCGCGGTCCGCTGCACCCGGATCTCCGGCAGCGCGGGCGAGACGAGCGTCAGCGTACGGACGAGATCGGGGCGCACGGCCGCGACCCTGGTCGCGATCGCGCCGCCCATCGAGTTTCCGAAGAGGTGCACCGGCCCGCACTCGGCCGCGTCGAGGTAGCGGATCACCGAGCGCGCGTGGCCCATGACCGAGTAGTCGCCGTCGTCCGGCGGCGGGGAGTCCCCGAAGCCGGGCAGGTCGAGGGCCTCGCTGTCGACCAGCCCGTCGAGCAGCTGCATCAACGCCGACCAGTTCTGCGAGGAACCGCCCAGACCGTGCACGTACAGGGCGGGCGGCAGCCCTTCCCGCGCCGGCGGTCTCGACCGTACGGTCAGCGTGACACCCGGCAGCCCGACCGACCGCAGCCGCTCCCCGGCCGCGACCCGCACGGTGCTCACCCTGGGGGTGACAGTGGCGGCGGCCAGCGCGGACGGCAACTCGGTCGAAGACATGCGGCAATGTTACGAGACGATCACGCAGTGGTTCATGTGTTCGCCGTCACAGACGCCCTTTACCCATACGGAAGTTCGCCCGCCGTTCGCCCGCGCGCGACGACGCCGGGCCCCGCGAAGGACGCCGGGCTCCACGAAGGCGGACACCGGACCCGACGAAGGCGACCGGTCTCACCCCAAGGTCGCGAGCGCACCACATAGCGCCGGAATCGCGTGTCTCCTAGGCTCGTAAACAGGGCACCCGTACGTGGCCCCTGCTTCTGCCAGGGATCTCATGGATGTTCAGGGACCTTCAGGGAAGGGAGCCCAGCATGACCGTCGACCCGACCGATCCCGAGACCCTCGACGAGCCGAACGACACCGAGTTCGACGTCGAGGCTCCCGAGGCCGATGCCGCCGAACAGCACGCCGACCTCGCGCCGCACCGCGACGACCCGCTGACCGGCGGGGACCCGGACAGTGCCAGCGAGGCCGACCGTGCCGAGCAGGCACGGGTCGTCGAGCTCGACGAGGACGACTACCGGTGACGGGACGGCGACCGCCCGAGGTCGTGCGAACCACGGCTCCCGGGAGGCACGAGCACGGGAATCCAAGGGGAATCCAGAGGGACGGACGACCGCCTGGGGCGCCCTTCCACCCGCATCAACCTCGTGTGATGCGCTACGCGCCATTTCCCCAGGCGTCCGGTCCATGAAATTCTGCGCTCGCACCGCGCACACCACGGTTACCGAAAAGTACGATGGCCGCGCGGCGCTCACCGCATGTGGACGATTTTGGGAGGCGGCGTGACAGCCATCGAGCAGACAGAGGCGGCACGCCCGAGGGGCACGCGCCTGCCGCGCCGAGCCCGACGGAACCAACTGCTGGGCGCCGCCCAGGAAGTCTTCGTGGCCCAGGGCTACCACGCGGCCGCGATGGACGACATCGCCGAACGCGCCGGCGTCAGCAAGCCGGTGCTCTACCAGCACTTCCCGGGCAAGCTCGACCTCTACCTGGCCCTGCTGGACCAGCACTGCGAATCGCTGCTCCAGGCGGTCCGCGGCGCGCTGGAGTCGACGACCGACAACAAGCAGCGCGTACGGGCCACGATGGACGCGTACTTCGCGTACGTGGAGGACGAGGGCGGCGCGTTCCGGCTGGTCTTCGAGTCGGACCTGACGAACGAGCCCGCCGTGCGCGAGCGCGTCGACAAGGTCACGAACGAGTGCGCCGAGGCGATCTGCGACGTCATCGCCGAGGACACGGGCCTGTCCCGCGCGGAGTCGATGCTGCTCGCCTCGGGGCTGGGCGGCCTCGCCCAGGTGGTGGCGCGCTCCTGGCTGCACAGCGACCGCAGTGTGCCGCGCGAGCAGGCGGTCCAGCTGCTGGCCTCGCTGGCCTGGCGCGGTATCGCCGGCTTCCCGCTGCACGGCACCGAGCACCACTGACGCCCCTTGTTCCCGTCGGCTGTTCGCTCCTGGCGTTCTTCGACGGACCGTGTACCTCCACTCACCGGGCTAATGTGTGCGGGGTACGGCGCGGACGCCCGCGCACTTCACTGACCGTCGGAGGGACATAGCCGTGGAGGTCAAGATCGGCGTGCAGCACGCGCCCCGCGAGATCGTTCTGGAGAGCGGTCAGAGCGCCGAGGAGGTCGAGCGCGCGGTGTCCGAGGCGCTGGCCGGCAAGTCGCCGCTGCTGAGCCTCGTGGACGACCACGGCCGCAAGGTCCTGGTTCCGGCCGAACGCCTGGCGTACGTGGAGATCGGCGAGCCCACCGCGCGCAAGGTGGGCTTCAGCAGCGCGCTGTAGCCGAGGCATGAAGAAGGGGCCTGGTGGCGACTCGCCACCGGGCCCCTTCTCGTACCACCGCCCGCTTCTCCGGGATGCTTCCGGCCGCGGCCCGAACCCCCACAGATGGAGCACATCTCGTCCACAGCCGATGATTGCCTTCCGCAGGTCAGGGGTATGACGGGCTACGACCGATTCGCCCATGGCCGCGCGGGAGGGCACCTCATCATGTTCTTGGAAGCGCTCGGCTCCGCGGTCCTCGGTCTCGCCCTGGCGTGGGCGGCCCTCCACCGGCTGCCGCACCGTCTGCCGTCCCGTGCCCTGGTCCTGCCGACCGGTGTCGCGGGGTCCCTCTTCGGCGCGTTCGTCACGCACAGCGCCCTGGGAACGGGGCACCTTCTGCCCGTCCTCGCCGGCGCGCTGATCGTCTCCACGGCCTCGCTGTCCCTGCTGCTCCGCCCCGCGGAGAGATTTCGGCGCAGGTCGGCGACGGCATAAGGCCGACCGCCGACCACAACAGCGAAACTCCTGAGGGCGCGCCCCCGAGAGGGGCGCGGGGAACTGCGCGACCAGCCACGGAGAACGCGCGGCCGCGCACTGCGGAGCCCCCACAGCGCATGGGCGAACCCACGGTGCATCGGCGCCCCCACGGCGCATGGGCGAACCCACGGCGATGGGCGAACCCGGCTCAGGCCGCGAGGCCCAGCGCAGCCATCCGCTTCGTGTGCGCCTCAGTGATCCGCGAGAACATCTTGCCGACCTCGGCCAGGTCGAACCCGTCCGCGACCCCGCCGACGAGCATGGTCGACAGCGCGTCCCGGTCGGCGACGACCCGCTGGGACTGCGACAGCGCCTCGCCCATCAGCCGCCGCGCCCACAGCGCGAGCCGGCCGCCCACGCGCGGGTCGGCGTCGATCGCGGCGCGCACCTTCTCGACGGCGAAGCCGCCGTGGCCCGTGTCGTCGAGCACGGCGAGCACGAGCCTGCGGGTGTCGGAGTCGAGGCGGGCCGCGACCTCACGGTAGAAGTCGCTGGCGATGGAGTCGCCGACGTACGCCTTGACGAGCCCCTCGAGCCAGTCCGAGGGTGCCGTCTGCTTGTGGAAGCCGTCGAGCGCGGCGACGAACGGTTCCATCGCGTGCGTCGGCTCCTCGCCGATCTCGGTGAGCCGGTCCCGCAACTGCTCGAAGTGGTGGAACTCCGCCGACGCCATCTTCGCGAGCTCCGCCTTGTCGGCGAGCGTCGGCGCCAGCTTGGCGTCCTCCGCGAGCCGCTCGAACGCCGCCAGCTCCCCGTACGCGAGCGCTCCGAGCAGGTCCACGACCGCGGCGCGGTACTGCGGGTCGGCGGAGGCCGCCTCCCAGTCCCGGGCGGCCACCCCGGTGTGTTCGGCGTCGGATTCGGCGGGGGTGTCGGCAACGTGGTCAGGCTTGTCAGACGTCGTCATGCAGCGCACAATAGCCCGCTCGCCGTGTGACGTAAGTCCCTGGTCAATCACTGTGACGACCACTACGTGACCAAATCGGCCATCGCATATGCGCGATTCCGGGGTATGGTGGTAATGCGCCCGCCCAGTATCGACGGGCCGTATGAATGAGGATGCCCGGTCGGTGGCCCGATCGGCTCCGACCCGACAGCCCTCCTGGGCCGTACGGCACTGTGTGTACGGAGTCCGGAGGGACCCTCAGCGGTTCGAGCGCTAGAGCGTCGGCAGTGGTCCCGTGCCCCACGGCCAGCCCGTGAGGCGGCCGACGTCCCCCTGGCACGGTCCGACACGACCCCCGCGCTCGCCTCGCACCGCCCACACAGAAGAGGCAGCACCCTGACTACGTTCCGAGCACTCGGGATCCTTCCCGAGACCGCCGAGGCCCTGGAAGCCGTCGGCATCACCACTCCCTTCCCCATCCAGGAGATGACGCTCCCGGTCGCCCTCTCCGGCACCGACGTCATCGGCCAGGCCAAGACCGGCACCGGAAAGACGCTGGGCTTCGGCCTTCCGCTTCTTGAGCGCGTCACCGTCCCCGCCGATGTCGAGGCGGGCCGCGCCAAGCCCGAGTCCCTCACCGACGCCCCGCAGGCGCTCGTCGTCGTCCCCACGCGCGAGCTGTGCGTCCAGGTCACCAACGACCTGCTGACCGCGGGCAAGGTCCGCAACGTACGCGTCACGGCGATCTACGGCGGTCGCGCGTACGAACCGCAGGTCGAGGCCCTCAAGAAGGGCGTCGACGTGGTCGTCGGCACCCCGGGCCGTCTCCTCGACCTGGCCGGTCAGAAGAAGCTGAACCTGAAGCACATCAGGTGCCTGGTGCTCGACGAGGCCGACGAGATGCTCGACCTGGGCTTCCTGCCCGACGTCGAGAAGATCATCAACATGCTTCCGGCCAAGCGCCAGACCATGCTCTTCTCGGCCACCATGCCGGGCGCGGTCATCGGCCTGGCCCGCCGCTACATGTCGCAGCCCACGCACATCCGGGCCACGGCTCCGGACGACGAGGGCGCGACGGTCGCGAACATCGCGCAGCACGTCTACCGCGCGCACTCCATGGACAAGCCGGAGCTGGTCGCCCGCATCCTGCAGGCCGACGGCCGGGGCCTGGCGATGATCTTCTGCCGTACGAAGCGCACGGCCGCGGACATCGCCGAGCAGCTCCAGCGCCGCGGGTTCGCCTCCGGCGCGGTCCACGGCGACCTCGGCCAGGGCGCCCGCGAGCAGGCGCTGCGGGCCTTCCGCAACGGCAAGGTGGACGTGCTCGTCTGTACTGACGTGGCGGCGCGCGGTATCGACGTCGAGGGCGTGACCCACGTCATCAACTACCAGTCGCCGGAGGAGGAGAAGACCTACCTCCACCGCATCGGCCGCACGGGCCGCGCCGGTAACTCGGGTACGGCGATCACCCTGGTCGACTGGGACGACATCCCGCGCTGGCAGCTGATCAACAAGGCGCTGGACCTGTCGTTCAACGACCCGCCGGAGACGTACTCCACCTCCGCGCACCTGTTCTCGGACCTCGGCATCCCCGAGGGCACCAAGGGCGTCCTTCCGCGTGCCGAGCGCACCCGCGCGGGGCTGGAGGCCGAGGAGCTCGAGGACCTGGGCGAGACGGGGTCCCGCGGCTCGCACGGCCGTGGCCGCTCCTCCTCCGACCGGAGTTCCTCGGACCGCCCGGCCCGCGCTCCCCGGCGCCGTCGCCGCACCCGTGCCGGCGCCCCGGTGGAGGCCCCGGGTCCCGAGACCTCCACGGATGTTGCGGAGGCCACGGAGCCCCGCACCCCGCGCCGCCGTCGCCGCACGCGTGCCGGTGCCCCCTCGGAGCAGCCGGCGGTCCCGGCACCGGCCGGGCCTGCCCCCGCCGAGGCCATCGAGGCCACGGAGACGGTGTCCCCGGCCGAACCCGCCGTGGTCACCGAGGTCACCGAGCTGACCGACGAGCTCCCCAAGCCGCGCCGCCGCCGCACCCGTAAGACCGCGGCTGCCACCCAGTCGGCGGAGCCCACGGTCACGACGGCCGAGGAGCCCTCCGCGGAGGCGGCTCTGGCCCCCTCCGAGCCCACGGAGACGAAGCCGCGCCGCCGTACGCGCAAAACGGCCGCCACCACCGAGGCGACGGTTCCGGCCCAGGCCGCGGCCGAGGAAACCGAGGCCAAGCCCCGCCGCCGCACCCGCAAGACCGCGGCGACCGCCGAGACGACGGTGGCAGCGGTGTCGGCGGTGGACACGGTGGAGCCCGCGGAGAGCAAGCCGCGCCGCCGTACGCGCAAGACCGCGGCGACCGCCGAGGCGACGGTTCCGGCCCAGGCCGCAGCCGAGGAAACCGAGGCCAAGCCCCGCCGCCGCACCCGCAAGACCGCGGCGACCGCGGCGACCGCCGAAGCCACGGACGCCTGATCCCGTCCCGCGCTCCCGTCCGGATGGCCCGGCCCCTCTCCGAGGGGACCGGGCCATCGGCGTTCCCGCCTCGTCGCAGGCGTTCCCATCACCGCCCCGACGCGTTCCCGCCTCGTCGCACGCGTTCCCACCACCACCGCCGAGGCGTTCCCGCCGCCATCGGGCGCTCCCGCCCCCGGCCACGACGGGATGGCCCCACCGGCCCGTCGTGGCCAAAACGG
>NZ_VJZE01000447.1 GCF_009377205.1 Streptomyces phyllanthi
ATCCACGCCCCGCCGCCGCAGTCGCCGAGGAGATGACCCCAGCCGTCCGCCCTCCGCCAGCTCTCCAGGTCGGTGCCGATCGCGATCAGCCCGGTGCCGCCGGCCACCACCGCGCCCGCACGCGGACCGAGCGCGCCCGCGTAGGCGGTGACCGCGTCGGCGGCCAGCGCGACCCGGCGCACACCGAGCTCGCGCCGCAGGGCCGCCGGGAGTTCGGCGCGCAGCTCGTCGCCCAGGCTGGCGAATCCGGTGGCTCCGACGGCGACCGCTTGCGGCGGCCCGCTCCCGGCGTCGCCGAGCAACTTCCGCGCCATGGGGAGCAGTTGCTCCAGCAGGTGCCCGACGTCGATCCCGCGCGGGCCGGTCCGCACCGGCTCCTCGGACACCAGCGGAGCCCCGACGGTCCTGCCCTCCGAGGCCAGCGCCACACGCAGCCCGGAGCCGCCCGAGTCCACGGCGAGCACGACGGGTGCCGGTCCATGGGCCGGGCTCCCTGCCCGGCGCCCACGGTGGTGTGGCATGTCCCCTGGACGCAACAAGGCCCTCCTTTTTGTGACCTTTGTGGCCTTCGTGACCTCTGCGACCTCTGTGACGGGGGAGCGCGCTCCGCTCCACCGGCTTGAAGATCAAGACGATCCGACGCGGAGGAAGAGTAGCGCCGGGAGGCGGTCCCCTCCAGGCATACCTCTCTGTGTGCGCGGGGCCCCGGTGCGTACCAGTAGAGTGACGCGCCGTGGCACCACGACCCTTGCATGAACTTGTTGAAGCAGGCTGGGCGAAGGCTCTCGAACCTGTGGCCGAACGCATCGCCGCCATGGGGGACTTCCTGCGAGCCGAGATAGCGGCCGGCCGGACCTACCTTCCCGCCGGGGCGAACGTCCTGAGGGCGTTCCAGCAGCCCTTCGACGACGTCCGTGTCCTGATCGTCGGCCAGGATCCCTATCCCACGCCGGGGATGGCCATCGGGCTGAGCTTCGCGGTCTCGCCCGAGGTGCGTTCCCTGCCGGGCAGCCTGGAGAACATCTTCCGCGAGATGCACTCCGACCTGGGGCTGTCCAGGCCGTCGAACGGGGATCTGACCCCGTGGGCCCAGCAGGGCGTGCTTCTGCTCAACAGGGCGCTGACTACGGCTCCCCGCAAGCCCGGCGCACACCGGGGCAAGGGCTGGGAGGAGGTCACGGAGCAGGCCATCCGGGCGTTGGCCGCACGCGGCAAACCGCTGGTGTCGATCCTCTGGGGGCGTGACGCGCGCAATCTGCGGCCGTTGCTCGGGGACCTTCCGGCGATCGAGTCCGCCCATCCCTCCCCGATGTCGGCGGACCGGGGTTTCTTCGGCTCGCGCCCCTTCAGTCGGGCCAACGATCTGCTGCTGCGGCAGGGCGCGCAGCCGGTGGACTGGCGACTGCCGTAGGCCATGTGTGGGGCGAGGGCTTGGGGGCCGGACTAGGGCGTCGGCTGCCGTACGGACGAATAGAGGTACTGGCCCTTTCCGAGGGGCTGGTCGTCGACTTCGCCCCGCCACAGCAGGACGCCGTGCCGCCGCTCCCAGCGTGCCGCGCAGGCCGCCCGGGTCAGCCACGGCGGTGCGAACAACAGGGGGTAGAGGGCGAACGCGCGGTCCCACAGGAGAGCGCCGGCCAGGGCCGAGACCACCAGGAAGACGAAGAGGGGTCCGTTGACGCCGCCCCGAAGCTCCGGACCCGGTGCGGGCAGGACTGCGTCAGGGTTTTCCAGGGGGCGGGCAGTCTCGAACTCCCGCCCCTCACCCACCCACTTCAGCCGAGAACAGGTGAGCAGCCCGAACGCCGATCCCAGTACGCAGAGGAGGGCGAAGAAGGCGAGAGCCTTGCCGATACCGGCCTCGAACTCCGGAACTCCCCGCACGCCGACGGTCACGGCCGAGCTGACAGCCGCCGCACACAGGGCAACAACGGAGCACAACACCTCGTAGCGTACGTATCGGACCACGATGCTCCCCCTCGGCACCCGAATCCGGCACCCGAATCGGCACCCGAATCCTGGATCCGAACCTGGCATCCCGGCGCCAATCCCACTATGGCACCGAACGCGCGGGATGTCCCGGCCTGAGGTCCCGCGCACCGAGAACGCCCGTGGTCTTCCGTCGTCTCACGGTTCGCAGGCGAGTGGGGCGGGAGCAGGAGCAGAGCGATGTCGTCGGTGTGCCGGTCGACGGGGCGGGCGTGGTGGACCAGCCCCACCGTCCAGCCAGGGCAGCGACAGCTACGGCTGGGTGCCCTGTGCGACCGCGGGGTGAGCGCCCGTATCGAGGACCCGGGCGATGCGCCGCGCCCCGAAGGCGATGTGCCTGCGCTCGTGGAGTGTGAGCTGGTCCGGACGGTGGGGAGGCCACATCAGGAGCAGCGCGCCCCGGCAGTCGCGGGCACCTCTGAGCGGGGCGACCGCGAACGCGAGCCGAAAGGGGACGTTCTCCGCCACGCGCGGATACGAACGCACATCACGTCCAGGCCCAGCACCGCTCCCACCGGGTCCAGCAGATAGACGCCTCCGGCCGCGGCACCCGTACGGTGCACCGCCGCCGTCAGCGCCTCGCCCAGCGGATCGACCGCCTCAGGCAGTTCATCTCTTTGGTGTATCCCGCCAGGGCCTTGGAACGGGCCAGCAGGCTCACGTCGGCGTCGGCGCGTTTCAAGTGCCATGATCGCGCCCGCTCACTTCGCGCGGCACCTCACGCCCATGTGGCGGGACGGTACGCCCGCACGGCGGCTACGGCATGGGGAGCGGACCGAGCGGGAAGGGGGCCGGAGGCATGGGTGCCCGTGGTCCCGTGACCACGAGTGCGACGTCGAACACGTGAGCTGCCAGGCGATAGACTTTGGCCTCGCCGACCGCGTGTACAGCTCGCGCCCGGCTATATCCGGACCGGCAGACCAACGGACGGCACAACAGAGCAGCGGCGGGGGAGCACGATGCTGACGGGCGCGATCGGCAATGTCCTCATCGGACTCCTCACCAGCTGTCTGAGCGGCCTCGCGGTCTGGCTGTGGCACCGCGGCAAGCACGGCCGCGACTTCCGGATCAGGGCGCGTGTGATCGGCGCCCGTCCCGGTGACACCTGCCTGATCGTGATGAACAACAAGTACGACGCCCCGGGCAGCACCCACCATCACGACGTCCAGGCCATGATCGAGACGGCTGTCCTCGCCCGCGGCCTGAACTGCGAGGTCGAGGTCGTACGCAGTGACGACTTCCAGGGCAGCAACGAGAACAAGCCGGAGTTCTGCATCGGCGGCCCGCTGTCGGGGTCGAACGTGAGAAGCGCGGGCCATATCGCCCACAGCCTCCCGGGCGTCTCCTTCGCCCCCTTCGACCACCCCGTCCATCCCCTCGCCATCAGGGCGGGCAGCGAGCACTACGGCTGGGACCGCGGCAACGACGAGTACGCCCTCATCGCGAAGTTCACCGTCCCGGGAGGCATACGCCCCGTCATTCTCATCGGCGGACAGAGCGCTTTGGGCAACCACGCCGCCGCGTACTATCTGCGCAGTTCCTACCGGCACATCGCGCGCGTCGTCTCCTCGACGGAGCGCTTCTGCCTTCTCGTCAAGATCCGCTCGATCCGCACCTACGGCATTCACGGCGCGGAACTGGAGCGCGACATCACCTCGGTGGCCTTCTCGACTCCGAACTGAACGGACAGGCGGACAGGCGGGCTGGCGACCGGCCGGCCGGTAGGCCCGCCCGCCTGTCCGGACATCCGCTCCAGCCCATGAGTGCCTCGGTGACCTGACGGGTGGTCTGGGCGGTGACCCGGGGATCGACGGCGGCATGGGAGGTGTACGCGCTCAGGGCGGCCCGGCTTCCGGCGTGACCGGGCAGTGCCTAGGCCATGACCGCCGCCCGTACGCACAGGACGTCCGGGAGATGCGACGCCAGCTGCTGCCAGCTGTCGCCGTCGTCCGCCGACGCGTACACCTCGCCGTTGCGGTTGCCGAAGTACACGCCCGCCGGGTCCGCGTCGTCCGTGCACATGGCGTCGCGCAGCACCGTGCCGTAGTGGTCCTCCTGCGGCAGCCCCGCCGACAGTGGCTCCCAGGTCTTGCCCGCGTCCGCCGTACGGAAGACACGGCATCGCCGCCCGGCCGGGACACGGTCCGCGTCGGCGTTGATCGGGAAGACGTACGCGGTGTCCCCGCGGTGCGGATGGGCCGCCGCGGCGAACCCGAACGTGGACGGCAGGCCCTCGCCGATGTCCGTCCAGTGCGCGCCCGCGTCGTCGCTGCGGTACACACCCCAGTGGTTCTGCAGATACATCCGGTCCGGTGTCACCGAGTCCCGCGCGATCTTGTGCACACACTGGCCGAACTCCGGGTTCGGATCCGGCAGGAACACCGCCGAGACACCGGAGTTGGAGGGGGACCAGCTCGAGCCGCCGTCCCCGGTGCGGAACACACCGGCGGCGGAGACGGCGACCGTCATCGCCCGCGGGTCGCGCCGGTCGGTGAGGATGGTGTGCAGGCCCTCACCGCCGCCACCCGGTACCCACTTGTCCCGCGTGGGGTGCTCCCACAGCGGCCGTACGAGCTCGAAGCTCTCCCCGCGGTCCTCCGAGCGGTACAGGGCGGCCGGCTCCGTGCCCGCGTAGACCACGTCCGGTTCGGCCGCCGACGGGTGCAGCTGCCAGACCCGCTCCAGTGAGGCGCCGGTGTCCTTGGGGAACTTCACGGGCGCCTGGGCGGGCTCCGTCCAGGTCCGGCCCAGGTCGTCGGAGTGGAAGACGGACGGGCCCCAGTGCGCGCTGTCGCCGCCCGCCAGCAGGCGGGGTGTCTCGGTGCGGGTGTCGATCGCGACCGAGTACACGGCCTGCGCGTTGAAGTACGGACTCTCGTCGAACTCCCAGGCGCCACCGCGCCGGCGCCCGATGAACAGACCCTTGCGTGTGCCTACGGTGAGCAGGATGTCGGCCATGCCGACCACCTCCGGGACGTCGTTGTCTCAGTCACCGGTCAGTCTGCACCCCACCACTGACAGTCTCCCTCGTACAGGGCGTCGCCGCAGGTCAGAGCGTGTGGCTGACGGCGAACGAGCGCACCCGGCGGCCCGCCGTGCGGGCTCCCCGAGGGCGCTGCCGGTGTCTTTGGCGACCAGGTGGTTCTCGGCCTTCCGGCCGGAGTGACGGAATCGTCATGAGCATCGGGGAGACCGCCCCCGTATGGGAGGGCGGTCTGGCTTGTCTGTGCGTTCGTGAGGAGGGTGCCTCGATGGCGGCATTCCGAGGTCCGAAGGTGTGGTTGTGGCGATGGCGGCGGAACCCGCTGCGACGCCGCAGCGACCGGCTGGAGGCATGGGTGGTCCTCGCGGCCTGGACCCTCACCGTTCTCGGCGGGGTGGCCATGGGGATGGTGGCTTCGCGGTCCGTCGAGAACAACCTCGCCCAGCAGCGCGTCGAGTGGCGCCCCGTGGTGGCGCGGCTCACCGAGGCCGCCCCGGGCACGGCCGCCCCGTCCGGTTCCACGGCCGAGCGCGTGTGGGCGGAGGTCCGCTGGACGGCGAGGGACGGCTCCGTGCACACCGGCCAGGCCCGGGTCGCGCCCGCCAGTGAGATGGGCACCACGGTCACCGTCTGGACGGATACCGAGGGGCTCATGGTCACCAAGCCGGCCACGGAGTCCGAGGCCCGTCTGCGAGCCTCCCTGATCGGTGCCCTGGTGGGCGCGACCGCGGCGGGCGTCCCCTTTGTGGGCGGACGCCTCGTGCGCGGCCGTCTTGAGCGCCGGCGCATGGACCAGTGGGACGAGGAGTGGGAGCGCGTCGGCCCCCAGTGGGAGCGCAAGACCTGGTAGCCGCGGAGGGCCCGAGGCGACGCGACCGAAGCGCCGCCGGCGGCCCCTCCACGCTCCCGAGTGCCGCGCTGTGATGGCTACCCGGCCTCCAGTACCGCACGGCAGGAACGCAGCAACCGCTCGTCGTTGACGATGTCGTGGCTGCCGTGACCGCCGGAACGCGCCGTATGGCGCCGCGGAGTGGCGAGCTCCGTCCGGAGCAGGTCGTGGGCGGGCGCCGCGGCGCGCCCCGGCTCGGTGAGGCAGGCCGTGATCGTGCCGCGGGTGTACGGGTTGCCCTGCCATGCCGAACCGAGCACGGGCAGGGCCGGCTCGGCGTCCCCGGAGATCTCCCCCAGGGCACACGCCGCCGCCGTCCGCTCCCACAGGTCGTCGGACGCGAGCATCAGGCGCAGCTTCGGAAGCATGGAGCCGGCCGCCGCCCCCCCCATGAGCCCAGGGCTTCGGCGGCTGTCTGCCGGGCATGGGCTTCTTCGGCCGCCAACTCCCTGGTGAGAAGCGGCAGTACGGTGTCGGCGTCCCCCTCGATCGACCAGAGCGCCACGGCTGCGGGACCCCGAACTCCCCGTCCAGCAGCCCCCGCAGCGTGCTGAGCGCGCGCGAGTGTGCACCACGGCACTGACAACGACCGAGGGCGGCCGTACGAAGCCGCCGTGAGGCGCTTCGCACAGCCGCCCGAAGCCGGTTCGGATCCGGCCGGACCCGGACCCGGCCGGAGCCGAGTGCGCCGGGAGTGCGCTGGACTCAGCTGTACTTGATGTCGGACGTCGCGTACTTGCAGTACGTGCCGTCAGGCCCGGAGCCGTTCGTGGGCGGCTCCGCGCCCGTGTTGTTCCCGATGTACTTCTGGCAGGGGATGATCTTCTTGCTGGTGTCCCCCACGATGGTGATGTTCCTCAGGGTCGCGCTGTCGCCGTAGTTGGTGTTGATGCCGGCGATCCGGCCGCCCTTCCAGGCCACCTCGATGGTGTTGAGGTTGATCGTCCGCTTGTACTGCGTCTTGCAGTTGCCGCACGACCGGACGAAGGTGCCGAAGTTCTTCACCGCGAAGTTGGAGATGTTCAGCGTTCCGGCGCCGTTGAACTGGAACACCTTGTCGCTGGCTTCCTTCGCGCCTCCGCCGGAGACGGTGTAGACGCTGGACGACGAGGAGCCCCGGAAGGTCGCCGCGTCCTCGCCGACGTCCTCCCACCAGACGTTCTGCAGCGTGCAGCTGCCCTTGCAGTGGATGCCGTCCGCGGCGGGGGCACCGATGATGACGTTCTTCAGCACGGCGCCGTTGGCCAGTTCCAGGATCGGCCCCTGGTCCTCGTCCTGACCGCCGCTGCCCAGGTCGCCGGTGCCGTAGAGGCGCTTCATCCCGTAGTCCTTGGTGCCGGAGACCGGGATGGTGGCGGGGACGCCCTCGCTGCCGTTCGCGGTGGGCCAGGTGGCGGCGCTCGCCGGAGCCGCACCACCTGTCATGATCATGCCAACCGATAGTCCGAGTGCGGCCAGCGCGCCGGTGGCCGCGCGCCGGAGGGTGCGCGGACGTACTGGTGAAGTCATGTCCCGATTCCTTCTTCCAGTGAGCGGTCGGATCGTGGGGGGAGTGGTGCGTGGGGGGTGTGGG
>NZ_VJZE01000448.1 GCF_009377205.1 Streptomyces phyllanthi
GGTCAGGCGGGAGGACCGCGCGTCCGCGCGCGTCAGCTCCCAGCTGCGCTGCGGGATCTCGACGATCACGGAGCGCCTCGACTTCCGCATGGTGAAGGTGACGGCCGTCATGGCGGGTGTCTCCCCCACCGTCAGCAGCAGCCCCCGGCCGGGGTTCCTCCGGTCGGCCGACACGCCGTACGGGGCGCGGATCCGCACCACGGGGGCCGACGGCGACCAGACGTCGACCCGTGCGGTCCGCCGGTCCACCACCACCGTGACCGGGCCCGCCGGGCCCATGGCGACACGCCGTGCGAGCCACAGGGGTACGCCCTCGGCCCTCGCCCGGTCCGCGAGCGCGGCGACCGCCGCCGGACCACCGGCATGACGTACCGCCATGTCCCCGAGGGCCCGGGCGAACTCGGCGGCCCGGCGCACCCGCACCGGCTTGGTGGACCCGGTGACCCGCGTGACCGGCACGATTCCGTCGCCTGCGGGGATGTGCGCGAGCGGCCGCTCGGAGCCACCGCCGCCGAGCCACTGCCCCCGCAGATACGCGTCCGCCATGGCCGCCATCTGCAACTCCTCCGGCGGGGTCGTCCTTCGCCCCACCCGCAACCCGCCCTCGGTCAGTACGACCGTGCCGGCCAGCGGATTCCGGGACTGCTCCGCGTACACTGCTCCACTCACCTGCGCCCCCATGTCTCAGGCCGTCCGATGCACTGTTTAAGTCGGCCACGGCGCCGTGCGCGGTTCCGGGGACCGGTCTGCTTCTGTGGCGCAGGTCACCGGAACCACCCGCACCCCGCGGAGAGCCTTGGGTGTGAGGTGCATGAGGTACGAACGACATGGGTGCGCAGGACATGAGTGACCCCTTGCGCACGCGGATACGGGCGGGAGACCGCGAAGCCTTCTCGGAGCTCTACGAGGAGTACGCGCGCACCGTCTACAACCACGCCTTCCGGCTGACCGGCGACTGGTCGACCGCCGAGGAGGTGATGGCGGACACCTTCCTCGACGCCTGGCGTACCCGGGAGCAACTGGAGCCGGACGGCGGCACGGTGAAACCGTGGCTGCTGGGCATGGCGACGAACAAGTCCCGCAACGCCAACCGTGGCCTCGGCCGCCGTCTGGCCTTCCTGTCCCGCCGCCCGGCACCGGACCCGGTCCCGGACTTCGCCGAGGAGACCGCCGGCCGCCTCGACGATGCCCGCCGCCTGGCCGCCGTACGACAGGTGTACGGCGCTCTGCGGCGCGGGGAGCGGGAGGTGCTGGCGCTGTGCGTGTGGTCCGGCCTGGACTACGCCCAGGCCGCCGAGGCCCTGGATGTCCCGGTGGGGACGGTGCGCTCGCGCCTGTCCAGGGCGCGGGAGAGGCTGCGGAAGCTGACGGATCAGCGACTGCGGGAGGAGAAGCGGGAGGAACACCGGAAGGCAAGGGGAGAAACCCGCGCAAGAAACACGGAACCGCCGCGTCGTCGCGGAGAGCTATCCGGTGAGGCCGCGTTGGCGGCCCTTCCACTTCAGGAGATTCAGGAGGGATCCCGTTGACGGAGCGCGACGAACTGGCCCGGCTGCTTCCGGCCATGCCCGAACGGGACCTCCCTGCTGGTCGCCACTCCCATCACAAGGACCGTTTGATGCAGCTCATCGACGACGACAGGACGCCCACCGCGGCTCCGGCTCCACAGAACCGCCGCACCCGCACCCGCACCCGCCTCCGGCTGCCGCGCCCGGCACTGTGGATGCCCGCCGCGGCCCTGGCACTGGCCGGTGCACTGACCGTCGGCCTCGTCACGAACATGGATTCCGGCTACGGAATCGAACAGTCCGCGGGGCCCGTCGACGAAAAGGCCGTGGTCCTGCTCGACCGCATCGCCGACGTCGCCGCGAAGACGGAGGTCACGCCCGTACGCGACGACCAGCTGGTCTACATCAAGAGCCTGACGGCCGGCGCGGAGGCCCATGAGGACGGGTCGTACGAGCCGGGGCAGCTGCGGGAGCGGGAGGCGTGGTGGTCGCAGGAGCCGGGCCCGGTGAAGAAGCCGGCCCTGTTCTACGAGGGCGGCGGCTACTCCCCGCTCAGGGAACTGCTGCCGCCCGGTTCGCCCGGCACCCCGGCGGGCATCAACCGCCCCACCTACCGCTGGCTGGCCTCCCTGCCCACCGACCCGGGCGAACTCCTCGACGAGCTCTACCGCCTGACCAAGACGGTGGAAGGCGAGGAGAAGGCCCAGGCCGTCTTCGACAAGATCGGCTACCTGCTGGGTACGTCGGTCATGCCCCCGAGGACCGCCGCCGCGCTCTACGAGGCCGCGGCGAAGATCCCCGGGGTGACGCGCATGGAGAACGCGGTCGACCCGGCGGGCCGCCCCGGCGTGGGCATCCGCCGCGTCGACCAGCGGGTCTCCTGGGCCACGGAATGGATCTTCGACAGCGAGACCCTCACCTACCTCGGCGAACGCACCTACCTGACGAAGGACGTCCGGAAGGGCAAGAAGGGCACGGTCCTGGGAGAGACGGCGGTCCTGAAGCGGGCGGTCGTGGACGAGTACCGGGAGCGGCCGGGGGCGGGCACGTAGTAACGCTGACGCGGTCACTCCGGGCTTGGCTCCTGGGACTGGGCCCGGGCAGCAGGGCGGGCCATGACTGCCGGAACCACCGGCGGGGTCCCGCTCCGCGCGCGGAAGAGGCCCTGACGGAGCAAGCTGTCAAGGCGGGCAAGGCGGACCACCTGCTCTGAGCCCGCCCGGCCCCGTCCGCCCGTCAGCCCATGGGCCGGTAGTACTGCAACACCGGGATCAGCTGCGTGAACCACTCGTGCAGGCGGTCCCGGCGCTTCGCGTCGACCACGCACTCGTAGAAGTGGCCGTCCACGTGGACGACCCCCACGACGAGCCCCTTGCCGTTGCTGTTGGGGCGGTAGTGGACGCTGCGGATCTCGGGCCACGGGAACTCGACGCTCAGACCGTGGTCCTCGAAGGAGACGCCCGAGGCGTCCACGACGATGGAGTTGTGACGGTCCACCGCCAGGAACTCCGGGCCCGCGGGGGCGCCCGGCGCCGGGTACGCGTACGGGGCGTACGCCGGAGGCTGCGGGGCGGCGTACGCCGGAGGTTGCGGGGCGGCGTACGGCTGCGGGACCGCGTACGGCTGTGGTGGGGGGCCGAAGCCGGGCGGTGGCGACGCCGGCGGCGGTGGCGGTGGCGGAGGCGGTTCCTGGCCGTGGTCGGGCTGCTGCATCGACGCACCGTATCCCTTCAATCGATATGAAACATTCCGCAGGGTCCACCGCATCAACCAAGTGGAGCCAGGTGCGTTAGACGAAGTCGGCGCTCGAACCCGTACGAATCCAAGGGGCACGCATGAGACACGTCCGCGCGGACGGTTATCCGGAGTTCGCGGCGGCGCGCGCGGGGCATCTCTACCGGTCCGCCTGTCTGCTGACCGGCGGGGACACCCATCTCGCCGAGGACCTCGTGCAGGAGACGCTCGGACGGTTGTACGTGAAGTGGGGGCGCGTGTCCCGGGTCGGGAATCCGGCCGGGTACGCGCAGACCGTCCTCACCCGTACGTTCCTCGCCCACCAGCGGCGGCGCAGCAGCACCGAGCGGGCCACCGACACGTTCCCCGACGTGGCCGATCCACGCGGCCCCCACACCGACGCGCCGCTGCGGCTCACCCTCGTCGAGGCGCTGGCCCAACTGCCCGCCAAGGACCGGGCCGTGGTGGTCCTGCGCTACTGGGAGGACCGTTCCATCCAGGAGACCGCCGACGCGATGAACGCCAGCTCGGCCGCCGTACGCACGCGTTGCGTCCGCGCCCTCGCCCGGCTCCGCGAGCTCCTCGGTGAGGACCTCGGCGAGTACGCGACTCCCTGATCTCACCGTCACCCACATCCGCACCCACAACCCACGTACGCCCCTCCAGAAACGGTGGTTTGCCATGCCCGTCGAACAGCACGAGGACCCCTTCGAGGGCCGGCTCGGCGACGCCCTGCGCCAGGCCGGCGGCACCTTCGAGGCCGACGGCGCGACCCTGGTCGCCGGTGGAGAGGCGCGTGGACGCAGGCTGCTGCGGCGCCGCCGGGCCGCCGTCGCGGGTGGCGTGGCCGGTGTCGCGCTCGCCGGGGTGGGTGGAGCCCTGCTCGTGCCCTGGGGCGGGAGTGGCGGCGAGGAGTCCGTGGCCGCCGACCCGACGCCCAGGTCGTCCGCCGACGCCACCAAGTCCTCCACGCCGGTGTCGGGCGACGACCTCCTCCGTACCCTCAAGGGGCTCCTCCCGGAGGGGAAGTTCAGCGGCGAGGACTCTCGCGGGACCGAATCGGAAAGCGGTCCGTACGCGCGTCTCGTCTACGACGACGGCAAGGGCGGCGGCGCGATCGGCATCAGCATGGACCGGATCGAGCCGGGGAGCCGGCAGGCCCGTGAGGTGACCACGTGCCCGGCCGAGGAACTCGTTCCGCACGACGCCTGCTCCACGAGCCGGCTCCCCGACGGCTCACTGCTCAAGCTCTTCCAGGGCTACGAGTATCCGGACCGGCGCGTGGACACCAAGTGGTGGAGCGCCGAGCTCGTCACCCCGGAGGGTCACCACGTCTCCGTGAGCGAGTGGAACGCCGAGGCCGAGAAGGACGCCCCGATCACCAGGCCGAACCCGCCGCTCTCCACGGAGCAGCTGAAGAAGGTCGTCACGGCCGAGGCATGGCGTACGGCCGTCGACGCCATCCCCGAGGACCCGAAGGTCCCCGGGTCGGCTGCCTCCGGGCCGACGGCGTCCGCGCCCGCCGCGCCCCCGTCCGCCGACGGCGCGGCGATCGAGAAGACGCTCATCGGTCTGCTCCCCAAGGACGTCAAGGTGGTCTCGAAGGGAGGCCAGGAGGCCGAGTACCGCTTTGTCGTCGTCGACGACGGCAAGGGTGCGAGCTTCGTCCAGATCAACGTGCAGCCGGGGATGGACGAGGTCTTCGGGTCTGGCCTCGAGATCCTTCCCGACGGTACGAGGGTCGCGACGCGGCAGGGCCCGGGGGACGACAAGGGCGGCAAGGGGACCGTCATGTGGACCGTGGACACCGTCCGCCCCGGCAGCCTGCGGGTCGTCGTCAGCGCCTTCAACACCGGCGCGCAGAGCGCCGACGCGACCCGCGACACCCCGGCCCTCACCATGGCCGAGCTCAAACGCATCGCCCTCAGTGAGAAGTGGGAGCAGCTCGTACCGAAGGGGTGATCACCGCCGAGGAGGTGGTCAGAAGAAGTCCGCCCACGGCTGGTCCCAGATCTGCTTCACGCACAGCACCAGGAACAGCAGTCCCGCGACGGCCAGCATCACGTTGCTGAGCGGCCCGTTGCGCCACTGGCCGGGTGTGCGCGAGGAGTTGAGGAGCCAGAGCAGCGTCCCCGCGAGGAACGGGAGGAAGGCCGCGCCCAGGACGCCGTAGATGATGACCAGGCGGAAGGGCTGGCCCTGGAAGAGCAGGACCATGGGCGGGAAGGTCAGCCAGAGCAGGTACGCGCGGAACGGCCACGATTTCTCCCGCTGACCGGACGCGACCTCCTCGCCCTTCAGTTCGCCGCCGCGCGTGCGGTAGCGGGCCATGAAGTCGGCGAACATCAGGCTCACCCCGTGCCAGACGCCGATCAGCGAGGTGAAGGAGGTGGCGAAGAAGCCGATCAGGAAGAACTTGGCGGTGGCCGTGCCGTACTCGTCCTCCAGGATGTCGCCGAGCTGGATCAGGCCCTTGTCGCCGCTCGCGATGGCGACGTTCGCGGAGTGCAGGAGCTCGGCGCCCACGAAGAGCATCGCGATCACGAAGATGCCGGTCGTGGCGTACGCGACCCGGTTGTCCAGGCGCATGACCTTCATCCAGCCGGTGTCCGTCCAGCCCTTGGCGTTGACCCAGTAGCCGTACGCGGCGAGCGTGATGGTGCCGCCGACGCCGCCGATCAGGCCGAGGGTGTTGAGGATGGAGTCCTTCTCGTCGGGGAGGACGGGGAGCAGGCCGGCGAAGGCGTCGGGCAGGTTGGGGGTGACGCGGATCGCCAGGTACACCGTCACCACGAACATGACGCCGACCAGGACCGTCATGACCTTCTCGAAGACCGCGTACTTGTTGAACCAGACGAACACCAGGCCGACGAGACCGCAGGCGATGGCCCACCACTCGAGGTCCATGACCTCCGGGAACAGCGCCTGCAGGGGCAGCGCGCTCGACGACATCGCGGCCGCGCCGTACACGAAGCCCCAGATCACGACGTACACGGCGAAGAACCACGTGGTCCAGCGGCCGAGGCTCGCCCAGCCGTCGAAGAGGGTGCGGCCGGTGGACAGGTGCCAGCGGCCCGCCGCCTCGGCGAGGGAGATCTTGACGAGGCAGCCGATCACCGCGGCCCATAACAGGGTGTAGCCGAAGTTGCTGCCGGCGATGAGGGTCGCCACCAGGTCGCCGGCGCCGACGCCGGTCGCGGCGACGACGATGCCGGGGCCGATGTACTTCCAACTTGACTTCCGAGGGGCCGAAGTCGCTTTCCCGGTGGCTGAGTCGTCCGTGGTGTCCGTCATGCCGATCAAGAAAGCGCACAGCGGGCGAGGGCACAAGAGGGCGTGCGGTGAAGGAAGCGGTGAAGGAAGTCGGAGGTCTGGCGGGGTCGGGCGGGCCCCGCCGACCAGGTGTGCCTCAGTGGGGTGGACAAGGGGACGTCACGGGCCGGGCCAGGGGCCGGGCACGGGCTACGGGCTACGGGCTACGAGCTACGAGCTACGGCTGTCGCTCACCGCAGCCGTCCAGCCCGCACGTGCCGAGCTCGAACCACACGGTCTTGCCCGGCCCGTCCTCGTGGCAGCCCCAGCGCCGCGCGAGCGCGTCCACCAGGAACATCCCCCGGCCGCTCTCCGACGTCTCCGTGACACGGCGCACACGGGGGCGGCGGTGGTCGGCGTCGGAGACCTCGCAGCGCAGCACGCCGTGCGCGGCCGTGAGCGTCAGCCGCAGCCGGCTCTCGGCGTGCACGAGGGCGTTGGTGACGAGCTCGCTGACGAGGAGTTCAGCCGTGTCGCTCTGCTCGGTGAGGCCCCAGGACTCCAGTTGTCTTCGGACCTCCGCGCGGGCCTGGCCGGCCGCGGAGGGGCTGGGTTCGTACTCCACGGATCGATGCCCCGCGCCCAGCGGTAACGGGGGGAGCGTGCCGAACCGAGGACCGTGGTCGGAGAGGTGTCCCTCGGAAAGTCGCAGCATGCGTTCAGAGTGGCGTCCGCCGGGTGTCCGTCGCACGGGGAGGAATACCTGCTTCCGTACGTACGCGTGGCGTATGGGTACGTACGGAGGCGAGCGTACGGAAACAGGCGTACGAAGGAGGTCGCGCGGAGGTGGTCGTACGGGCTCACGCGTACGACGGGACCACACGCGGGACGGTGCCGGGCGCCCTTCCGGGGTGGGCGGGTCAAGGCCTGTCTCT
>NZ_VJZE01000449.1 GCF_009377205.1 Streptomyces phyllanthi
GTCCGGGGGAGCGGGGGTGTTGGTGCCGGTGCCGGTGCCGGCGCCGGTGGCAGGTGTTCCGGTGGTGCCCGTGGGGCCGGTGGTGCGGGCGGCGCTGTGCGGGGCCTCGGTACGGGGTTTGCCGGGGCGGCCCGCGGAGGCCGGACCGCCGCCGGGCCCACTCGCCATGGCTCCGCCGAGACCTGCGGCTGCGGCCGCGCCTGCTGCGGGTCCGGTGGCCGGTGCTCCGGTGCCCGAGGCTCGGCCGGCTGCGGGTCCGCCGGTTGCGGCTCCGCCTGCTGCGGGTCCGGTGCGTGGGGTTCTTTGGCCCGGGGTCTTGCCTGGGCTGTTGGCCGGGGTTCGGCTGGAGGGCTTGTCGGGGCCGTTGTCGGGCGTTATGGCACGGAGTTGGCGGGTGCTGTCGTCCGGGGGCGTAGGGGTGCTCGCCGAACTCGGGCCGGAGGGCTTGTCCGTTCCGCCGGTCGACGGGAGGCCCGGGCTTGTGCGGGGACCGTCGCCCGAGACACGACCGGAGGGCTCGCCGGAGCCGCCTCCCGCGGCCTTGGCCGCCCCGCCTGCCGAAGGGTTACCGCGCCCTCGGCCCGAGACCTCGCCAGGACGGCGTCCCGAGGCGGCACCAGTGCCGGAGGCCGCGCCCGGCGCTCCGGCCGAGGCCGCGCCGGAGCCGCTGGTCGCGGCCGTGCCGGAGCCACTGGCTGAGGGCTTGCCGGACGTGCCGGTTTCTGCGGCTGAGGGTCCTCCGGTCGGGGGCCTTCCGGTTGGGGATGTGCCGGGGGTGTTCGGGCCGTTGTCGGGACGGCGGTCCGGGGTCGCGCCGGTGCCGGTGCCGGAGGCTGTGCTGGGCCTTCCGGTAGGAGCCGTGCCGGAGCCGCTGGTCGAGGCCGTGCCGGAGTCGCTGGCCGAGGACCGGCCGGAGCCTTCGGCCGGGGTTGCGCCGGTGCCGGAGGTTGTGCTGGGCCTTCCAGACGAAGTCGCGTCGGGGCCACCGGCCGTAGGCCTGACGGACGAGCCGAACCCTCCGGCCGAGGACCCTCCGGCCGAGTACCTGCCGGGCTCACCCGCAGGGGACTTGGCGGAGGCGCCGTCGCCCGGGGGCCTGGCTGAGCCACCGTCACCAGGAACCCCGGCGGAGCCACCTTCGCTCGCCGCCCCGGCGGAGGCACCACGTCCCGTGGCCGAGGAGCGGTCGGCGCCCGCGGCTGCGCCGCGCCCCGAGCCCGGCGCCTCGCCGGGAGCGACGTCCGTAGCCTCGCGTGGGCCGGAGCTCGTGGTCTCGCCGGGGCGGGCCCCCGCGGCTCCGCCGCGAGCCGAGCCCGGGGTCTCGCCGGGCTCGGCGTCCGCAGTCGCGTCGCGACCGGTGCCCGTCACCTCTCCCGGCCCAACGCCCCCGGCCGCGCCGCGCCCGGCGCCCGGGACGTCAGCAGGCCCGGGCCCCCGGCTCACGCTCGGCTCGGCACCCTGGTCCCCGTCGGGCACGGCGTCCGGCCCCCGGGACCCCTCGGGGCCGGAGGCCGGGGCCTGGCCCGGGCGGTGCTGCTGCGGCTGCGGCTCGTCGCTCATGGTCCTGCCGTACTCCTGTTTTCGCGTCGTACGTCCCGTACGCCCTCGTACGCCTGTACCCGAAGACTGTTGCACCACCTGTTCCGTTCCCGGACACCGGCACACGCCGTCCCCGGAAAACACGTGGCACGCCCCTCCACCCGCGCACTAGGCTCCTGCGCTTCGGCCCGAGCACAGCTCTTCGCAGCGGATGGAGGTTCCTCGTGGGGGCAGGGCGGTTGTACGCCGCTGTCGCCGCCGGTGGCTTCAGGCGGTACGCGACGTATCGGGCGGCCACCGCGGCAGGGGTGTTCACCAACACCGTCTTCGGCTTCATCCTCGCATACACCTACATCGCCCTCTGGGACGAGAAGCCCCATCTCGGCGGCTACGACCAGGCGCAGGCCCTGACCTACGTATGGGTCGGGCAGGCGATGTTCGCGGTCATGGTCCTCGGCAGCAACGGTTTCGAGGCGGAGCTGATCGAGCGGATCCGCACGGGAGACATCGCGATCGACCTGTACCGGCCCGCCGATCTCCAACTGTGGTGGTTCGCCGCGGACTCCGGCCGGGCCCTGTTCCAGCTGCTCGGACGGGGTGTCGTCCCCATGGCCTTCGGCGCGCTCTGCTTCGATCTCGCCCTGCCCCGCGACCCGTTGGCCTGGCTCGCCTGTCTCGTCGCGATCGCCCTGGGCGTCGTCGTCAGCTTTGCGATCCGGTACATCGTCGCGCTGTGGGCGTTCTGGCTGCTGGACGGCTCGGGTGCGATGCAACTCACCTGGCTCACCGGGGTCTTCTTCTCCGGGATGCTGCTGCCGCTGAACGTCTTCCCCGGAGCGCTCGGCGAGATCGCCCGTCTCCTGCCCTGGTCGGCGCTGCTCCAGGCGCCCGCGGACGTCCTGCTCGGGGAGGCCGATCCGCTGGCCACGTACGGATTCCAGATCGCGTGGGCCGTCGTACTGCTCGCGGCCGGGCGGCTGGTCCAGTCGGCGGCCACGCGGAGGGTGGTGGTCCAGGGTGGCTGAGGCCAGGACCGCGACGGCGGCGCACCACCCGGACTGCCCGGACCGCCCGGACCGCACGGACGACGCGTACGCGCCGTACAGTCCCGTACGCGACGGGCTGCGGGCCTACCTCATGATCGCCGCCATGTGGATCCGCTCCACGATGGCCTACCGCGCGTCCTTCGCCATGACCGCCTTCGGCAACTTCGCGGCGACCTCCTTCGACTTCCTCGCGATCCTGCTGATGTTCTCCCAGGTCGACGAGCTCGGCGGCTACACCCTCCCCGAGATCGCCTTCCTGTACGGGGTCGTCGGCATCGCCTTCGGGCTCACCGATCTGGCGATCGGCTCGATGGACCGGCTCGGGCGCCGTGTGCGCGACGGCACGCTGGACACCCTCCTCGTCCGTCCGGTCCCCGTGCTCGCCCAGGTCGCCGCGGACAAGTTCGCCCTGCGCCGCCTGGGCCGGGTCACGCAGGGGCTGTTCGTCCTCGGGTACGCCCTGACCGTGCTCGACATCGACTGGACCCCGGTCAAAGTGCTGATGATCCCGATGATGGTGCTCAGCGGCGGGCTGATCTTCGGGGCGGTGTTCGTGGCGGGCGGGGCCTTCCAGTTCATCGCGCTGGACGCGGCCGAGGTGCAGAACTCCTTCACGTACGGCGGCAGCACCCTCCTGCAGTACCCGCCGACCGTCTTCGCCAAGGACCTGGTGCGCGGGGTGACGTTCGTCCTGCCGCTCGCCTTCGTCAACTGGGTGCCCGCCCTCTACGTGCTGGGCCGGCCCTACCCGCTCGACCTGCCGACCTGGGTCGCCTTCACGCCTCCGCTGGTGGGGGCGGGCTGCTGCGCGCTGGCGGGGCTCGCCTGGCGTGCGGGACTGCGTTCGTACCGGAGCACGGGGAGTTAGGGGAGTCAGGCACACGTGGACAGTCACTCGGACAGCCGCTCGGACAGCCGCTCGGGCAGCCGCTCGGGCAGCCGCTCGGACAGTCACTTCATCGAACTCGACCGGGTCGAGAAGGTCTTCGACGTCCGTAGGAAGACCGGCTTCCTGCGCCGTGAGCGGCGCGAGGTGCGGGCGGTCGACTCGATCTCCTTCACGGTGGCGCGCGGCGAGATGGTCGGCTACATCGGGCCGAACGGCGCCGGGAAGTCCACCACCATCAAGATGCTGACCGGCATCCTCACCCCGAGCGGCGGCCGGCTGCGGGTCGCCGGTATCGACCCTTCCCGCGAGCGCACCCGCCTCGCGCACCGCATCGGTGTCGTCTTCGGCCAGCGCACCACGCTGTGGTGGGACCTGCCGCTGATCGACTCGTACCGGCTGATGCACCGTATGTACCGCATCCCCGACGCCCGTTACCGCGCGAACCTCGACCGCTGTGTCGAACTCCTCGAACTCGGCGACCTGCTGGACGTCCCCGTACGGCAACTCTCCCTCGGCCAGCGGATGCGCGGCGACATCGCGGCCGCGCTGCTGCACGACCCCGAGATCCTGTACCTGGACGAGCCGACCATCGGCCTCGACGTGATCAGCAAGGCCAAGGTGCGGGAGTTCCTGCGGGACCTGAACGCCGAGAACGGCACGACCGTGCTGCTCACCACGCACGACCTCCAGGACATCGAGCAGCTGTGCCGCCGCGTCATGGTCATCGACCACGGGCGGCTCATGTACGACGGTCCGCTCGCCGGGCTGCACGAGGTGGGGGACAGCGAGCGGATCCTCGTGGTCGACCTGGAGCGGGAGCTGCCCCCGATCGAGGCGGCGCCCGCACGGGTCGTGAAGGTGGAGGGGCCCCGGCAGTGGCTCGCGTTCCCCGCCTCGGAGTCGGCGGCTCCGCTGGTGGCGCGGATCGCGTCGGAGTACCCGCTGGTGGACCTGTCCGTGCGGGAGCCCGACATCGAGGCGGTGATCGCCCAGATGTACGCGGAGCAGGCGGACCGGGCCGAGCAGGCGGACCGGGCTGAGCGGGCAGACCGGGCTGAGAGGGCAGACCGGGCTGAGCGGGCCGGGCGGGCGGGTGAGGCCGAGGATGCGGTCTCGTAGCGCTGGAGGCGGTCTCGAAGCCCGGTACCCCGGTGCGCGGGTTGCTCGTAGGCTGGCGTCATGACCGACGAACTCCCCGAACTCAGGCCCTCCGACAGCCTTCGCGCCTCGGACGCGGACCGTGAACGAGTCGCCGAGCAGCTCCGGGACGCGGTGGCCGAGGGCCGTCTCGACATGGAGGAGTTCGAGGAGCGGCTGGACGCCACGTACAAGGCGCGCACCTATGGCGAACTGGCGCCGATCACCCGCGATCTGCCGGGTGCGGGGACCGTGGCGCCGCCGCCCGTGTCGATGGTCAAGGAGCCTACCGAGAGCGGTGGTTGGGCCGGCCGGATCACCGGGACCGAGGGCTCGTCGACCTGGGGCGTCGCGGTCATGTCGGGGTTCGAGCGCAAGGGCCACTGGACCGTGCCGAAGCAGTTCAACTGCTTCGCGTTCTGGGGCGGCGGCACCATCGACCTGCGCGACGCGTACTTCGCCGACCGCGAGGTCACCCTCAACTGCGTGGCGATCATGGGCGGTATCGAGATCATCGTGCCGCCGGGCGTCGAGGTCGTCGTCCGCGGTCTCGGTGTCATGGGCGCCTTCGACCAGCGTGAGGACGGCGTCGCGGGCGACCCCGGCGCCCCGCGCGTGATCGTCACCGGGTTCGCCTTCTGGGGCGGTGTCGGCGTCCAGCGCAAGCTGCCCAGGGCCGAGCGGCAGCGTCTGAAGGAGGCCCGCCGCCGGGAGAAGCTGGAGCGGCGGCAGGCGCGCGGGGAACTGTCCGCCTCGCCCCACGACGACCTGCACGACATCCACGACGTTCACCGCGAGGCGATGGAGCACGTCCGCGATGCCCTGGAGGATCACCGCGAGCTGCTGCGCGAGCGCCGGGAGGAGCGTGCGGCGCGGCGCGAGGAACGGGAGGCCAGGCGCGATGAGCGCGATGCCCGCCGCGATGAGCGCAGACGCCGCCGGGACGGCGAGTACTGAGCGGCTGCCTCAAACCGTACGGCCCCGTACGGCGTGTACGGGCGGTACGGCCTCGTGCGGCGGTACGGTCCCGTACGGCGGTACGGCCCCGTACGACCGGACCGTACGGCTCGAGGCGGCGGCAGCTGTCCGGATCCTCAGAGCTCGGCCGGAGCCGACCCCTTCAGGCTCGCCAGGTCGAAGACCTCGGCCATCCGCGCGTACCCCTTGTCGCTCGGGTGGAGATGGTCGCCCGAGTCGTAGTCGGAGCGCAGCCGGCGCGGGTTGTACGGGTCGCGGAGCGCCTTGTCGAAGTCCACCACCGCGTCGAACACGCGGCCGGAGCGTATCTCGGCGTTCACCGCCTGGCGTACGGCCTCGCGGTCGTCGCGGTAGCCGCGGTGGCCCTGGAAGGGCATGAGCGTGGCGCCGACGACGCGCAGGCCGCGGGCGTGGGCCTGGGAGACCAGCCTGCGCAAGCCCTCCACGATCGCTTCCGGGTCGGCGCGTCCCGGGTTGCGCAGGATGTCGTTGACGCCGAGGTCGATGACGACGGCCTTGACGCCCGTACGGCCGATCACGTCGCGCTGGAAGCGGGAGAGCGCACTCGGGTTCTCGGCGGGGCGGCCGAGCCCGTCGGCGAGGATCTGGTTTCCGCTGATGCCCTGGTTGACCACGCTGTAGCGGGGCACGTCGCCGGAGGCGGCGGCCGCGTGCAGCCGCTGGGAGAGGACGTCCGGCCAGCGGCGGTTGGCCCCCACGGTGGAGGTCACGCCGTCGGTGAGCGAGTCGCCGAGCATGACGACCGTGCCCTCCGACTCGTTGCTGAGCACGTCCAGCGCGGTGAGGTAGCGCCAGTACGTGGTCTGCGTGGTGTACGGCTCCCCGGTGATGTCCTCCGTCTGGTCGCCCTCGGCTGTGTACGAGGTCTGGCGGGCCTGCGGGTGGTAGGTGACCGGGCCGGACGGGGTGGGGGAGAAGGTGGTCACGAGTACGTCGGCGTTCTGCGGGACGGCGACGCGTACGACATCGCTCATGACCTGCTGACCTGCCGGGACGACGACCGAGACGTCGCCGCCGAAGGTGAGGCGGCGCATGGTGCCGGTCGCGGCGGCCGGGTTGTTCGCCGCGACCGCGACCGCGAGCGAGGCGTGGGCGATGGTGAGCGGCTGCTGGCCGTAGAGATTGGACAGCGTGACGCGGGCACCCGTACCGCTGACGCTCGTGTGCACGACGTTGCGGACCGAACGGCCCGCCAGGCCGTTCCTCTCGGTGCCGGGCTCTCCGCCGACCGGTGACGCGGACCAGGCGCCGATCCAGGTGCCGGTGGAGGCCGGGGCGGCCGGGTTGTGGGACGTGCGGCCGCCTGCGAAAGTCTCCTGCTTCTTGCCGTCGCCGTCGTCTAAACCGACTCCGACGTATATGGCGGCAGAGATGGCCACGACCAGCGAACAGATCGCGGCGAGCAAGGCATAACCGTGACGCTTGGTCATGCGGTGCGTGTCTCCTAGGACGAAGGGAGCCCGAGGCTCCGATGTGATCACCCCATGATGCGTCATGGAGCGGGGGCGAGCCGCCAGTACCCCCGCGGTTCCCCCGACCGGACAGACGCGGGGAACTCATGTTCCGTTCCAGGAGTCGTTCAGGGATAAGTCACACAAGGTCCACAGACGGCCCGAGCGGACCCGGCCCGAATGAACGCGGGAAGGGACAATGGGGTACGGGGGACGCGGGACGCGAACGGTGGAGTGAATGAACCGTACGAATCCGGAAGAACCGCACGGCGAGAACGGCCGAGCCCTGCCCCGGAGCGCCACATCTGCTGGGCCGCAGCCGAACGATGCCGCGTCCGCGGGAGGCGGGGAGCGGGTGGGCGG
>NZ_VJZE01000044.1 GCF_009377205.1 Streptomyces phyllanthi
GCTGGGTGGGCCGGCAGGCCGACGAGGGACCGCGGCAAGGCGGTGGAGGGGCCGACCGGGTTCCGGCCGGAGGGCCCGGCGACGCCGGGATGATCCAAACGACAGGGCCTAGTGGCCGTGGGAGGGGACCAGCGGCCCCTGGGCACGCGGACCGGATCGTCGCGACGATCGGAGTGGGGGGACCGGTGGATTCGTGTGGACGTGCTGAGGCAGCGCCGCGGGGATCCACCGGACCTCCCGGGCCGGCGGGTGTGCCGAGGCCCGCACAGGACGTGACCGGATACGGAGGTGTCCCCCATGCTTTCCCCCATCGTCGTCGGCTTCGACGGTTCCGCCGAGAGCCGCGCCGCTGTTGACTGGGCAGCCCGCGAGGCCCGGCGTCGCGGTTTGCCGCTGCGCCTGGTCACCGCCTGGATCTGGCGGCCGGTCGACGTTCCCTCGGCCCAGGAGTCGGAAGCCCAGAAGCAGTGGGCGCAGCAGCTGCTGAACGAGGCCAGGCGGGATCTCGTGGCGAAGTATCCGGATCTGCCGGTCGCCGTCGAGCAGGTGTCCGACCTTGCGCCCCGGGCGCTGCTGGAGAGTGCGGAGGGCGCTGAGACGCTGGTGCTGGGCTCGCGCGGGCACGGAGCCGTCGCCGGCTTCCTCCTCGGGTCCGTCGGCCAGCACGTGCTCGCCCGGGCGCGCGTTCCCGTGGTGCTCGTACGCGCGCACGAGCCCGAGGCACTTGAGGGCGCCCCAGCAGCCGACGAGGACGGCGGCGAAGTGGTCGTCGGAATCCAGGACCGGGGCGAACCCGCCGAGGAACTGCTGAGGTTTGCCTTCGCCGTCGCGGCCGCCCGTGGGGCAACGCTGCGCGTCGTGCACGCCTGGAGCCGTCCGCCGGTGTTCGCGTACAACCCCGGGGCCGTGCTCATGGGCGACGAGGACGGCGGTATGGAGGCCCGGGTCGAGAAGGAGCTCCTGGAAGCCCTCGCGCCCTGGCGGGAGCGCTGTCCGCAGGTCGAGGTGGTCCACAGGATCGAGCTCGCGGCCGCCGCGGAAGTCGTCCTCCAGGCCGCCCGTAACGCCGCACTGGTGGTCGTCGGCCGCAAGACGCACCGGCCGGCCCTCGGCATGCGTATCGGTCCCGTCACCCACGGAGTGATCCACCACGCCACCGCGCCCGTCGCCGTCGTACCCCACGACTGAGACGAACACGACGCGTCACGCGCACCGAAGCGCGACTTGCGCGACGCGTCACGCGCACGAAGCGCGACATGCGCGACGCGTCACGCACAACGCACGACAAGGCCCGAGGGAAGACCCGAGAGAAGTAGGGATACAGGCCATGCCCCGATACGTGTACGACTTCACCGAAGGCGGCCGGGACATGGCCGGCCTCCTCGGCGGCAAGGGCGCCAACCTCGCCGAGATGACCCGGATGGGTCTGCCGGTGCCGCCCGGCTTCACCGTCACCACCGAGGCCTGCCGGGCGTTCCTGGCCACCGGCTCGGAGCCGGACGGCCTGGCCCGCGAGATCTCCGGTCACCTGACCGTCCTGGAGCAGGCGGCCGGGCGGCGGCTGGGGCAGCCGGACGATCCGCTGCTGCTGTCCGTCCGCTCGGGGGCCCGTTTCTCCATGCCCGGCATGATGGAGACGATCCTCGACATCGGTCTGAACGACGACTCCGTGCTGGGGCTGGCCAAGGCCTCCGGGAACGAACGCTTCGCCTGGGACTCCTACCGCCGTCTTGTGCAGATGTTCGGCAGTACCGTCATGGGCGTCGACAGCGCGCTGTTCGAGAACGTCATGGCCGGCCTCAAGGAGGCCCGCGGCGTCGGTGACGACCTGGGCCTGGACGCGAGCGATCTGGCCGGACTCGTCGAGGCCTACAAGGAGCTGATCCGCCAGGAGACAGGCGAGTACTTCCCCCAGTCCCCGGCCGAGCAGCTGCGCCGGGCGGTCCTCGCCGTCTTCGAGTCCTGGAACGCCGAGCGCGCCCGCGTCTACCGCAGGCGCGAGCACATCCCCGACGACCTGGGCACCGCCGTCAACGTCCAGACCATGGTCTTCGGCAACCTCGGCGCCGACTCCGGCAGCGGTGTCGCCTTCACCCGCGACCCGGCCACCGGACGGCCCGGCGTCTACGGGGACTATCTGTCCAACGCGCAGGGCGAGGACGTCGTCGCCGGCATCCGCAACACCGTCCCGCTCGACGAACTCCAGCGGCTCGACCCGGAGTCGTACCAGCAACTGTGCGGGCACATGCGGACCCTGGAGAACCACTACCGCGACCTGTGCGACATCGAGTTCACCATCGAGCGCGGCAGGCTGTGGATGCTCCAGACCCGCGTGGGCAAGCGGACCGCGGAGGCCGCGTTCGCCATCGCCGCCGAACTGGTCGACGAGAACCTGATCAGTCCCGCCGAGGCGCTGGCCCGGGTGAACGGCGAAGGGCTCGCCCGGCTGATGTTCCCCCGCTTCGACACCTCGGGGCTCGGTGCCCCGTTGGCGCACGGCCTTCCGGCCTCGCCGGGGGCCGCCGTGGGGGCCGCGGTCTTCGACTCCGCGGAGGCGGTGCGGCGCGCCGCGGCGGGGGAGAAGGTCGTCCTCGTACGGCAGGAGACCAACCCCGACGACCTGCCCGGCATGGTCGCCGCCCAGGCGGTCCTGACCAGCCGTGGCGGCAAGACCAGCCACGCGGCCGTGGTCGCCCGCGGCATGGGCAAGGTGTGCGTCTGCGGGGCCGAGCAGCTCTCCGTCGATCCCGTCGCGCGACGCTTCACCGCGAACGGCGTCACCGTCGAGGAGGGCACCGTCATCTCCGTCGACGGCTCGGAGGGCGCCGTCCGTCTCGGCTCGCTGCCGCTGGTCGACTCGGCGGTCATGCGGTACTTCGAGACCGGCGAGCAGGGCGAGCGGTCGGCCGGGCTGGTCGACGCCGTGGCCCGCGCCATGGGACAGGCCGACTCCGTACGGCGACTGGGCGTGCGGGCCAACGCGGACACCCCCGAGGACGCGGCCCGCGCCCGCCGGTTCGGTGCCGAGGGCATCGGGCTGTGCCGTACCGAGCACATGTTCCTCGGCGAGCGCCGGAAGCTGGTCGAGGCGATGATCCTGGCCCGCACGGACGCCGAGCGGGACCGGGCCCTCGACGGGCTGCTGCCGCTCCAGCGGCAGGACTTCATCGAGATCCTCGCCGCGATGGACGGCCTGCCGGTGACGATCCGCCTCCTCGATCCGCCACTGCACGAGTTCCTGCCGGACCGCACCGAACTGGCGGTGCGCGTCGCGGCCACGGAGGCGCACGGCGACGCGCCGGACCCGCACGACGCGGAGCTGCTGGAGGCCGTGAACAGGATGCACGAGGAGAACCCGATGCTCGGCCTGCGCGGCGTACGCCTCGGCCTGGTGGTCCCGGGACTGGTCGCCATGCAGGTTCGGGCCATCGCCGAAGCGGTCGCGGAGCGCAAGCGAGCGGGTGGGGACCCCAAGGCCGAGATCATGGTGCCGCTCATCGACGCGGTCGAGGAACTCCACATCGTCCGCGCGGAGGTGGAGCGGGTCCTGGCCGAGGTCTCCGCGGAGACCGGCATCGCCGTCGACTGTCCGGTCGGCACGATGATCGAGCTGCCCAGGGCCGCGCTGACCGCCGGCCGGATCGCGCGTGAGGCCGCGTTCTTCTCCTTCGGAACCAATGACCTCACGCAGACCACGTGGGGCTTCTCCCGCGACGACGTCGAGGCGGCGTTCTTCTCCGCCTATCTCGACAAGGGCATCTTCAAGGTCTCCCCGTTCGAGACGATCGACCGCGACGGCGTCGGCCGGCTGGTGGAGATCGCCGTGGCCGAGGGCCGCGCCGCCCGGCCCGACCTGAAGATCGGCGTGTGCGGCGAGCACGGCGGCGACCCGGACTCGGTGCACTTCTTCCACGGCGCGGGACTGGACTATGTCTCCTGCTCCCCGTTCCGTGTCCCGATAGCCCGTCTGGAGGCGGGCCGGGCGGCGCTCCCGGACACCGAGGGCAGCGACAGCAGGTGAGGTCCGGCTCCCGGTGGCCGCTCCGGGTGTCGCCGGCCGTGGAGCCGTGGAGCCGTGGAGCCGTGGAGGCCTCGGAGGGCCCTGGTGGCCCCGATGGCCCAGGGGCCGACCGGGCCGACCGGGCCGACCGGCCCTGGATCTCCGGGCCGGTCGGCCCCGAAGGGGGGCTCTCGGCACCTGGGAGCGAGCGCCCCGCCGATAGACCGTTGTCCTGGGAGCGGTACCGATCCCCCGCGGTGCCGCTCCCTCCACGAACGCCGGAGCCGCGGCTTCGGCATACCCGTCAAGGAGGCGCATTTCCATGGCCCGTAAGGACGACCGCAACCGGACCGCTGCCCCGCAGGACTCCCGGGGCGGGCCCTCCGACACCGCGATCGCCGTGGACCGGCTGGTCACGAACGGGCTGAAGGCGCTGGCCGACTACGAGGCGCTGACCCAGGAGCAGGTCGACCACATCGTCAAGAAGGCATCGGTCGCCGCCCTGGACCAGCACACCGCGCTGGCCCGGCTCGCCGTGGACGAGACCGGCCGAGGGGTCTTCGAGGACAAGGCCGCGAAGAACATGTTCGCGTGCGAGCACGTCACGCACAGCATGGGCAGGATGAAGACGGTCGGGGTCATAGCCCGCGACGACATCGACGACATGGTGGAGATCGCCGAGCCGGTCGGCGTGGTGTGCGCGATCACGCCGGTCACCAACCCGACCTCGACCACGGTCTTCAAGGCCCTCATGGCGCTGAAGACCCGCAACCCGGTCGTCTTCGCCTTCCACCCCTCCGCCCAGCGGTGCAGCGTGGAGGCCGCCCGCATCGTGCGGGACGCGGCCATCGCCGCGGGCGCCCCGGCACACTGCGTCCAGTGGATCGAGCGCCCGTCCGTCGAGGCGACCCACACGCTGATGCACCACCCCGGCGTCGCGCTGATCCTCGCCACCGGCGGCAACGCCATGGTCAAGGCCGCCTACTCGGCGGGCAAGCCCGCCCTCGGAGTCGGCGCCGGCAACGTCCCCGCGTACGTGCACAGGAGCGCCAAGCTGGTCCGGGCCGTCAACGACCTGGTGCTGTCCAAGTCGTTCGACAACGGCATGATCTGCGCCTCCGAGCAGGCCGTCATCCTGGACGACGAGATCTACGACCAGGCGCTGTCCGAGTTCCGCGCCCTGCACGCCTACGTGGCGACCGCCGAGGAGAAGGCGAAGCTGGAGGCCTTCCTCTTCCCGGCCGGCACGACGGCGGGCGGCGGCTGCGAGCCCAAGGTCAACTCCGCGGCCGTCGGGCAGAGTCCGGCGTGGATCGCGGAACAGGCCGGGTTCACGGTCCCCGCCGACACCTCGATCATCCTGGTCGAGGCCGAGCGGGTCGGCCCGGACGAGCCACTGACCCGCGAGAAGCTCTGCCCGGTGCTCGCCGTACTGCACGCCGGTTCCGAGCAGCAGGGCTTCGACCTGGCCGCCGACATGGTCGCCTTCCACGGCCAGGGGCACAGCTCGGTCATCCACACCGAGGACCGCGAGCTCGCCGAGGCGTACGGCCGACGGATGAAGACCGTCCGTGTCATCGTCAACTCGCCCTCCTCGCAGGGCGCGATCGGCGGCATCTACAACGGCCTGCTGCCGTCGCTGACGCTGGGCTGCGGCTCGTGGGGCAGCACGTCGGTGTCCAACAACGTCTCCGCCGCCCAGCTGCTGAACGTCAAGCGGGTCGGCACCCGCCGCAACAACCTCCAGTGGTTCAAGGTCCCGCCGAAGATCTACTTCGAGCCGCAGGCCATCCGCTACCTGCAGTCCATGCCGGACGTCCACCGCGTCACCGTCGTCACCGACGCGACCATGACCCGCCTCGGTTTCGTCGACCGGGTCGACCGTGTCCTCAAGCGCCGTCCCGAGCCCGTGACGCTGCAGATCATCGACAACGTCGAACCGGAACCCAGCATCGACTCCGTGCAGCGCGGTGCCCGCCTCATGCGGGACTTCCGCCCGGACACGATCATCGCGCTCGGCGGCGGTTCACCCATGGACGCGGCGAAGGTGATGTGGCTGCTGTACGAGCACCCTGACATCGACTTCGCCGACATGCGGCACAAGTTCTCCGACATCCGCAAGCGTGCCTTCCGCTTCCCGACGCTGGGCAGCCGCGCCCGCCTGGTGTGCGTGCCGACCACCTCCGGCACCGGCGCGGAGGTCACCCCCTTCGCGGTGATCTCCGACCCCGCGACGGGCAAGAAGTACCCGCTGGCCGACTACGCCCTCACTCCGAGCGTGGCGATCGTGGACCCGCTGCTCACCACCGAGCTGCCCCCGGCCCTGGCCGCCGACAGCGGCTTCGACGCCCTCACCCACGCCATCGAGGCGTACGTGTCCGTCTACGCGAACGACTTCACCGACGGTCTCGCGCTGCACGCGATCCGGCTGATCTTCGACCACCTCGAAGCGGCGGTGAACGACCGCACCGGCAGCCCGGAGGCGCGCGAGAAGATGCACAACGCCGGCACCATCGCGGGCATGGCCTTCGGCAACGCCTTCCTCGGCATCGTCCACGCCATGTCGCACACCCTCGGCGCCACGTTCCACATCGCGCACGGCCGCACCAACGCGGTCCTGCTACCGCACGTCATCCGCTACAACGGCACCGTCCCGACGAAGCTCACGGGCTGGCCCAAGTACGAGAACTACCGGGCCCCCGAACGCTTCCAGGACATCGCCCGCACCCTCGGCCTGCCCGCCGCCACACCCGAGGAGGGTGTGGAGTCGCTCGCCGCGGCCGTGGAACGCCTGCGCGACGCCGTGGGGATCGAGCCGTCGTTCCGGTCCCTCGGCGTCGACGAGCCCGCCTTCCTCGACGCGCTGCCCCAGCAGGCCCTGAACGCCTACGAGGACCAGTGCGCGCCGGCCAACCCGCGGATGCCCATGCTCGACGACATGCAGGACATCATGCGCACGGCCTATTACGGCCGGATGCGGCGTCGACCGGACGCGGGCGGGCCGGACGCGGGTGCACTGGACGCGGCTGGGCCGGACGTGGGCCGACCGGACGCGGAATAAGGGCCGAACGGCCCTGGTGTGAGGGATCGGGTGCCGTTGCAATGGCCTGATCGAGCCCCGACCCCGGCACCGGCTCTCGCCGAGTGGCAGGGTCGGGACCCGCTCGCGTCTGGAAGGGACGACGCACATGCCGTCCCGGCCCTTCGGCTGCCGGGACGGCGCCCGGGCCGTGACAGCGCTGCCGCGCGGCCCGGAGGCGCACAGCAGTAACTGACCGATGACCGAGCCGTCCGGAAGTCCGCCATGACCATCCACCACGCCCGAACCGTGCCGACCGGGCCGCGCCAGAGCGTCGAGCTCGACAGCGACGAGGCCCTGCGCCTGCTGGGCAGTGTGTCCCTGGGCAGGATCGTCTTCACCCGGCACGCGCTGCCGACCGTCCGCCCGGTCAACCACGTCCTGGACGACGGTGACATCGTCATCCGTACTCACGAGGGCGCAGCCCTGACCCGGCACACCGGCCAGGCCGGCACCCCGGGCGTGGTCGTGGCGTACGAAGCCGACGCCATCGACCCGGACACGCATCTCGGCTGGAGCGTGGTGGTCACCGGCTACGCCCACCTGGTGACCGACCCGCACGAGTTGGCCCGCTACCAGGCGGTGCTGCGCCCCTGGGTGCAGCAGACCATGGACTACGCGGTCCGTATCCGCCCCGACCTGATCACCGGCATCCGCCTCACCACCACCGACGAGTCGCCCGACGCCTGACCGGGGCGGTGGCGGACGCCGCTCACGTCATGGAGCGCCACCGAGCCGAGCGGCTGCCCGTCTTCGACGAAGGCGGGCGCCGTATCGGTCCGATCAGCCGTGCCGACTTCCTCCGCGTCTCCCGCGCGGCAACTCACCAGCCCGTCAGGCCAGCCAGGGGAGCCGTTCCATACCGGCTGTTCCGTGGTCCACCGCAGGCAGCCGGTCGCACCATCGGGTTGGCTTCACGCGTGCGGTACGACGGCGACGGGGCAGCCGGCGTGGTGCAGCACCGCGTGGGCCACGGGCCCGATGCGGGTCCCGAGGCGGCTGTCCCGCGCGCGCCGTCCCACGACGACAAGGGCGGCCCCGGTCGCCGCGCGCACGACTTCGGTGGCGGCCCGCCCTTCGGCGACCGTCTCGGTCACGGAGACCTCGGGGAACTTCTCGCTCCACGGGCGGAGCGCCGCGACGACGGTGTGTTCATGTGCCGCGAGCAGTTCAGGCCCGAACGCCGGAGCCCGACGGCCCTCGGGGCCGTCGACCGACGCGGCCCTGAACGCGTGGACCACGTGCAGTGGGGCGCCACAGCGTCGGGCGGACGCGAAGGCGAACTCGATCAGTTCGTCGCAGGGGCGTCGCGTGTCCAGCCCGAGCACGACATCGCGGTACGGAGACTCGGGTATCTCCTCCGGCGACACGCCGTCCGCCGCCGGCAGGTGTTCGCCGGCGAAGGTCTCGCCGGCGCGGACGAGCACCACGGGCAGCGAAGACCTGGCGACGACCCGTTGGGACACCGAACCGAGCAGGAACCCCGCGACACCACCGAGACCGCGTGAGCCGAGCACCAGCAACTCCGCGTCCTTGGCCGCCGCGAGAAGGCCGGCGGTCGCGGAGCCGGACACCAGCTGGTCGACGACCTGCAGCCCGGGATGCGCGGCACGGACGCCGGCCACCGCCCGGTCCAGGGTCTCCTCCGCCCACTCGCCCTGGGTCCTGTCCGCGGGAACGGATGCGGCCGGGCGCGGATGCCACTGCCATGCGTGGACGATCCTCAGCGAGACTCCTCGGCGCAGGGCTTCCCTGGCCGCCCAATGCACTGCTGACAGACTCTCCGCCGGTCCGTCGACTCCTGCGATGACGTGCCGAAGCATGATGCGCACCTCCTGTATGGGGCTGGACGCTTACCTGGAGCGTCGTGCAGCAGCAGCCTGATGCGCAGGGGCCGCAATGCCCTTTCAAGGGCCCGTTCGGCCCGACTTTCCAGCGACCGCGGCCTCGACGGGCGCACTCGCTCCGGGCGTCACCGGCTGGGGACGGCCCGGTCCTCGAGCGCTGACGCTTTGTCGGTCACCGTCACATCACTCGTCGGCCCGACCGACGGCCGCTGACGGACGCGGCGATTCCGCGCCCGCGCCGCGAGCACGTCGAGCACGGCGCTGACCACGAACGTGACCGCCACGGAACTCACCAGAAGAACGGCGGACAGCCTCCACAGATCCGGAGTCGGTGACGTACTCACGGCTTTCTCCTTCCGTCGAGTCCTCCCGTTCTTCACCTGGGCGCCGAGGCGACGAGCCTGGTACACGCCTACGAGTTCGACGCCGTCTCCGTCCGCTCGACGTGCCGGGACGACCCCGCGTTCGGCAAGCCCTTCCCGGCCCGCCCCTTCCAAACGGACCGAGAAGGACGACTCACCCGGACGGGACTCACTCGTGCGGCACGATCGCGACCGGGCAACGGACGTGGTGCATCACCGCGTGCGCGACAGGACCGGTGTGCGCGCCGATCCTGGCCGGGCGGATCCTGCGGCCGACGGCCGGCAGACCGGCATCCCGCGTCGCCTGCAGAAGCTGCTGCGCCGGACGCCCCTCCTCGACCAGTTCGTGCACCTCCACCGAGGGAAACTTCGCCCGCCACGGCCCGAGCACGGCGTCCAGCGCCCGCACGGCGGCCTGCCGGACCTCCTTGCGCGCCTTCTCCAGCGCATGGGGAACGTACGGCAGCTGCCACGTGTGCACGACCCGCAGCGGAGCGGCACGCAGCGCCGCGCTCTCGAAGGCGAACCCGAGTAGTTCCTCACACGGACTCGCCGGATCCACGCCGACCACGACAGCGCGGTACGGAGTGCGCGCCGACGGCCGGCTCTCGGCGTCCGGCTGGTGCTCGTCCTCGACCCTCTGGTCACCCCGTACGAGCACGACGGGCCGCGCCACATGGGACACCGTCGCCAGGGCCACCGAACCGGCCATGAATCCGCCGAAGCCGCTGAAGGCCCGGCTGCCCAGGACCAGCAGCTCGGCCTCGTCGCCGGCCGCGACCAAGGCGTCGGCCGCCGGCCGGGGGACTTGATCGGCGCTCAGGTACACCTGCGGACAACGCTCGTTGAGCCGGTCCATGGCGTCCCGCAGGATCCGCCGCGCCCGGTAGCGCGGCGCCTCCAGCTCGGGCAGCTCCGACTCGTCGGGCGACATCCCGCCCTCCCAGGCGTGCACCAGACGCAGCGGCAGGCCGCGCCTGAGTGCCTCACGGGCCGCCCAGTCGGCTGCAGCGAGGCTCTCACGCGAACCGTCCAGTCCCACGACAACGGGGCGAAGCACGGCCAACACCTCCCCGGGTCGGTGCCCCCGCCGCTGATGCGGGGCCCTCCAGTACCAGGATCGCCGAGCAGACACGCGCCCCGGCAGGGGTCGACGGGGCCCGCGTCAGGGCCGAACGGCCCCTCTGACGCTGGTCAGTGCGGCCGCGCGGGCGTGACGTGGCAGACCGTGGCGCGGCGCGGCGCACTCCGGTGCCGGTGAAGAGCGGGGCCGCGACTGAGGCATGTTCGGCAGGACCGGGAAACGTACGGAGCGGGACCGGTGATCGTCGCGGTGGGGCACGCCGATCTGACCGCGCCCGCGCTGGACCTGGTGGAGACCGAGCTCAAGGACTGCCTCGGGCGCCTCTCCGCAGGCACCGGCGGTCTCGTACGCGCTGGGGCGGGGAGCCGTCACGCGCGGAGCAGTTCCGCGGCGATCTCGGATGCCCAGGCGTCGATGGCGTCCCAGTCGCGGTGGTCGCCGAACCGGCCGCCCAGCAGATGGAACCTGATCCGTCCGCCGAGCGGCAGATGGGACGGGAGGATGACGCCGGAGAAGAGCCGGTGGCTCCGGTACACCGGACCGGCCGGCAGACTCCGGACGATCACCGGGGCCTCGATCGGCGCCATCCGCTTCCACGGTCCGCGCAGCGCCCCCGGCATGCCGACGCTGAAGATCCACACGGGGCGAGAGCCCAGCAGGTCCCCGTTGTCGCGCAGGAAGGCCTTCGCCGGGTCGAGCCAGTTCTGGTTGTGTACGGCGCTGCCGAGGACGAACGCTCCGTACGCGTCGGCGTCGTCGACGGTCTCCAGGGGCCGCACGTCGGCCTTCAGCCCCGCTCGGCCCAGGGCGGCGGCCAGCCGTTCGGCGACACCGCGGGTGGAGCCGTGCGCCGTCGCGTATCCCACCAGGACATCCATGGCGCTCACCTCGATGTGCGTCGATCTCCTCGGGCCCTTCGGAGGCCGGGCGGCCCGTCCGGGCCGCGTGGGCTTCCACCGAGCGCTCCGGTGGACGTGCCGCAATGTGCCGTCGACCTCCTGCGGCGCCGTCGCGGCCGGTCGTTCCCCCAGGTTCTACGACTTGCTCAGGCGGCTCCGCTCCGGACGACGGAAGACAGGCCGACGGCCCTGAGCGGTGAGGTGCGCCGGTCAGGGGCGGGCACCGTCACCACCGGCACCGTGGCATGCCGCAGGCACTCGCGGCCCACGGTGCCGACGGCCGGCAGTTCCCACTGCCCGTGGGCGGTGCGTCCCAGGGCAAGCAGCAGGGCGCCGCGCGCGTGCTGGAGGAGCACCCGAGCGGGCGGCCCCTCCGCCACGACGGCACGCAGGCCGGGACCGATGCGCGGACCGAAGGCCTCGTGAACGGCCGAGGCGAGGAGCTCGGCCGCCCGCGCGCGCTGCTCCGCGACCGTCGGGCAGGCGGACGCCGGTGCGTACGGCGCGAACCCGGCCGTGGCCGGTTCCCAGGCGTGCACGACGACGACCTCCGTGCCGAGGGCCCGCGCCTGCCCCGCGGCCCAGCGCATCGCGGCCACGGACGCCTCCGACCCGTCGACGCCCACCACGATTCCGTCGGCGTGTTCGGACATGGCTGCCTCCTCGGATTGCTTCTGGTCCCACCTTCCCTCGAACCGCGCGGGCGAGGCGTGGGCCGAGTGGCTCCGGGCCTGTGCCGACCGGTCCCTTGCCCCGAGGCGGCTCAGTACAGAGAGGCCGGCCAGCTCATCACCACAGCGGCGATGACGCCCGCGTCGAGCAGCACACCGAGGGAGAGCCAGGGGTTGAACCAAAGGGTCTTGAGCAAGAGCCCGACGGACGCCGCGACGACCGCCGCGGTCGACCAGCCGCCGCTCTGCGCCGCGGCGGCCGCGCCCGCGATGACGTACAGCAGGGCGGTGACGGACGCGAGTCCGACCGAAGCCCTGCTTTCCCCCACTCCCGACTTCGCTCGAGCGGGGAGACCCCCATGACCGGGGGCGCCCCCATCCCACGTCGGGGGCAGCCCCGCCGCTGTGAGCGCCCAGGAGTGGCGCGGGTTGAACGGCTGCTCGGTGCTGTCGTGCGGCAGCCAGACGGCCAGATGGATCAGCCCGTGCACGAACAGGAAGGTGGAGACCAATGCGGTGATCATGGCAGTGACTCCGGTTCAACGCCGCCCTGGTCGAGTCGGAACGGCGGGTACACGTCGGTCAGGAGAGCCGCGTACGCGGCCACGCGCAGTGCCCAGCGGTTGAGGCCGATCACGAGATCGAAGATGCCGCGCGGGTAACGGCCGGTGAAGGCAAGAGAGATGCCCGCGTACAGCGTCAGCAGCCCAACGAGCCCGCCGGAGACCCAGGCCACGCGCCAGCCGCCCAGGACGAAGCCCAGCACCAGGTAGTGCGGGACGGCCAGCAGCCACCACTTCACCAGGACCAGCCCCCGGGACAGCTGCTCGGGGTACGCCACATCCCAGTGGGCCGGGTAGTCGGGGACGTCGGCGAGGGTGAACGGCGGATAGCGGTCGGTGCCCAGAGCACCGTACGCGTAGTAGGCCACACGCCAGTTCCAGCGCAGGACCCCGGTGTTGAAGTCGAACAGGGCTCGCGGGTAGCGGCCGGTGAAGAGCACGGCGAACAAGGCCACCACGCTCGCCAGGACGAACGCCACCCACAGGAAGGCGAGGACGACGTAGTGGGGCAGGGCGAGCAGCCACTTCACCAGCCACAGCCAGCGCGACAGCCGGGGGTCGGCAGTCGCGGTCAACCGGGCCGGGTGGACCGGGCGCAGTGCTTCGGCAGCCATGGAGCGAGCTCCCTTCGAACCGGGTGATGATGACTAGCGGTAGTGATGGTGGTCGTCGTGGTCGCCGATGTAGTGCCTCTCGTCGATGACGACCTCCCGTTCGCCGGGCCGGCGGACCATGCCGGGTGTGGCCATGAACGCGATGAGGCCGAGGACGCCGGCGGCCATCAGAGTGAGGCCGACGACGAAGGAGCTGTAGCCGAACACCATGCCGGCGCCCAGCACGGCCGCGCCGATCAGGATGAGAGGAACCATCGGTGCCCTCCTCAGGTGTGCCCGGTGCTGAACGCCGGGGTCCCGCTGACGCGGGGGGCTCACCTCCAGCGTCCCGCCGGCGAACAGGACGGCCCAGGGGCTGAAGGGGCATATGGCCGGGCCGATCGGCCCCAACGCCGACGTGCAGGTCAGGAGAGTCGCCCTGATCGCCTGATCGCCTGATCGCCTGATCGCCTGGCGGCCGTGGGCGCGGGCGCTGTCGGGACTGGGGCAGGCATGGGCGCGCCTGCCGTTCGTCGGCGGCGACCCCCGGCTGCGGCGCTCTCAAGGGGGCGTTGGGCCGGGCGGTCCCGGCCGGGGACCTGCGGCCCCTGCAGCGTCGGTACTCCCGGAGCCGACGCTGGAAACGGATAGCCGTTCAGGAGGCAGAACACATGGTGCGCACCGTTGTCGCAGGTCTCGACGGCTCGCCCGAGAGCGGGGCCGCGACGACGTCTGACGGGCCTCGGCGGCCCGAATGTCCGTGGTCCCGCCGCCACGGCGCCCGGTGGGACCGCCGCAGGTCCCGGACCCGGGACCGAGCGGGCCGCGCGGCCCGGAAAGTTTCACGAAAGGTGGATGCGCCATGTCCCTGTCGTACGAGAGTCCCGGCCGCGCGTCGCAGCTCGCTCCCGGCCGGGCGGCTCTCCATCTGGCCCGCGCCGCCTCTCTGGCGCCCTCGCCGCACAACAGCCAGCCGTGGTTCTTCGTCGAGGAGGGCCACGACCACGGCTTCGAGGTGCACCTGGACGACGAGCGCCGGCCGATCCTGACCGACCCGGGCGGCCGGGAGGCGGTGATCGCCTGCGGGGCGGCCCTGTTCAACGTACGCATGGCCGTACGGCGCCTCGGCTTCCGGCCCGCAGTCGACCTCCTGCCGGAACCCGGCAACTCCGCCTTCCTCGCCCACGTGGGCTACGCGGCATACGCCCCGGCCACCCCCGACGAGACACTGATGGCCCGCGCGATACCCCACCGGCACACCCACCGCGGACCCTTCGGCCCCGACCCGGTGCCGGACACGCTCATCGACGACCTGCGCGACCATGCCCGTGCCGAGGGAGCCTTCCTGCAGGTCATCGACGAACCGGAGAAACTCGGGCTGCTCGCGGACCTGGTGCGCACCGCGGAGGACCTCCACCGCGCGGACCCGGGGCACGACGCCGAGGTCGGGCGGTGCGTCGGCCCGGACGGGGTGCCGGCCGAGGCGTGCCGTCAGCACCCGGACCGCACTCTGCTCGCGGGCCGCGACTATCTGGGCCGCGCCCGGCGGTTCGGCGGCCCGTACCGCAAGTGCCCTGGACGGACCGGCGTCGTCGCCGTCCTGTCCACCCCCTACGACGGGCGCCCCGACTGGCTGCGCTCGGGTCAGGCCCTCCAGCGCGTCCTGCTGTACGCGGCGGCCCACCAGGTTGTGGCGGCCTTCCACACCCAGCCCCTCGAACTGCCCCTGCTGCGATCGGAGATCCGGACGCACCTGACCGGAGGCAGGTTCCCACAGGTGATCCTGCGCTTCGGCCGGACGCACCAGTTGTGGTGCACGCCACGGCGTCCGCCCGCCGCGGTGCTGACCCGCGACGGCTGTCCGGTCCGGTGGTGACGATGACCAGGCGGTCGGCAGACCGGCGATCAGGAAGGCCAGGCTGATGGTCAGCGGGACGAACAGGAAGTGGTGGACGGTCGTGGTGCCGAACTGGCGTCGGGCCACGGTCTCCTGAGCCAGTGCCAGGTCCACGGCGGGCGGATCACGGGTACCGGAACCGCCGTACCGAGGCCCGGTGACGGGGCCGCGGGCCGGCTGCTCCCGGCGGAGTCGCGGCTCAGCGGCCCATGTCCCGCCGACCGACGAGCCGGCCCATGCGGAGTCGGGGGCAGCCGCGGGCAGTGGTCAGGGCTGTGCGAGGCCGCGCCCGTGGTCAGCGGCGTATGCCGCGAAGACTTCCGCCGGTGTGCCGTCGGTGTGGAGGAAACGCTGGTCGAGGATGGTGGCGAGGTCTTCCAGCGCGCCGGCGAGCAGGTCCGCGGTCAGGCGCACATCTGCCCGCCGGGCCGTCTGCCCGCGCTCGGCGAGGGCGACGGCGTAGCCGATCGTGGCAGCGAGCGACGAGTGGTCCTCCCCGTCATGGAAGTAGTAGGCCTCGGCGTACTGGGTGAAGTCGATCCGGACCCGCGCCACCTCGGTGGCCAGGCTCTCCAACAGCGCGGCACCCACCGTGGAGTCGAGCTGCCGGCCGGACGGGTCCGAGCGCTGGAGGAGGGCCAGTCGGATCGCCAGGACCCTTCGGCGGGTCAGCGCGGGATAGATCTCGAGTACCCAGGAGACCGTGGCCGTCAGGAGGGCGAAGCCGATCAGGGCTTCGAACGGCGAGACCAGGCGGAGCCAGCCGTCGGCGGGCGCGATGTCCCCCAGCCCAAGGGTGGCGACCATGACGAGCGACAGGTAGACGGAGTCGAGCAGTGCCGACTGCTGCGCCGCACTGGAACCGGGCGCGAAGGTGAACGCCCCGGGCATGTGAGGCCAGTAGATGGTGGCCCAGCCCAGGATGATGACGACGGCCCACATGCCGACCACGGTCACCATGGCGAGAGGCCCGACGAGCCCGACCACGCGCCTGCGGGCGCGAAGACGCCGGGCCAGGCTCCACAGCGTCGTCATGATGAGCCGGCTCAGACCGCCGTGGCGGGTGGGATGCCAGAGCGTGTGGAACAAGTCCCGCAGGGCGGCCATGACGAGCCCGGCCCCGAGCAGCGAGACCAACCACTTCATGTATCTCTCCCAGGGCCCTGTTCCGCACTGCCGCCCGGGCGGCGAAGGCAGCCGCTCCTGCCGCCCGAGTCGGTTCTCGTCCCGGAGCCTAAGTCGAGGTCAGGCGCAGGAGATCACCGGATCGCCGCGTATCGGGAAGCTGCTTCGGCTTTCACCACCCGCGCTCCTGCGGCATCGCCACTCCTGCCCTGTCCGCCGGACGCTCAACTCGTCGGCAGCACGAGCACGCAGGTCTCTCCCGGTGCGATGGTGACGGCCCGGTCGGTCAGGACCACCCGGATCGGTGACTCCTCCGAGTCGGGTACACCGATCCGCAGCTGCCCCCGCTGCAGCCGTACGCTGACACCCCAGTGGCCGCGGTAGCGCAGCGAGAACCCGTACTCGGACAGGGCCGGCAGCGGCACCGGGTCCAGCCACAGGGCGTCCTCACGGGTCTCCAGGCCGGTCAGACCACGCTGGACCAGGTCGAGGGTCCCGGCCATGGCGCCGAGGTGGATGCCCTCGCCGGTCGTGCCGCCCTGGAGATCGGCGATGTCCGCCTCCAGGGCCTCCTGGCAGTACTTCCACGCCCCGGCCTGCCTGACACGGGCGAGGACCCAGCCGTGGACGAGGCCGCTGAGGGTGGAGCCGTGGCTGGTGCGCTGCAGGTAGTGGTCGACGGTCTTCCGCCAGACGTCGTCGTCCAGGTCGTACCCGAGACGGCGGAACAGCCGCTGCAGCTCGGCGGGCGAGAACAGGTAGCCGAGCATGAGGACGTCGGCCTGCTTGGAGGCTTGGTAGCGGTTGACCGTGTCGCCCTCGGCCTCGAGGATCCGGTCGAGGCGCCGGATGCTGTCGTACCGCGCGCGGTAGGCGTCCCAGTCGAGCTCGGCGAGGTCGCCGTAACCGTCGAACTGGCTGATGACGCCCTGGTGGTGGGGCACCCACAGCCGCCGTGACACCTCGTCCCACTGGGGGATTTCGTCGCCGTCCAGCCTCACCCGCTCGAACAACTCCTGCCGACGCCACGCGGGCAGGCGCCGCAGAAGGTCCAGGGTTCGGCTGAGGACCCAGGTGGCGGTGACGTTGGTGTAGGTGTTGTCGTCCACGCCGGGCCGGGGGGCGCCCGGGTAGCTGTCGTGGTACTCGTCGGGGCCGACCACTCCGCGGATGCGGTAACGGCCCAGCTCGGGGTCGAAGACCGCGGTGTCCGCCCAGAAGCGGGCGATCTGCACCAGCATCTCCGCGCCCTTGGTGTGCAGGAACTCGGTGTCTCCGGTGGCTTCGCAGTACCGCCAGACGTTGTACGCGATCGCCGAGCCGACGTGGTGCTGGAGCCGGGAGTGGTCCGGCAGCCAGCGACCGGAGCGGGGGTTGAGATGCAGCTGCTGGGTCTCCTCGCGGCCGTCGCTTCCGCTCTGCCACGGGTACATCGCCCCGGTCCGGCCCACCTCGCCGGCCGCCCGGCAGGCCTGCGGGAGGCGCCGGTGACGGTAGTTCAGCAAAGCGCGGGAGACCTCCGGGAAGTGCAGGTTCAGATACGGCAGTACGAACAGCTCGTCCCAGAAGACGTGTCCCCGGTACGCCTCCCCGTGCAGCCCGCGGGCGGGCACGCCCACGTCCAGGTCCGCCGTGTGCGGTGACAGGGTCTGCAGGACGTGGAACAGGTGCAGACGCAGGACGCGACCGGCCTCGCCGGGCACCTGGATGTCCGCGCGCCGCCACAACCGCGCCCACGCGGCGGCGTGGGAGTCCAGCAGGGCCGGGAAGCCGGCGGCCGCGGACACCCGGTCGACCGCTGCTTCGAGGGGGTTGCTGATCGCCGGATCGCGTGAGGTGTGCAGTGCCACGGTCTTGTCCACGACGACGGGCCGACCCGGGGCGATCGGGATCACCAGGCGGTGGGCGGCTCGGCGCCGAGCGGGCTGAAGCCGCGACGAAGCCGGAAGCTGCCCGGTGAAGGCTGTGCGGGCCGCCATGGCGATACCGATGTCGGAGGTGCTGGTGCGGCAGTGCATCCACACGGTGTCGCTGCCGGCCGCCCCGGTCCGTACGTGAGCCAGGTGGCTTCGGTTGAGAGAGCGGTAACGGTGCACGTTGCCGTTGATCACGTCGCCGTCGATCGCCGACTCGATCTCGATCTTTCCCGACCAGTCCTCGGCTGTGAACACGGTCCGCAGCACGGCCAGGTGAGGGTCCGCCATGTGCACGGCGCGGATCTGCTCCACACTCACCACGCCCGTGCCGTCGTCCCGGTAGCGGAAGGCGCGGGTGAGCGTCGCACGCCGCAGATCCAGGGTGTGCCGGTGGTCCAGGACGGCGCAGGTGTCGGGGGAGAACCACGGACGTGCCGATCCGTCGGCGGGACGGGGACGGAACCGCAGGAGCAGCCAGTTCGGAAGATTGACCAGGTCCTCGTTCACCACCTGCAGCCCCGCCACGGTCGACTCCAGGCGGTTGTAGCACCCAGCCGCGTAGGTGCCGGGGCAGTGCACCACGCTCGCCCTGCTCTCGGGCACCGCCCCGCGGGTGGCGAAGTAGCCGTTGCCGAGCGTGCACAGGGATTCCCGCAAACGCTCGCCCTCCGGGTCATAGCCCTCGTACTCCCAGGTCCACTGCGACATTCGCCGTCCTCGCCCCTCTCCCTTCACGGGATGAACATGAGCGCGGCGGACGCCGCGGTTCAGGCTCGCTGCGGGATGACAGCGACCGGGCACTCGGAGTGATGCAGCAGGGCGTGGGCCACCCGGCCCAACTGCAGACCGAAGTGACCGTGCCGACGCAAGGCGCCGACGACCAGCAGGTCGGCGTTGGCCGACGCGTTCACGAGGACCTTGTGGGCCGGGCCCTCGATCACGTCGCGGATCACATGGACAGGCTGTTGATCAGCCACGACTTTGCGCAGCGCGCCGGACAGGACCCCGTCGGCACGGTCCCGGTGCTGTCGGGCGGCATCGTCCGAGGGGTCTGCGGACTCACCCACCGGACGCCGCCATGCCCGTACGGCGTGGAGTGCGCATCCGCGTACCTCGGCCTCGCGGAAGGCGAACCGCACGGCACCCGAGCCCTCGGTGGAATCGCCGACCCCGACCACCACCCGCCCGGCGGCTCCCCGCCGGTTCTGCTCCGGGCCACGGACCACGACGACCGGGCACACGGCACGGGCGGCCACCCCGAGGCCGACCGACCCCAGCATCAGCCCGGCGAGCTCGCCACGGCCGCGGGAGCCCGTGACCACGGCAAACGCCTCATGTCCCTCCCTCAGCAGCACGGACACGGCATCGTCGGGCAGCACCTCGCCAGACACCTTCACCTCTGCACTGCGAAGCCGGGCGCGTTCCGCGCCGGAGGCGACGATGTGCTCCGCCATGACCTCCTCGGCGGGGCGGTCCGCACCGATGGTCGGGCGGCGGCCCTCGTAACGCTCCCACAGGGAGGCGTGGACCAGACGCAAGGGCAGCCCGTGACGGGCCGCTTCGTCGACCGCCCAGTCGACCGCATGGAGGCTGGAATCCGATCCGTCGACACCCACGACCAGCGGGAGCTCCATCACCCCACCGCCTTCCTCTCCGGCCTCCACGAGCGCCCCCTGTCAATACCGTCGCACCGCCCAGGAGGTATCGCGACAGGTGAATCGGCCCTGATGGGACCTTCGGCACGGGTGCCGCCGCGTCGGTTTGCGGCGATGGTGGAGTCATACGGGCCGGTCAGCCCTCTTCCGTGCCCGTCGGACCCTGGTGGCCCGTCGCCTTCTCGCCGGAGGCTGAAGTGAGAGCAGGGCACATGGCGCGAGCGGGCCCCACCCGCGAGAGGGGGCCGGCGATGAAGCACGGCACGATCGGCAGCCTGATGGTGAACGACGCGGCGGCGGTCCGTGAGCCGTGCGGCGAGGATCCGGCACTTGATCACACACTGTGTACCCATGTCGCAGGCCCATGCGAGAGAGGAGGCCTGCCATGCCCGAGACCCCGCACGTCGTGAGCGATGTGATGACCCTGACGGTCGTGGCCGTCGGACGCGACGCGCCCTTCAAGGAGATCGTCCGGACCATGGAGCAGTGGAAAGTCAGCGCCCTGCCGGTCCTGGAGGGCGAGGGACGTGTCATCGGTGTCGTCTCCGAGGCCGACCTGCTGCCCAAGGAGGAGCTCCGCGATACGGCCATGAGCCCCTACGAGGAGCGGCAACGCCTGTCCGACCTCGCCAAGGCGGGAGCGGTGACCGCGGAGCAGCTCATGAGTACCCCCGCGGTCACGGTGCACCCGGACGTCACCTTGGCCCAGGCCGCGCGGATCATGGCCGTGAGGCACCTCAAACGGCTCCCCGTCATCGACGACGAGGGCATGCTGCAGGGCGTCATCAGCCGTGCCGACCTGCTGAAGGTGTTCCTGCGCTCGGACGAGGAGATCGAGGAGGAGGTCCGCCGCACGGTGATCGCCTACCTCTTCCCCGCGTTCAGCCACGCCATCCATGTGAACGTGGACGAGGGAGTCGTCACTCTCCGCGGACAGATCCGCGACACCTCGCTCGTTTCCGTGGCCGCACGCCTCATCCGCGCCGTGGAGGGCGTGGTGGACGTCCAGGCCCATCTCACCGGCGAGCCCGGCGAGCCCGGCGACACCGGCGCTCCGGCCGGCCTGGAGTAACAGGTCCGGCGGCGCCGAACGGGCCGACCGCGGATGCTCGTCGGCCATCACGGAGGGACGGAGGAGCAGGCGAGACGTAAGGACTGCCGGGCGGTGCGTCGCGTGTTCAGGGCTCGATGTCGAGTACGTCCGGCACCGGGCGGCGCGGCGTGCTGGGCCCCTTGGGGCCGTATCCGAGGCGCAGAACCATCTGCGTGTGACCCCTTCCGGACACCGGGTCGCGCAGCGGCCAGCGCAGGTCGGTCCACTCGACGGCCTGGCTGGCGAAGGAACTGGACAGGCCCTCGAGGGTCGCCAGCAGCAGGACGCGTTCCATGGCCTGGCCGGCCCGGAGCCAGTCCTCCGGACGGTCGTTGTCCGTGCTGAGGAGGGCCAGCTGAGGGGACCGCTCGAACTCGGCGGCGCCACGGTCGGCCACCGGTCTGGGCCCGGCGAAGTCGCGCATCGGGGCCTTGCCGCCGCGCTTGCGCGGTCCGAAGGCATAGTCCGGGACGCCGTCGGGAGCCGTGTCCACGGACGGGGCGTCGACACGGGTCCATTGCTCCAGGTCCTGGCCGCTGCCGCGGTCGGTGATGTTGCGCGCCTCGGCTTCCTGGACCAGTTCCAGCACCTCCTGCAGGTGCCACGCGGTGGGAAAGCTCAGCATGGCTCCCTCACGGTGGGCGGCTTCGCCGAGAGCCGCCCGTACCGCCTGGGGGATCTCCGTCTCCTCGAACGGGAAGCGGCTGCTGTGCCGCTCATGAATCGCCGGATACAGCGCGGCCAGGTCGCTCTCGCCGCTCGCAGCCCCGGTCAGCCGCACGGTCGCCAGCAGCGCCGGATCGGCGGGGTCGGGCAGCAGCCGGACGGCCGGGTACCAGCCCCCGTCAACCACCGCCACCCGGAGATTCAGCAGAGCGGCACCGCAGCCGAGGTGGAGAGCGCGGGTGTCGGGGTCGGAGTGCGGGATGGCACGGCCGGGATCCGCGTACACCTGGAAAGTGCGGCTGCCCCGGAAGTAACGGAAGCGCCACGGCTGAGCGTTGTGCATCGACGGGGCCGCGGCGGCGTCGTGGACCAAGGCCGCCACGCGCTCTTCGGACGGTGTTTGCCGGATCACCGGAGCCTCCCTTCGTCAGGCGGTCGACTGTGGCGGGATCACTGATCGGCCGGGCTGATACGGCGGCCGGTGAGGCGCTCGGGCTGGATCGACACCCACATGTCGCGCCCGCCACCCGCCCAGGGTTCGGTGTGGGCACGGTCGGCCAGCCGTCGTACAGCGTCGGGCTCCGTGACACCGCGCGCGGGGCCGACAACGAGCACGCTCCAGCCCTGGCTCATGGCCTCGTCCAGATGATCGACTTCGAAGGCGACATCCGTACCCACGGCCGCCGCGGGCACGGAGTCGGGCGCGGTCCGGAAGGCGATCGCCTCGTCGACGACTTCGTAGTTCACCGGGACGACCGCCGGGCCGTCGGGGGTCGACACGGCGACGCGGCCCACACCGTGGGTGGACAGCCGGGCGCGGCATTCGTCCGGGCTGAGGTCCCGCAGTCGAGGGTGGAGGAGGGCCTGCCCTTGACCGGGCGGCAGATCGATGCCGCTGCCGCGCAGGGCTGCGACGCTGGTGCCCAGAGCGGCGGCCAGGTTGAGGAGAGTCGCCATGCTCGGCTCGGCCGGCTGTTCCTCGAAGTAGTCCAGGTACTCCGGCGCCATTCTGGCGCGGCGGGCCGTCTCCGCCCGGGTCAGTCCCTGGCGTTTGCGTTCGGTGGCCACGCGGCGGCCGATGTCACCAGGGTTGGGTGCCCTGCCGGGCGGGTTCCTGCCGGACGCGGCACCGGGCTCATCCATGTCCGGCCGCCGGGAAGGCCCGTTGGCCCCGGGCCCGTGCTCGACGTGACGGATGTGCGCGTCGGGCCCCGGGAACACCAGCGTGACCTCGTCCGTGTCCGACCAGCGCACGTCGTAGGGGGGTGTCCCATCCGTGTGGTGGAGCCCGACGATCTCGCCGTCGCGCCTGGTGGCGCCGGTCGTCGGGCTTTCGATGACGAGTTGGTCGCCGAGGTGGGCTCGCATGATCGCCGCCATTTCCTCAGAGTGATGCTGTACCCAACGTGCCACGCGCGACATGCCGACGCACGGGGATGAGAGCCGCTGATCCCGGGACGGGCCGAACGGGCGGTCTGGCCGCTGCCCGAGCGGCTGTGACGACACGCTACTGGTGCGGGTCGCAGGCCGAAGCCGGACCGCGTGGTCGCGCTCACATGGGCCACCCGGCGACCTCCTGGTGAGGGCTCGGCCCAGTCGCGGGCGCGCCCTTGGCTTCGATGTCGCGTTCGGCGTCGTCCAGCAACTGCCGGGCGAGGTCGCGCATGGCCCTGCCGGCTGCCAGTTCGTCTCCGATCTTCGGCACGTCCGGGTCCACCGGGTTCCGGTGAGCGACTCCGTGGCCCGTGAGCGCCGTATCGCCGGTCTCCAGCACCACACGCGCCTTCGTCGCCCTCTCGTCCTCGAAGAGGTGGAGGCGAACCTTCCACTCCACGATCTGCGGCATCACTTTCCTCCTCACCCTGCGGAACGGTGCGATCCGGATGTGCTTCGCTCCGGGCTCCGGGGCCGCGCGGCGGGGGCGTGTGTCTCTTCCTCGATGCGGTGCCGGACCCGGTTCGTGAGAGCGGTCAGTCGTTCGGAGGCCTTCGCCCGCGGCGGCACGGGGGCTCGGATCAGCCGGGCTGCCGGTGGCAGCCCGGCCAGGTCCGCGGCGAATCTTTCCCGGCACTCGTCCAGCGGGGGCCTCGCGCTGGTGCGCCGTCCGTGCCGCATCACCGTCTCCAGCAACGGCCGGCCGCCGTCAGGCGGCTGCTCGCCGGCGAGACCTGTCACGTCGGCGTAGCCGGTACGACGGAACACCTGCTTCGAGCCGGGTGCGGTCACTTTCGCCGAGGAGAGCTTCATCACCGGGCGGCCGTCGTATTCCACCATCTTGTAGGCGGAGTCCAGATACGGGGCGTCGGCCGAGACCCCGACGCGGGTGCCGACGGCGTAGGTGTCGATCGGCGCACCGGAGCGGACCAGCTCGTCCACGGCGTACTCGTCGAGACCGCCACTCGCGACGATCCCCACGTCGGGCAGACCGGCGGCGTCGAGGATGGCGCGCGCCCGCACCGCCAGGGCTCCGAGGTCGCCGCTGTCGAGCCGGACCGCCGAGCCGGGCCCGCGGGCCGCGTGCTCGAGGTCTCGCAGTACGCGTGCTGCGATGTGGACGCCGGCCTCGGTGTCGTAGGTGTCCACCAGGAACGTCACCGGGCCGGGGTGGGCGCGGGCGAAGGCGCGGAAGGCCTCCTCCTCGGTCGGAAACGCCTCCACGAACGAGTGGGCCATCGTGCCGACCGCGGGCACGCCTTCGGCGGTGGCCGCGGCGACATTGCTGGTCCCGGCGAAGCCCACCATCGCGCTCAGACGGGCGGCCTGGTGACCGGCCTGGGGGCCATGGGTGCGGCGCAGGGAGAAGTCCACGACCGGATGCCCGGCTGCCGCGAGTACGCACCGTGCGGCCTTGGAGGCGATCGCCGTCTGATGGCTGAGCTGGTTGAGCACGTACGTCTCGGCCAGCTGGGCCTGCGGAAGAGGCGCTGTCACCTCCAGCAGGGGCTCCCCCGCGAGGACGATCCGCCCCTCCGGCACCGCGCGAACGTCGCCCGTGAACTCCAGGCCGAACAGGGGCTGCAGCTCCTGCCGCGGACGGTTCAGCGCGGAAGCGAAGGCGTCGACGTCCTCGGAGCCGACATGAAGGCCGGACAGGTAGTCCAGGGCCGACTCCAGCCCCGCGGCGACCAGGAAGCCACGCTCGGGAGGCAGGTCACGGACGAAGAGGCTGAACGTCGCGGGCCCGGTCATTCCCTCGCGCAGGTAGGACATGGCCATGGTCACTTCGTACAGGTCGGTGGTCGTCGCGTCGGACATCGGCGTCGCCTCCTCGGCTCCCGTCCGGTCTCCTGTTTCACCGGCGGAAGCGCCCGGACCACAGGGGCTCCAACAGGTCCCACTCCGCGTCCCACCGGGCGTACCTTCTCCGGTCCAGCAGATGGCGCATGCCTGCCCGCGCCGCGAAGAACCCGGCGGTCACACCGGCCGCTGCCATACCGCCCGCGAACCAGCCGCTGGTCCGCGCGTTGAGAGCGCTCATCGGCGGGTTGGTGAGGCTGCCGTCCCGGTCCACCCACACCCGCACGGTGGCGCCCTGGGGCGTCCCCGACTTCACGAGGGTGGTTCCCGTTCGCACCGTGCCGTCGCTGTCGCTCCAGCGGACCAGCGCCTGTTGCTTCGCCGCATCGGTATTGCCCTTGAGGTTCGTCGTCAGCCGGGCGGTGACCTCGTGCCGTTCCGCGGCCTGGGCCTGCACGATGCGCATCGAGGCCCCGTACGCGGTCAGCCCCGCGCTGAGCGCGGCCACCGGCAGGCCGAGGACGAGTGCCAGCAACAGGAGGCCACCGAACCAGGATTCGATCCTGTCGGACGTACGTCTCAAGGGGTTCGCCCCCTTTGACGTGTGCTCCTGGCGCGGCGGGGGCGAACCGGACGCGTACGGCGAATCCTGTGCACCCACATCGGCCTCCAGCAGGTCGCTGGTCCGTACCCCCACCACTTGTCCCACCATCGAACGGCAGCGGGCTCCGGTCACAGGGCCGAAGGTCCCTGCAGGACCGACTTCCGGCCCCGAGGCGGCCGACCGCCGACATGGTTCGTCCTGGCCGATCGCGCTCATATCAGCGGTCATATCTGGGGTCATATCTGGGGTCATATCTGGGGTCATATCTGGGGTCATATCTGGGGTCATATCTGGGGTCATGTCAGCGGTCATACCTGGGGTCATATCTGGGGAACGACCGCGACGGGGCACGGCGCGTGATGCAGTACCGCATGGTTGATCAGGCCCAGTTGCAGGCCCAGGTGTCCCTGTCGTCTGCGGGCGCCGACGACCAGCAGGTCCGCGCCCGACGCCGCCTCCAGCAGTACCCGTCGCGCCGGGCCCTCGACCACCCGTCGGCTCAGCGGGGCGTCGCGGTACCGCTCCGCCGGGCAGCGCAGGGCGTCGTCCAGCACCTGTGCCGGTGGACGCCGGTGGGCCTCCAGGGCGTGCCACGACAGGGTTTGAGGCGCGGTGAAAGCACCGAACGGTGAGCTCCAGGCATGCACGGCCACCAGCCGGCAGCGCCGCACATGGACCTCGCGGAACGCGAACTGCACGGCCGTGCCGCTTCCCTCTCCCTCCTCAACACCGACGACGATGCTTCCGAACCGAGTACCCCGGTGCTCAGCCGCGCCGCGCACCACGACGACCGGGCAGTCCGCTCGTGCCGCCACGGCCAGGCTGACCGAGCCCAGGAGCATCCCGGCAAGGTCTCCCAGTCCTCTGGCACCGAGTACGAGCGCGAAGGCGTTGCGCCCCTCGGCGACCAGTGCGGAGGCCGCGTCCGCAGGCAGCACCTCGCTCGACAGCCGCACCGTGGGAGCGTCGTTCCTGGCACGCTCCGAGGCGGCACTGATCACGTCGGACACATCGCGATCCCGCGCCGCCGCGTGCAGGAGGTGGAGCGGCACATCATGCCGGACCGCCTCCTCGGCGGCCCAGCCCACCGCCTCCAGACTCGCCTCGGACCCGTCGGTGCCGACCACCAGGGGAATGGTCACCGCCCCTGTCTCCTCTCGTGCCGGGCTCCCCGTCTCCGGCCTCCTCCACAGGTCCACATGCGCCGCGGAGGGGATTGCAGTACTCCTCGAATGAGAGAACGCACCACGCTCGGCATGCCGACGACGTCCGGACCGTCCACGCCGTCGGAATCGTTCCCGGTCATCCACCGTCATTTCCAGCTTCTTACGAGACGGAGGCCGCCGCCATGCAACCAGTCGTCACCGTGGGCCTGGACGGCTCACCCGAGAGTCTCGCCGCAGCTCACTGGGCCGCCGACGAGGCCGAGCGGCGCAAGCTCACGCTGCGTCTGCTGCACGCGTGGCCGATGCTGGCGCCGGAGCCGACGCGCATTCCTTCGGAGATCGATCAGAACTACTGGGCGAGGCGTCTCGTGCACACCGCGCGGGCGGAGCTCCAGGCAGCCCATCCGGGCCTGTCCGTCGTCGGAAACCTGGTCCCCGACGACGCCGGGCACGCGCTGGTCCAAGCGGCCTCGGAGTCCGAGATGCTGGTGATCGGTTCGCGGGGTCTGGAGCCTGTCGAGAGCTACTTCCTGGGCGACATCGGCATGGCCGTCGTGGCGCGGGCCGAGCGGCCGGTGGTGCTGGTCCGTGCCGAGGCCCGTCCCCAGGAGCCACCACCCACACCCACCGGCAGCGTAGTGGTGGGCTTGGGACTGCAGGGCCCCTGCGACGATCTGCTCGCCTTTGCCTTCGCCACCGCCGCGGCGAGGGGTGTGCCCCTACGGGCCGTCCACGGCCACAGCGTGCCGCTCCACGCCCACCTGCCCTGGGGCGTGGACCACGACATCACCGAGGAGATCAGACAGGAGGCAGGCAAACAGCTGAGCAAGGCACTCCAACCCTGGCGTGAGAAGTTTCCGCGCGTGGAGGTGACCGACACCATCGATCTCGACAGCCCCGCCAAGGCCGTCGTACGTGCCGCCGATTCCGCTGGGCTGCTGGTCGTCGGCCGCCGGGAACACCGGCACGCCCCGGCGCCACGCCTGGGCCCCGTGGCCCAGGCAGCCATCCATCACGCGCGCTGCCCCGTCGCCGTCGTCCCCCATGACTGAGCCCACTACGGCTCTTCGGCAGGAGGCCACCATGGGTGAACAGAGACCGCTCGCCCCCGGCGAGGCATGGCGGGCCGTTGCCGCGTGCTTCCGTGCCACCCCTGCCCTGCTCGCCCGGCACTGGATCCGCTTGCCGAGGGAACGGCTGGGGATGAGGTTCCGCTTCGCCGACGGCACCTCGGCCGGAGGCGGCCGCTCCGCGCGCGGCCCCCGCCATACCCGCCCTCCTGAAGCGGCGCCGGCTGGTCGCCGAGGCCATCCGTCTCATCTCCCAGCTGCGGGTGAACTACCGGCGCAGCCCCCTGTCGGTGGGGGGAGCGCCGCGCCTGCGCGGCGCTCCCCGCCCCGGAGACCGCCTGCCGGACGCGACCGTCAGCGTCGGGGGACCTCCCAGGCGGCTGCACGGGCTGCTGGCCCGCCCTGGTGTGCACCTGTTGCTGCAGCGCGACGCCGACCCGCCGCCGGACACGGCGCTCGGCCCCCGTGTCACGGTCCTCCGGCTGACGAACAGCCCCGGTCGCGGTCTGGTGGCCGTCCGCCCGGACGGGCATGTCGGCTTCCGGTGCGGGACCGCCGACCCGGCCGGGTTGACCGGGTGGCTCGCACTGATCGGCGCAGTGGCATCTCCGCCCGTCCGGCCATGAACGCCGGACGAGGGAGCCCTACCGCCCCTCCGCAGCAGTGACACCTCGCTGCCGCCGTCGGCCCGAATGGCGAGCCACCCGGCCGGCCCGGCTCAGTGGCGTGCCGCCCTTGAGGAGCCCAAGAGTTCGACCGTCCTGAGAAGTCCAGCCTTGTCCCGGTTGCCCGGGCGCCCCTCCAGAGCGACGGTGGAGAGAGCCGGCGGAGTCAGCCAGGGAGTGGGTGACCATGCGAGCCCTCGTCTACCACGGCCCCGGACAGACCTCCTGGGACACGGCAACGGATCCGGCGATCGAGGACCCTGCCGATGCCGTCGTACGCGTCGAAGCCACCAGCGTCTGCGGCAGTGATCTGCACATCCTGCGTGGAGACCTCCCGGAGGTGAAGCCGGGAACGATCCTCGGCCACGAGGCCGTCGGCGAGGTCATGGAGGTCGGCCGCGACGTCCACGACCTGCGCCCGGGTGACCAGGTGATCGTGTCGTCCGTCTCGGCTTGCGGCCATTGTCAGCCGTGCCGTGACGGCATGTACGGACAGTGCCGCGGCGGCGGTGGATGGCTCCTGGGGAGTCTGCTCAACGGAACGCAGGCCGAGTTCGTACGGGTGCCCTTCGCCGACTACTCCACCCACCGATGGCCCTCCGCCCTCCCGCTCGACGACGCCGTCCTGCTCGCAGAAGTCCTCCCCACCGCCTACGAGGTCGGGGTGCGCAACGGACACGTCGGCCCCGGAGACACCGTCGTCGTGGTGGGCGCAGGCCCCGTAGGGCTTGCCGCGGTCATCACCGCGCGGATCTACTCGCCCCGCAGGATCATCGCGGTGGACCTGTCTCCTTCCCGGCTGGAAACAGCCGGCCGCCTGGGTGCCGACGCGGCCGAACTGCCCGGCCGGCTGATCGCCGACCTGTCCGAGGGCCCCGGAGCCGACGTGGCCATCGAGGCCGCGGGTGATCCGGACAGCTTCATCCTGTGCACACGCGTCGTGCGGCCAGGAGGTCACATCGCCAACATCGGCACGCACGGCAAGCCGGCCACACTGCACCTCGAAGCTCTGTGGCGCAAGAACATGACGATCAGCACCGGCCAGGTCGACACCTCCTCCACACCATGGCTGCTCGATCTGGTGACCTCCGGACGCCTGCACGTCTCCCAGCTCGTCACCCATACCTTCGCCCTCGACCGAATGAACGACGCCTACGAGATCTTCGCCCACGGCACCGACACCGGCGCCCTCAAGGTCGTGCTGCACCGCGAATGAAGCGCCAGGCCGACCCCGCGACGGCGGGAGAGCTCCGCGTCGGAGGCGACCTCGGCGTGGGGGCCGCCGCGCGCGTGCAGGATGCGCGGATCTTCGGAGGACTCGTCCCGGCTGAAGGACAGGCGGCTGCGTACGAGCGCCTCCGCTCAGGCGGACAACTCCACGCCGTAGAGGCGGTCACCGCGCCGACGAGCGCGCCGCCCAGGACCATGACCGTCCATACGGCGACGACGATCCACGCCTCGATGACATCGTCGCGCCGTCGCAGCGGGTTGCTCCGCCACCGCCACCGCGGCGTGTGACTGCACACGGCAGTGGGCCGTTCGGCCCTGGCCGCAAAAGCGGGTGGCGATGTGTGGTCCGACCGGACCCGGGGGAGGGACTGTCGGCCCCTCGCGGCCTTGCCGTCGGCCTCTCACACTCGGAGGACAGCGAAACGACGCCGGTCTTGTGAGGAGGGCGTCATGCCCCTCAGGCAGCTCGATGCCGCGACTGTGGAGAGGTGCCTCGCCGCCGCCGTCGCCGCACCCTCGATCTTCAACACCCAGCCATGGCGCTACCGCCTGGACCACGACGCGGTCGCACTCGAAGTGCGTGCCGCTCCGGAGCGGGGCCTGCGCCACACGGACCCGACAGGCCGAGCCCTGCACCTCTCCGTGGGGGCCGCCGTCTTCAACCTGCGTGTCGCCATGACCCACTTCGGCTGGCTGCCGGTCACCCGCCTGCTGCCGAGACCCGAGGACCCCAGCCTGCTGGCCACGGTCCGTCCGACCAGTCCCACGACCCCCGGCCGTACGGGCCGTCGTGCCGACCTCTACGCGGCGATCTGGCGCAGGCACAGCAGTCGGTTCCCCTTCTCCAGCAAGCCGTTGCCCCCACACGTACGCGCAGAACTCACCGAGGCCGTGCGGGTGGAGGGCGCCGCGCTCACCTTCCCCGGGGCCGCCGAGAGGGCGCGGCTGCTGCGCTTGACCACGGAGGCCGAGCAGCGCAACAGGAGTGACCCCGACCGCGGCGCGGAGAGCCGCCGCTGGGTCCACCGGGACCCGGACGAGGCCACCGATCTCGGTCTCCCGCGGGTGGCACTCGGTCCGCAGGACGCTCAGGAACAACTCGCCATGCGCGACTTCACCGCCCAGCGACACCCCGAGCGGCTCCGCTCCCAGCTGTTCGAGACCACCCCCGTCATCTCCCTGCTGACGACGGAGCACGATCGCCGTACGGACTGGCTGCGCGCCGGCGAGGCGCTGGAACACGCTCTGCTCGTCGCCACGGTCCACGGGGTGCGGGCCTCTCTTCTGCACCAGCCGATGGAATGGCCCGACCTGCGCCGTTCCCTGAGCTCCGTCCCCGAACACGCGGGTCACGCCCAGATGCTGATCCGTCTCGGCTACGGCCCGGAAGGCCCCGCCACTCCGCGCCGCCCGCCGCACGATCTGCTGGACGGCGGGGTCGGCGGACCGTAGCCGGCGTGGCTTCGCCTGCCGGCCTGCGCCCGGAAGGGCGGATTCTCGGCATGGAGCGGCTCCGCCGTGAGCCGGCGAAGGTGCCCGTCGGCCGTATCGTCCACACGCGTCAGGCCCCTGCCCGCGGTCCTGCCGGTCAACTTCTGTCTCGACGACGGCGCGGTGCTGCTGAGCACGTCGGCGGCCTCGGAACCGGCGCGCGCGATCGACAGTACGGTGGTCGCCCCGGCCCGCGTGCACGGCGGCGACGCGGGGACCGGGGGAGGGGCACGGCCCGAAGGGCCCTACGCGCAGGTCCGGGCCCCGGCGAACACAAGGGCGCGGTCAGGACACATACGCATCGGCTGTCACACCCACCCGGGCGGCACGGCCGAAGGCCGCCCGGGTGAAACCCCGCTCGTCCCCCGGCCGACGAGCGGGCAGCGGCATCGCGGCCTGCTTGCCTGGGCCTCATGGCCGATCCGGCACACCACTGTGTGCCTTCGCCCCTCGGCCGGCCCAGCCGGAAAGGAACCCGTCTCCATGCGCTACGCCGTCCTCGGCACCGGCATCGTCGGCCGGACCATCGCCACCAGGTTGTCCTCCCTGGGCCACGAGGTCGTCATCGGCACCCGCGACCCCGCAGCGACCCTCGCCCGTACCGAGCCGGACGCCATGGGCACCCCACCCTTCGCCACCTGGCACATGGCTCACGCAGCCGTGGAACCGCGGTCCTTCACCGAGGCCGCCGCCTTCGGCGAGAGGGTCGTCAACACCACCGCCGGCGCCGCCACGCTCGACGCCCTGAAAGCCGCGGGCAGCGTGCACCTGGCGGGAAAGGTGCTCATCGACATCGCCAACCCGCTCGACCCCTCCCGGGGTATGCCGCCCGTGCTGGACCCGGTCAACACCGACAGCCTCGCCGAACAGATCCAGCGCGCCTTCCCCGACGCCCACGTCGTGAAGACCCTCAACACCATGAACTGCCGCATCATGGTCGAGCCCAGCCGCGTCGCCGGAGCACACAACGTCTTCGTCTCCGGCGAGAACAAGGGCGCCAAGCAGCAGGTCACCGAGATGCTGGTGTCCTTCGGCTGGCCCGAGAGCAGCGTCATCGACCTCGGCGGCATCGAGTCCGCCCGGGGCGCCGAGATGCTGCTGCCGATCTGGCTGCGCCTGTACGGCGCCCTCGGTCACACCGACTTCAACTTCCACATCCAGGGCGCCCACTAACAAACCCCCTCCGGCCGCGGCCGGCAGCGCGGGCACCACTCGGTCGGTGCAGCCCCGTCCGCTGTCGTACTGGCACAAGGGCCGCTTGCGCCCTGTGTTCGGGGCCGTTCGGCTCATGCGCCGCAATGCATAGGGGAGTTGGCTGAGAGGAGGGACACAACGGCGCTGGCCCGAGGGGGGAGCGAGGACACCATGGGTACGAGTCTGACACCGGAGTTCTGGGAGCGGTTCGCGGTTCTGCTGGTCGTGGCGGTGGGCGTGACGTGCGTCCTCACCGCATCGCTCGACGCGCTCGCCGTTCGGATCCTGCGTCGTCGCGTGCGCAGACCGCCGAAGCAGGCCGGGGAGCTGCCGACGGCTGCCGCGGAGCACCGCACTTCCGCCCGCTGCTGAAAGGACGCGAGCCACGTCGGCGAACCCTCCGGCGCGCACTGGCACGGTCCGAAAGTCCCTCCGCCCTGGCGGGAACGCTGTGAAGGCGTCATGCCGCCGCGTAGCCAGAAGCACCCGTCCGAGCAGCTCATGGCCGAGGACGCGGAGGACATCGTCGGCTTCGCGGCCGAGCGCGCTCGTCAGCGCAACCCGGGTGTGAAGGTCTCCATCGAGGTGGTGCCCGAGGAAGCGACGCACGCCCTCCTGCGTGCAGGCAACAACGCCTCGGCCCTGGTGACAGGATCGCGTGGCCGCGGCGAGCTGACGGGGCTGCTCCTCGGATCGGTCGGCCTGGCCGTCGCAGCCCGCGCTCCCTGTCCGGTGATCGTGGTCCGTGGGGACAAGGCCGGCGTGGCCGGTACCCACGAACGGATCATGCTCGGCGCGGGAGAGCCCGACACGAGCGGCGAGGCGGTCCGGTTCGCGTTCCGCGAGGCCGAGGTGCGCAAGTGCACGCTCTACGTCGTACGGGCCTGGCGCCGCCCCGCGCACGAGACGACCCACCATCCCCCGCCGGCCGGGGAGCCCGCGCGCTACTACAGGGAGCGGGCGTCCACTCGGCTGGACGCCCTCATCCACGATGCGGTGGCGGATCACCCAGGTGTCTGGGTACACCGTGCCACCGTCGAAGGACCGGCCCGCAAGGTGTTGCTGCACCGCTCGGCCGCCGCGGACCTCCTGATCATCGGAGCCCGGCGCAGGCACGGCCACTTCGGCCTCCAGCTGGGCCGGGTGGGGCACAGGCTCCTGCATCACGCCGCCTGCCCCGTGGCGATCGTTCCGCAGCGGTCCGGACAGTGAACCGCAACCCTCTTTGCGGGACGTCCACGTTCACCATCCGGTACCAGGGGCCGGATGGCCCCGGGCGAGGACCTGGTAGCCCCTCGCGCCGTGGGCGCTGTCGCGTGACGCTGGCCATGGGGAGCAGACCGAAACCGTGACTGCTGGAGGTGTGTCGTGCTTCCACCTGTGATCGCCGGAGTCGATGGATCCGCCGAGAGCCTGGCCGCAGCCGAGTGGGCCGCACGCGAGGCCGAGCGGCGCGACCGACCGCTACGACTGGTGCACGCCTGGAACTGGCGCCCCCGCCAGGCGGACGGCGTGCCCTCCCCCAAGCCCTCGGCTTCGCTCGAGCAGGGAGGTGCCCCCACCGCCGCGCAGCGATACCTGGGCGGGCGCGTTCTGCGCCAGGCGGAGGAACGCGTCCGCGGTGCCGTTCCCGCCGTGCGCCTGTACGACGCGCAGGTCGAGGGCCCGGCGACCGCGGCCCTGCTGAAGGAGGCCGAGCAGGGCGATCTGCTGGTACTGGGTTCTCGTGGGCTGAGCGGCTTCACCGGGTTGCTGGTGGGCTCGGCCGCCTTGGGCGTGGTGGCGAAGGCCACCCGTCCCGTCGTTCTGGTACGGGCAGGGGAGGAGGCCGAGGACGAGCACTTCCCGGAGAACGACGGCAGCGCCTCCACCACGACCGGCTACCGGGACGTTGTGGTCGGTCTCGACCTCGGCGATCCCTGCGACGAGGTGATCGAGTTCGCCTTCGAGGCCGCCCGGCTGCGTCGCGCCCGGCTGCGGGTCGTCTGCGCCTGGCAGGCGCCCTCCGCCCTCGGTCTCGGCCCCGGAGACATCGCTCTGATGGACGATCCCCAGCAGCTGGAGGAGTGGGAAGGCTTCCTGTCCGCCGTGCTCAAGGTGTGGCGCGACAAGTACCCGGACGTCGAGGTCGTGGAAGCCGTGTCGGAGGGCAAGGCCACGACGGCGCTGATCAGGGCCGCTTCCGCAGCGAGCCTGCTCGTCGTCGGGCATCAGCTGGCCGAACGGCCGGTGGGCCCGCGTACCGGTCCCGTCACCCATGCCGTGATCCACCACGTCGGCTGCCCCGTGGCCGTCGTACCCCACGACTGAGGACGACACAGGCTCTCAGGCCAGCCGCCGCGGCCGCGCCTCGGTCCGGGGCACCCCCACCACCCCGGCGAGGGTGGCACGTGGGCGTGGCGTGGGCGTGGACGGTTCGGCGTCGGTCCTGCCGCGCCTCCGCGCGGTCGCCGCATCACGCGCACTGTCCTGGTGCGGTGGTGCGGTGGTGCGGTGGTGCGGTGGTGCGGTGGTGCGGTGGTGCGGTGGCACGGTGGCGCAGTGGTACGGGGAGCGGGAGAGCGTCACCGATGGCGCCGATCGCGGGGCCGGGCACCGGGCCTCGCGACAGCGGCGGGCAGCGGGGCCGGGGGA
>NZ_VJZE01000450.1 GCF_009377205.1 Streptomyces phyllanthi
CAAGGGCGATGGCGTCCACCACGCCATGCTCGGCATCGCCCGCCTGCACAACCTCACCCTCGCCGGATGACGAAGAAACAGGCAGGTCAATGAGCATGTCGTAGATCAATTACGGGACAGCGCTTAGCTGAATTTTGCGGCGCTTTCACTACACCAAGGGCGAGCCGCCGCTTCAGAAGGTGGAGATGTGATGACATGTAAGGTCACTTTCGAGGGCAGACCTGTGGTGCCGCTGCCTTCTGGGGATGTCCTGTGCGGGGTTGTGGACGACCGTGATCATCTGAGGATTCGTCGGGAGAGCGAGGTCGGCACGATTGCCTGGGACGTCGATCTCGGTCTCCTCGGGGAGGACCCGAGTCTCCGGTACGCGGACTCATGGACCAGCGATTATGGGTGCCTCTACTGGACCGTCACGGACACGCTGGTGCTTCTCGGCGATACGACAGCGTTGGTGATCGGCGCGGCGGACGGTTCGGTGAGGGCTTCGTACGAGTTGGAGCCTGTTGGGAAGTCGTCGCTCGAAGTGTGCGGCGTGTCCTTGGTACCGGAGGCTGACGCCGTCCTGATCGTGAGTGCCAAGCGGGTGTGGTTGATCGGTTCCGATCTCAAGGTCCTGCTTCGCGTTGACACCGATGCGCTCCTGGCTTCCTTTCCGATGGTGGAGCAGGGATCTCTCTTTCTCGACGAGTACGACTTCGAGAGCGTGGAAGGGGAGCCCTGCACCCGGAGCATTCCGATCAACAGCCCGTCTTGGACTCCGCCCCCGGAGTCCTGATGGCGGCGGCACGATGCAATTGAGTGGTGCAACAGGCAGTCAGCCGAATGGCCAGCAGCGTGCGCGGTCAGGTGCCGCAATGATCCCACAAGCCCTCTCACGGTTGCGCGAGGTCATACGGTGACTCGACAGGTCAACTTGGTAGATCTGCCGGTGACCTTCGCGCGTCCCCTCTCGCTGGTCACGTACATGGAGGTGGCGGACCTGATGGTGTCGAGCCATCTGCGCCTCCGGGAATGTCCCTTGAACCTTGCGTACGTGCTCAAGCAGGCGTTCGGCGCGTCGGTCCAGGACCTTCATGCCGTGGCGTGGGCACGCGGTGAAATGTCACAGGACCAGCTCAGGGCAGTCCTGAACGTATCTGGGCGCCGTGAGGGGTAAGGGGCTGTCTCTCAGATCCGGCTATGAGATCGTCATGCCCGTGATCGAGTCATGGGTGATCGATGACGGCAGCGGTTTGCCAGTGTCGCCGGAGGTGGTGGTGGAGAGACTGCGGGCGAGGATTGATGGAGGGCAACGCGAGACGTGGCTGTCCAGTTCATGCGGTCGTTTGGTGGCCTTCGTTACCAACACCGAGCGCGCGGCGGTGTCTTTGCTCGACGAAGAAGGCGATGCGGGCGAACACGCCGTGGACCCGGGTGCCGACGGATCGAGCGAGGGTTTCGTCCTCTCCAACGGGCAGCATGACGAGTATGCGGACGAGGACACTGTGCCGCTTGAGGAAGCGTTGCGGATCATCGAGTGCATCGTCAGCGAGGGATCCTGGCCCGTGGACGCGCGCTGGGTGGTCGATCGCTGACCGAGCAGGCTATTTCCGGGTTCAGATGAGGATGGCGGCAAGGGGGAGTGCGGCCTGGTAGGCAATGGCGAGCTTGTCCGTCCGCGGTTGGACAGTCTCCAGAAGCGCCACTGAACTGGGCCTCGAGCTGTCGCTAGGCTGTTCGAATGACGGGGGACGCAGGCTTCGACGTGCTGTTGGCGCGGTTGTCGGATCGCAGGGGGCTGGGCATCGGTGCCCTGGCCACACTGGCCGGCGTCGCCGAATCCGAGCTGCGGACGGTGTTCCACGGCCAGGTACCCGATCCGTCGTTGCTTCAGCGGCTCGCGCCCGCGCTGGGTCTGCACGCGGCAGACCTCTTCGTGATCGCAGGAGCGCCGGTACCGGACGACCTCGCTCCCGTGGACGCGAATGCCGGCAGGTGTGTTCCCCGCCTAGTGGAGCACGCCATGTTCCTGTCGCCGGAGCATAGGGATGAGCTGCGCCGGCTAGTGGAGTCGCTGCCGCAGGAGGAGCACGCGCGGCTGCCCGCCCCCCGACCGCCGAAGCACGAGCAGTACCCGGCAGGCCCTGGCGCCCTGCTGCTGCGCATGCTCAGGAACCGGAACCTCGCCTGGACGGGCACAGCCACGACGTTCCTGCTGGTCACGGGCCGTTACTGGTCCGCGTCCACATACGGGATGGTGGGCCACGGCCGCAAGCAGCTGACCCCTGACCTCCTGCTGGACTTCTCCGCCGTGCTGGGCATCCCCGCGGCCGACCTGGCCGCCCTGACCGACGTCGCACTGCCCGATGAGCCCTCGGCGCCGAAGCCGACCACCACCGCGGGCGTTGCCGAGCTGATCTGGGACGTACGACGCCTCACCGCTGATCAACTCCGGCAAGTCGGCGACATCGCGGAGTCCATGCGTCCGGGCTGCCTCCGGTGAGCGGGGAGGACGTACACGTGGATCGCTTCCTCGGCGAGTTCCGGGAGCTGGGGCACGGTCGGCCCGACGGACCGTCCTTGCGGGACTCGGTGCGTGCTGAGGGCGAGGCGTACGAGCGCGATCTCGTGCGGTACCTGCGTGCCGGTTCCGTACTTGCCGCAACGACCTCCCGGGTCCACGACATCCTCAGCCCCACGAAGGAACTGATCGACGGACTGCGTCTCCTCACCGACGGCGAGTGGTTCTGGTACACGGACCTTGCTCACTACGTCGGGAGGTACCACGTGCCCGTGGACGTCCGGTTCGTGGACCACGCACGCCGTCGTGGATGGGTACCACCTCGGCTCAGTGACTCCGAACTGATCCGGCTCGAAGGCACTTTCGTCCCGGACGACTACTCCGCACCGGTCATCGACGACGAACGGCCGACCGCACCCCCTCAGGGATGACCCGCGAGCTTACTGTTCCCGCGTGCGCTATCTGACGGAAGTCTTTGCCCTGGGGGCCCTGAGACGCGGTCGGTCGGTCGAGCAGTTTCTGGGCCCGGCCGGCTACCCCGAACGACCGGGCATCCGCTACGTCGAAGTCAGGCCGACGAAGGCGACCTTTGAGGTCTTCCTCCACGCCCTCGAGGATGCCGGAAGCGAGACGTTCTGCGACGTGGGCGAGTTTCCGCCTCTGGATCCTGATGACGAGGAAGAGGAGTTCGGTCGCCTGCTTGCCTCCGCTGAAGACGCCCTCGACGCGCTCACGGCTGCCGAGGGCCTCACGGGGGCAGTCCGAGGACGGTGGGTGAACGAAGGCGTGGTGCAGGACGAGTACCTCGACTTCGTACGTGCGGGGCGCCCGGCAGGCGCTGCACCCGATGGCTCCCCTTGGCGGCGCCCCACCTGAGCTGTACCTGCCCCAGGCCGCCCTGAAGCTCCCGCTCCGGCTCCCGCTCCCGCTCCGGAGCCGCAGAGCTCACTCCTCCCACTCCTCGCACTCCCCCTCACTACCCTCGCTCCCCTCACATCGGCCGGTGAGCTTTCCTGGGATGCGACCGGTGACGTGGGTGGGGATTTATGGTTTGATGTGTTCGGTTCTGTTTGGTGGATTGATCGGGTACGGATGGGGAGTCCGCCGTGAAGAAGACCTCGACCCGGCTGGCCGACGGTCGCGAGTTGATCTATTACGACCTGCGCGACGACAAGGTGCGCGACGCCGCGGACCGGCGCCCGCTGGACCGTACGGTCACCACGTCCGAGGTGCGGCACGACGTGCTGCTCGGCGACTCCGTCGCGATCGCCTCGCACCGCCAGGGCCGTACCTACCACCCGCCCGCCGACGAATGCCCCCTGTGCCCGTCCCAGGGCGACCGGCTGAGCGAGATCCCCGACTCCTCGTACGACGTTGTGGTCTTCGAGAACCGCTTCCCGTCGCTCGCCGGCGACTCCGGCCGCTGCGAGGTCGTCTGCTTCACCTCCGACCACACCGCGTCCTTCAAGGACCTCAGCGAGGAGCAGGCGCGCCTGGTCCTGGAGGCATGGACCGACCGCACCGCCGAGCTGTCGCACCTCCCCTCCGTGGAGCAGGTCTTCTGCTTCGAGAACCGCGGCGCCGAGATCGGCGTGACCCTCGGACATCCGCACGGGCAGATCTACGCCTACCCCTTCACCACTCCGCGCACCGCCCTGATGCTGCGCTCACTCGCCGCCCACAAGGAGGCGACCGGCGGGGAGAACCTCTTCGACGTCGTACTGGAGAGGGAGCTCGCCGGCGAGCGGGTCGTGCTCCGCACCGAGCACTGGGTCGCCTTCGTGCCGTACGCGGCGCACTGGCCGTACGAGGTGCACCTCTACCCCCGCCGCCGGGTCCCCGACCTGCTGGCGCTCGACGAGGACGCGCGCACAGAATTCCCCCAGGTCTATCTGGAACTCTTGAATCGCTTCGACCGGATATTCGGCGACGACGAACCGCCCACGCCGTACATCGCGGCCTGGCACCAGGCACCCTTCGGCACGCTGGAGGAGTTCGACGGCGTCGTACGCGAGGACTTCGCTCTTCACCTCGAGCTTTTCACCATCCGCCGCACTTCCGGCAAGCTGAAGTTTCTCGCGGGTTCCGAGTCCGGTATGAGCGTGTTCATCAACGACGTGCCGCCGGAGCGCGCGGCCGAGCGACTGCGAGAGGTAGCGAGTAGATGAGCGGTAAGTACCTGGTCACCGGTGGCGCGGGCTACGTCGGCAGTGTGGTCGCGCAGCATCTGCTGGAGGCGGGCCACGAGGTCGTCGTCCTCGACAACCTCTCGACCGGCTTCCGCGAGGGCGTCCCGGCGGGCGCCGAGTTCATCGAGGGCGACATCCGCGACGCCGCCAAATGGCTGGACTCGTCGTACGGCGCCGTGCTCCACTTCGCCGCGTTCTCGCAGGTCGGTGAGTCGGTCGTCAAGCCGGAGAAGTACTGGGAGAACAACGTCGGCGGCACGATGGAGCTGCTCGCCGCCATGCGCTCCGCGGGCGTCCGCAAGCTCGTCTTCTCCTCAACGGCGGCGACGTACGGCGAGCCGGAGACGACCCCCATCGTGGAGTCGGCCCCCACCTCCCCGACCAACCCGTACGGCGCCTCGAAGCTGGCCGTCGACCACATGATCACCGGCGAGGCGGCGGCCCACGGCCTGGGCGCGGTGTCGCTGCGCTACTTCAACGTGGCGGGCGCGTACGGCACCTGCGGCGAGCGCCACGACCCCGAGTCGCACCTCATCCCGCTCGTGCTCCAGGTCGCCCAGGGCAAGCGGGACGCGATCTCGGTCTTCGGCGACGACTACCCCACACCGGACGGCACCTGCGTCCGGGACTACATCCACGTGGCGGACCTCGCGGAGGCCCACCTGCTGGCCCTGGACGCCGCCGTCGAGGGCGAGCACCTGATCTGCAACCTCGGCAACGGCAACGGCTTCTCGGTCCGCGAGGTCATCGAGACCGTACGCCAGGTCACCGGGCACCCGATCCCGGAGGTCGTGGCCCCGCGCCGCGGCGGCGACCCGGCGGTGCTCGTCGCCTCCGCGCGTACGGCGCGCGAGCGCCTCGGCTGGAACCCGTCGCGCGCGGACCTCGCGGGCATCGTGGCGGACGCGTGGGAGTTCGCGCAGCGGCGCGACGGTTAAGTTTGTGGGCTGGAGTTTCCGATCCAGTCCCGTACGAAAGGTCAGGGTCAGGGGATGAGCGTTGCGGGCGCCGAGGCGGTCGCCGCCACTGTCGCGGAACGGTTCGAGGAGCTGTACGGGACCGAGCCGGAGGGCGTGTGGGCGGCGCCGGGCCGGGTCAATCTGATCGGCGAGCACACCGACTACAACGACGGCTTCGTCATGCCCTTCGCGCTGCCGCACACCACGGTCGCGGCGGTGGCGCGCCGCACCGACGGCGTCCTGCGGCTGCACTCGGCGGACATCGAGGGCGGGGTCGTCGAGCTGCGCCTGGACGACCTGGCCCCCGAGTCGGACCGCGGCTGGACGGCGTACCCGGCGGGCGTGGTCTGGGCCCTGCGCGACGCGGGTCACACGGTGATCACGGGCGCGGACGTCCACCTGACCTCGACGGTTCCGACGGGCGCGGGCCTGTCGTCGTCGGCGGCACTGGAGGTCGTGGTCGCCCTCGCCCTGAACGACCTGTACGAACTGGGCCTGAAGGGCTGGCAGCTGGCCCGCCTGTGCCAGCGCGCCGAGAACGTCTACGTAGGCGCTCCCACCGGCATCATGGACCAAACGGCCTCGGCGTGCTGCGAGGCGGGGCACGCACTGTTCCTGGACACCCGCGACCTCTCCCAGAAGCAGATCCCCTTCGACCTGGCCGCCGAGGGCATGCGCCTGCTGGTGGTCGACACCCAGGTCAAGCACGCCCACAGCGACGGCGAGTACGGCAAGCGCCGCGCCGGCTGCGAGAAGGGCGCGGCACTGCTGGACGTGGACGCGCTGCGGGACGTGCCGTACGCCGAACTGGACACGGCGCTGGAGAGGTTGGGCGACGAGGAGGAGCTCCGCCGCCTGGTCCGCCACGTCGTGACGGAGAACGAGCGCGTGGAGCGGGTGGTCTCCCTCCTGGAGTCGGGCGACACGCGCGCGATCGGCCCCGTCCTGGTCGAAGGCCACGCCTCCCTGCGGGACGACTTCCGTATCTCCTGCCCGGAACTGGACCTGGTCGTCGACACGGCCTTGGCCGCGGGCGCGCTGGGCGCCCGCATGACGGGCGGCGGCTTCGGCGGCTCGGCCATCGTGCTGGTCGACGCCGCGGACACGGACACGATCACCAAGGCGGTGGAGGAGGCCTTCGCGACGGCGGGCTTCACTGCGCCGCGGGTGTTCACGGGGGTGCCTTCGGCGGGGGCGCGGCGGGTGTCGTGACCGAGTGAGGGGCCTGCTGGCGGAGCTTGCGGTGTTCCGCCAACGGGTCCTCCTCTGCTGTCACTTGAGCATCAGAACCAAGCACGAGTACTCATGCACGCGCTCCCGAGCCTCGCTTGAGTGGAGCCATGCTCGATGAGTCGCAGAACACGAGGATGCGAGGCGCCTGGCTTCCCCCGCTGGCCTCCACCCTGACCACGCTTCCCTTGGCCCTCTTCGCCTTCGGCTACGCCGGGCTCTCGCCCATGGCCTGCGACTCCTGCAACGGAGCGGAGGCCGACCGCTTCACCGAGAGCTTCGATGTCGCGTTCACCGTTCTCTCGGCAGGCCTTGTGGCTTCGTTGATTCTCCTGGTGCTCAGCTGGTGCCTGCCCTGGACGCGGCGATACGCGTCCCGCCGGGGCATCCTGGCGGTTGGCGCCCCTGCGATGGTCCTGATCGCTTTCGTGATGTTTCTCGGCCTGGTGCGGTGGCCCTCGTGACTGCGGTGTCACAGGTCGTAGCTAGAGTGGTTGACGAGGTGACGGCTCTACGGGGAGGGCAGTGATGTCGAGC
>NZ_VJZE01000451.1 GCF_009377205.1 Streptomyces phyllanthi
GGCAGGTAGCGGCTGGAGAGGTCGGGGCCGAGGCGGGGAGTGAGGAGGAACGGGCTGTGGGGCCGGTGGTCGAGGAGGCGGCCGGTGAGAAGGCGGCGGTGAAGAAGACCGCTGTGAAGAGGCCCGCTGTCAGGAAGGGCGCCGCACGCGGAGGCAGGAGTGCGTCCGCGAAGGGCGCGGTGAAGAAGAGCACGGCCAAGAAGGCGGGCGCGGCCCAGGCCGCAAAGACGACGGGAGCCACGACAGTGGTTGCGAAGAAGACTCCGGGCACGGCCACCGCGGCGCAGAAGCCCACGGCCGTACCCAAGGCACGGGTCGCCGCGGTGGAGCCCGGTGAGCTCGCGGTACGACCGGGCGAGGACCCATGGACCGAGGACGAGGTCTCCGAGGCCCGGGCGGAGTTGCAGTCCGAGGCGATGCGGCTGCGGACCGAGCTCGACGCCTCCGAGCGGGCCCTCACGGGCCTCATGCGGGACTCCGGGGACGGCGCCGGCGACGACCAGGCCGACACCGGCACCAAGAACATCACGCGCGAGCACGAGATGGCGCTCGCCCACAACGCGCGCGAGATGCTCGACCAGACCGAGCGCGCCCTGGAGCGGCTCGACGCGGGCACGTACGGGCTGTGCGAGAACTGCGGCGACCCCATCGGCAAGGCACGTATGCAGGCCTTCCCGAGGGCCACCCTGTGCGTCGAGTGCAAGCAGAAACAGGAACGCCGCTAGCGAGTGCCGCCTGAGCACGTGGTCCCCGAGGACCGTGACGTACTCTCGTCCTCAGTCAGGAACCTAGGTTGAGGGACTTACGTGGCAGAGGCGGAGCGCATCATCGGTACGCCGGACATCCCGGAGGCGGCGGGAGCCGAACCGGCGCAGTCCGGCGGGCAGGCGACTTCGGGCGAGCGGTCCGACTCCGGAGGCGGGCAGGCCCCCGACGAGCCGCCCGGCTCCGGTCCGGCGTCCGGCTCCGGCGAGACGGCGGCCCCGGACGGGCCGTCGTCGGACGCCGACGGGGCGGCGGGCGAGGCCGGGCAGTCCAGGGGCCCGCGCCGGATCGCGGTGCTGTTCGCCGTCGCCGCGCTGGCGTACGCCCTCGACCTGGTCAGCAAGATGATCGTGGTCGCGAAGCTGGAGCACCACGAGCCGATCGAGATCATCGGGGACTGGCTGAGGTTCGAGGCGATCCGCAACGCCGGCGCCGCCTTCGGCTTCGGCGAGGCCTTCACCATCATCTTCACGGTGATCGCGGCCGCCGTGATCGTGGTGATCATCCGTCTCGCGCGCAAGCTCTACAGCCTGCCCTGGGCCGTCGCGCTCGGGCTGCTGCTCGGCGGCGCGCTGGGCAACCTGACCGACCGGATCTTCCGCTCGCCCGGTGTCTTCGAGGGAGCGGTGGTGGACTTCATCGCGCCCAAGGGCTTCGCGGTCTTCAACCTCGCCGACTCCGCGATCGTCTGCGGCGGCGTCCTGATCGTGCTGCTGTCCTTCCGGGGTCTCGACCCGGACGGGACCGTCCACAAGGACTGACCCACAAGGCTTGATCCACGAGGCTTGATCCACAAGGTCTGATCCACCAGGACGGGCCGGGCACGGCGACTGGTGCCCGCGCGCGGGGAGTTCGGCTGCGCGGGCTCGCGTACGGCGCTGTCGGAACCGTCCGGCATACTCGACGGGTGAGCACGATTCCCGAGATCCGTACCCTGCCCGTACCCGACGGCCTGGAGGGCGAGCGCGTCGACGCCGCCATATCCCGGATGTTCGGGTTCTCCCGCACCAAGGCCGCCGAGCTGGCCGCGGCGGGCAAGGTGATGGTCGACGGCACGACGGTCGGCAAGTCCGAGCGGGTGCGCGGCGGGGCCTGGCTGGAGGTCGAGATGCCGCAGGCGCCCGCGCCGGTGCAGGTGGTCGCCGAGCCGGTTGAGGGCATGGAGATCGTGCACGACGACGATGACGTGGTCGTGATCGTCAAGCCCGTCGGGGTGGCCGCCCACCCGAGCCCCGGCTGGACCGGCCCGACCGTCATCGGCGGACTCGCCGCCGCCGGGTACCGGATCTCGACCTCGGGCGCCGCCGAGCGCCAGGGGATCGTGCACCGGCTCGACGTGGGCACCTCGGGCCTGATGGTGGTGGCCAAGTCGGAGTACGCGTACACGTTCCTGAAGCGCCAGTTCAAGGAGCGCACGGTCGACAAGCGCTACCACGCGCTGGTCCAGGGTCACCCCGACCCGACGAGCGGCACGATCGACGCGCCCATCGGCAGGCACCCGAACCACGACTACAAGTGGGCGGTCACGGCGGACGGCAAGCCGTCCGTCACGCACTACGACCTGGTCGAGGCCTTCCGCGCCGCCTCGCTGCTCGACATCAAGCTGGAGACCGGGCGCACCCACCAGATCCGTGTCCACATGGCGGCCCACCGGCACCCGTGCGTGGGCGACCTGACGTACGGCGCCGACCCGACGCTCGCCAAGCGGCTCCGGCTGACCCGGCAGTGGCTGCACGCGGTGCGGCTCGGGTTCGAGCACCCCGGTGACGGGCGGTGGGTCGAGTTCGAGAGCGACTACCCCGAGGACCTGCAGGGTGCGCTGGACCAGGTCCACGAGGAGACGTACGCATGAGCCCGTCGTTCGTCGTCCGTGTGGCCGAGGACCCCGCCGACCGTGAGGCGTGCTTCGCTGTGCGCAAAGAGGTCTTCGTCGGCGAGCAGGGCGTCCCTCAGGACATCGAGTACGACACGTACGACGCCGACGCCGTGCATGTGCTGGCCGTCCGGGACGACGGGGTGCCGCTCGGTACCGGGCGGCTGCTGTACGGGGAGGCGGCCGCGGCGAAGACCGACGGCGACCTCACCGTGGGCTCCCTCGGGCGGCTCGCCGTGACGCGTGAGGCGCGCGGGCTGGGCATCGGAGCCGCCATGGTGAGGGCCCTCGAGGAGGCGGCCCGCGCGCGGGGGCTGGCGGCGGTGGATCTGCACGCGCAGACCCATGCGATCGGGTTCTACGAGCGGTTGGGGTACGTGGCGTACGGGCCGGAGTTCGCGGACGCCGGGATGCCGCACCGGGCGATGCGGCACTCTCTGTAGCGGGATTTTCGGCAGGGTCCGGTCGGCGGTGGGCTCGCTCCACTCGTCGCTCCCCTTTGTACGATCACACCATGACGCGCAACGTAGTGATCAGTGGTGGAGGTACGGGGATCGGACTCGCGGCGGCGCGGGCGTTCGCCGCGGACGGAGACCGGGTGCTGCTGCTCGGGCGGCGGGCCGAGGTGCTGGAGAAGGCAGAGGTGCCCGGGGCGCTGACGTACGCGGCCGACCTCAGCAAGCCCAGCGGGGCACGCGGGGTGGAGCGGTTCGTGGCCGCGGAGTTCGGCACCGTGGACGTACTGATCCACAGCGCCGGAGGCGCCGGCTATCTGGAGCCCACGGTGGACAGCGACGAGCCGCTCGATGTCGTCCTGCACAACTGGGCCCTCAACTTCGGGCTCAACACCCTGACCGCGGTACTGCTCACGGAAGCACTGAAGGACCGGCTGGCCGACCCCGGCGGCCGGGTGCTGTTCCTCAGCTCCATCGCCGCCTACCGGGGGTCGGGCAGCGGGGCGTACGCCGCCTCCAAGGCCGCTCTGCACCCGTACGCCTTCGACCTGGCACGGCAGTTGGGGCCGCGCGGCGTCACCGTGAACCTGGTGGCGCCCGGCTATGTCGAGGACACCGAGTTCTTCGGCGGCACGATGGACGAGGAGCGCCGGGCGCGGCTCGTCGCCGAGACGTCGACCGGACGGGCCGGTACGCCCGGTGATGTCGCGAGCACCCTGCACTGGCTCGCCTCGCCCGGCGCCGGGCACATCACCGCACAGGTCATCCAGGTCAACGGGGGCGCGGAGCGCGGGCACTGACCCGTGCCCAGCGGGTCAGGTGCGGCCGGGGCCCGTGCCCGGTGTCTCATGGGCGCGGCCCCGTGTCGTGCGCGGACGCGCGCCGTCCGCCCGGTCGTCCGCCATGGCGTCGGGCCGGCCGTCGGGGTGGCTGTCGAACTGCCACGGAGCCAGTGCCGCGTCGGCCGTGTTGACGCGTGGAAGGGCGTAGGGGTGCTTCTCGCTGAGCCAGCGGATCAGCTCTTCGCGGACCGTGACGCGTACCGTCCACAGGTCGTCCGGGTCCTTGGCGGTCACCAGAGTCCGGACCTCCATGGTGGTGGGGGTCGAGTCGGTGACGGTCAGGTCGAAGGCGCGGCCGTCCCAGGCCGAGCACTCGCGCAGGATGTCACGGAGCTTCTCACGCATCTCGGGCAGCGGCGCGGAGTGGTCGATGTGGAGGAAGACCGTCCCGGTCATCTGGGCACCGCCCCGTGACCAGTTCTCGAACGGCTTCGAGGTGAAGTAGGACACGGGCATCGTGATGCGGCGCTCGTCCCAGGTGCGCACGGTCAGGAACGTCAGGGTGATCTCGTCGACCGTGCCCCACTCGCCCTCGACCACGACCACGTCGCCGAGCCGCACCATGTCGCCGAAGGCGATCTGCAGCCCCGCGAAGAGGTTGCTGAGCGTGGACTGCGCGGCGATACCGGCGACGATGCCGAGGAGCCCGGCCGAGGCCAGCAGCGAGGCACCGGCCGCCCGCATCGGCGGGAAGGTCAGCAGCATCGCCGCGGCCGCCACCACACCGACGATCGCGGAGACCACCCGCATGATCAGCGTCACCTGGGTCCGCACCCGGCGGATCCGGGCGGGGTCGCGGTGGGTGTTCGCGTACCGGGCGTACGAGGTCTCGACGATCGCGGCCGCGATGCGGATCACCAGCCACGCGGTCGACCCGATGAGGACCAGTGTCAGCACCCTGCCGATGGCCGTTCGGTGGTCCACCAGGGCGTGCACCTGGTCGTACGAGCCTCTCAGCGCGGCCGCGCACAGCACCAGCTGGAAGGGCACGCGGGCACGGCGGAGCAGCCCCCACAGGGGCGTCTCGCGGTGCCGCTCGTCGGCCTTGCGCAGCAGCCGGTCCACGGCCCACCCGAGGAGAAGGGCGAGTGCGACCGAGCCACCGACGACAATCAGGGGGCGGAGCAGATTCTCCATGCCTTCGAACGTAACCAGCCCCGCCGGGTCATGAACATGTGAGTTGTGCCCCATCCGGGGTACGGGCGGTGGTCCCGCGCTGTCGTACCCGGCTGGCACGATGACCCCATGAACATCATGCTGTTCCATTCGACCTATGGACTCAGGCCCGCCGTGCGCCAGGCGGCGGACCGGCTGCGCGCCGCCGGGCATGAGGTGTGGACGCCGGACCTCTTCGAGGGACGGACGTTCGATTCGGTCGAGGAGGGCAGGGCGTTCAAGGACGGCATAGGCACGGACGAGCTGCTCAAGCGGGCGGTCCTGGCCGCGGCGCCCTACTCGGAGCGGGGCCTTGTCTACGCCGGTTTCTCACTCGGCGCGGCGACCGCGCAGACGCTGGCGCTCGGGGATGACAAGGCCCGCGGGCTGCTGCTCCTGCACGGCACGTCGGACATCGCGGCCAACGCCTCCGTGGACGAGCTCCCGGTCCAGCTGCACGTCGCCGAGCCGGACCCGTTTGAGCCGGACGACTGGCTGAACGCCTGGTACCTGCAGATACGGAAGGCGGGCGCCGACGTCGAGGTCCACAGGTACGCGGGAGCGGGACACCTCTACACCGACCCCGACCTGCCCGACTACGACGAGGAGGCCGCCGAGGCCACCTGGCGGGTGGCCCTCGGCTTCCTCGAAACCCTCTGAACGAGGGGCGGGCCGGGGTACCGCTCAGACGGGGTCGTAGGCACGCTCCACCTTCTGCGTGCCGCTGCGCGTGCGGTACGAGCGGGCCCAGGAGGAGGTCGCGCCGGCCTTGGTGCGGTCGGAGAGCACGTAGAAGTCCATCTGCGCGCGCTCGGCGGTGATGTCCAGGACCCCGTAGCCGTGCCGGTCGGTGTCGACCCAGTGGACGTGCCGGTTGGCGGCGCGGATCAGCGGGGAGGCCAGCGCCGTTCCGGTGCCCTCGGGGACCTTGAGGATGTCGTCGATGTTCTCGGAGGTGACCGAGGTGACGACGAACTCGGTGGCGGCCGAGGCGGACAGCGGGTAGGTACCGGCGTTCAGCGGTACGTCGTTGGCCCACGCCATGTGGATGTCGCCGGTGAGGAAGACCGTGTTGCGGATCGCGTTGTCCCGCAGATGGGCGAGGAGTTCGCGTCGGTCGTCGGTGTAGCCGTCCCACTGGTCGGTGATGAGGGCGAGGCCCTCCCTGGGCAGGCCGAGCAGCTCGGCGAGCGGTTTCAGCAGCTCGGCGGTGAGGTTGCCGAGGGCGAACGGCGCGATCATCACCGAGTTGCCGACCAGCCGCCAGGTCGTGTCGGAGGTCTTCAACCCGGCCTTCAGCCAGTCGAGTTGGGCACGGCCCGTGAGCGTACGGTCCGGGTCGTCGACGTCGCCGTCGCCCACCGTCACCTGCTGTGAGCGGAAGGACCGCAGGTCGAGCAGCGAGAGGTCGGCCAGCTTGCCGAAGCGCAGCCGGCGGTAGGTGGTGCCCGCGATCGCCGGGCGCACCGGCATCCACTCGAAGTAGGCCTGCTTGGCCGCGGTCTGGCGGGCGGCCCAGGTGCCCTCGCCGCCCTCGGTGTGGTTCTGGGCGCCGCCCGACCAGGCGTCGTTGGCCATCTCGTGGTCGTCCCAGATGGCTATGACCGGGGCCGCCGCATGCAGGGCCTGGAGGTCCGGGTCGGTCTTGTAACGGCCGTGCCGGGTGCGGTAGTCGGCGAGGGTGAGGATCTCGTGCGCGGGCGCGTGCGGGCGTACGACGGTGTCGCGCGTGCCGTACTCGCCGGTGGCGTACTCGTAGATGTAGTCGCCCAGGTGCAGCCAGGCGTCCAGGTCGCCGCGCGCGGCGAGGTGGCGGTACGAGGCGAAGTAGCCGCCCTCCCAGTTGGAGCAGGACACCACACCGAAGCGCAGGCCGGTCACGGAGGCGGTGGCGGCCGGGGCGGTGCGGGTGCGAGCGGCTGGTGAGTCGGTACCGCCGGCGGCGAAGCGGAACCAGTAGTCGGTGGCGGGGGAGAGACCGCGGACGTCCGCCTTGACGGTGTGGTCGGAGGCGGCCGTGGCGGTGACGGAGCCCTTGACGACGACGTTCGTGAACGCCTTGTCCAGGGCGACGGTCCAGCTCACCTCGGTGTCCGGGCCGAGCCCGGAGCCGGGCACCGCCTCAGGGGTGGGTGTCACCCGGGTCCACAGCAGGACCCCGTCGGGCAGCGGATCGCCCGAAGCGACACCGTGCAGGAACGCGGGCGCCTCGGCGGCCCGGGCAGGGACGGCTGCGGCCAGCGGGGCCGCGAGGGCGGCGCCCGCCGCGGCCGCCTTGACGACCGTACGGCGGCGCGGCGCGGGGGAGCCGGGG
>NZ_VJZE01000452.1 GCF_009377205.1 Streptomyces phyllanthi
GCCCAACCGACCCCCATCATCCCGCTGCCGCCCGCCGCAGCACGCGCCACCGCGGTCGCCGGCTCGGCCATCGCCCTCGCCGGCACCTTCCTCGCCTGGACCTGGACCGACGAGTTCCCCGGCAACCTCACCGTCACCGGCTACCCCGGCGGACTCCAGGTCCTCACCCTCATCGGAGCCGCACTCACCGCGCTGTTCGCACTCGCCGGATACGGAATCCGCGGACTCGGCTGGCTCACCCCCGGCGGCACCAACAGCCCCGTCCGCCTCCTCGCCCTCGGAGTCCTCGGCACCACCGGCTACGCCATCGGCGCCATCTCCTACGAACTCGGCGGCCTCGTCAACCTCGAACCCGGCGCCTGGATCTCCGGCCTCGGAGCCCTCATCGCCACGATCGGCGCCCTCGGCCTCCCCGCCGACCAGGGCTACGACCACGACGAGAACCCCAACCTCTGGGGCAGGATCCGCCACTCCCTCAGCGCCCCCGAACCCGGCCGCGCCGGAGAACTCCCCTCCTGGGCAGAGATCCTCATCATCGCCGCCGGCTTCGGAACCGGCCTGTACGTCTTCGCCTACGGCATCAGCACCGAGTACTCCGAACTGTTCATCGGCTTCCTGATCATCGCCGCGTTCGGCTTCACCGCCGTCACCCGCGCAGGACTCCTCAAGCGGCTCTCGGCACTCACCGCCAAACACCGCAACGTCACCCTCGCGGCGGCCTTCGCAGCGGCGATCTGCTTCCCCTTCACCCAGACCAACGACCAGTTCGCGCTCATCGGCGCCAACATCCTGATCTTCGCCACGGTCGCCCTGGGCCTCAACGTCGTCGTCGGCCTCGCCGGCCTCCTCGACCTCGGCTACGTCGCCTTCCTCGGCGTCGGCGCCTACGCCGCCGCCCTGGTCTCCGGCTCCCCCCAGTCGACCATCGGCGTCCACTTCCCGTTCTGGGCGGCCGTCCTCACCGGCGCCCTGGCCTCGCTCATCTTCGGCGTGGTCATCGGCGCCCCCACCCTGCGACTGCGCGGCGACTACCTCGCCATCGTGACGCTCGGCTTCGGTGAGATCTTCCGCATCACCATGAACAACCTCAACGGCAACAGCGGACCCGACGTCACCAACGGCTCCAACGGCATCCCCAACATCCCCGACCTGGAGATCCTCGGCTTCAACCTCGGCGTCCCCCACGACGTCCTGGGCCACGAACTCACCCGGTCCGGCAACTACTACCTGCTGATGCTGCTCTGCACGGTCGTCGTCGTCATGGTCTTCCGCCGCTCCGCGGAATCCCGCATCGGCCGCGCCTGGGTCGCCATCCGCGAGGACGAGACCGCCGCCACCGCCATGGGCATCAACGGCTTCCGCCTCAAACTCCTCGCCTTCGCCCTCGGCGCCTCCCTCGCCGGCCTCGCCGGCACCGTCCAGGCACACGTCTCCTACAGCGTCACCCCCGAGCAGTACCAGTTCGCCGGCTCCGTACCGCCCAACTCGGCCTTCCTGCTCGCCGCCGTCATCCTCGGCGGCATGGGAACCATCAGCGGCCCCCTCATCGGCGCCGCACTGCTCTACCTCATCCCGGCCAAACTCCAGTTCATGGCGGAGTACCAGCTGCTCCTCTTCGGCATCGCGCTCATGCTCCTCATGCGATTCCGCCCCGAGGGCCTGGTCGCCGACCGCAGGAAGCAGCTCGAATTCCACGAGACCGGACAGCTCGACGTACCGGAGGACAAGCCATTGCCCGAAGGCGCGACCGGCGTCGCCAAGGCAGGGGCGTGACCGCCATGACAACCACCACCACGACCACCACCGGCACGGTGCTCGACGCCAGCGGCGTCACCATGCGCTTCGGCGGCCTCACCGCCGTACGCAGCGTCAACCTCACCGTCGGCAGCGGAGAAATCGTCGGCCTCATCGGCCCCAACGGCGCCGGAAAGACCACCTTCTTCAACTGCCTCACCGGCCTGTACATCCCGACCGAGGGCACCGTCACCTACAAGGGCACCGTCCTCCCCCCCAAGCCCCACCTGGTCACCCAGGCCGGCATCGCCCGCACCTTCCAGAACATCCGGCTCTTCGCCAACATGACCGTTCTGGAGAACGTGCTGGTCGGCCGACACACGCGGACCAAGGAAGGCCTCTGGTCGGCACTCCTGCGCCTGCCCAGCTTCAAGAAGGCCGAAGAAGCATCACGTGAACGGGCCATGGAACTTCTGGAGTTCACCGGCCTCGCCGCCAAGGCCGATCACCTCGCCCGCAACCTCCCCTACGGCGAACAGCGCAAGCTGGAAATCGCCCGGGCCCTCGCGAGCGAACCCGGCCTCCTCCTCCTCGACGAGCCCACCGCCGGCATGAACCCGCAGGAGACACGAGCCACCGAGGACCTCGTCTTCGCCATCCGCGACCAGGGCATCGCCGTCCTCGTCATCGAACACGACATCCGGTTCATCATGAACCTCTGCGACCGGGTCGCCGTGCTCGTCCAGGGCGAGAAACTCGTCGAAGGCCCCGCCGAAGTCGTCCAGGCCGACGAACGCGTCATCGCCGCCTACCTCGGCACCCCCTTCGAGGACGCCCCCGGCCAGGAGGAGGTCGCCGAGGTCGAGGCCGCCGAAGCCGAAGCCGCCGGCCACAGCACCACAGAAGGGGACGCCAAGTGACCGCACTGCTCGAGGTCGAGGACCTCAGGGTCGCCTACGGCAAGATCGAGGCCGTCAAGGGCATCTCGTTCAAGGTCAACGCCGGCGAGGTCGTCACCCTCATCGGCACCAACGGCGCCGGCAAGACCACGACCCTGCGCACCCTCTCCGGACTCCTCCAGCCACTCGGCGGACAGATCAAGTTCGACGGCAAATCGCTGCGCAAGATCCCCGCCCACAAGATCGTCTCACTGGGACTGGCCCACTCCCCCGAAGGCCGGCACATCTTCCCCCGCATGACGATCGAGGACAACCTCCGCCTCGGCGCCTTCCTGCGCACCGACAAGGAAGGCATCGAAAAGGACATCCAGCGCGCCTACGACCTCTTCCCCATCCTCGGAGAACGCAGGAAGCAGGCCGCGGGCACCCTCTCCGGCGGCGAACAGCAGATGCTCGCCATGGGACGGGCCCTGATGTCCCAGCCCAAACTGCTCATGCTCGACGAACCCTCCATGGGCCTCTCGCCGATCATGATGCAGAAGATCATGGCGACCATCCAGGAACTCAAGTCCCAGGGCACCACCATCCTGCTCATCGAGCAGAACGCCCAGGCCGCCCTCTCCCTGGCCGACCACGGCCACGTCATGGAGGTCGGCAAGATCGTCCTGTCCGGCACGGGCCAGGACCTGCTCCACGACGAGTCCGTCCGCAAGGCGTACCTCGGCGAGGACTAGGACCGCTCGGGCAGACGACGAGGCCCGCGCCCCCTTCTCCGGGGCGCGGGCCTCACGCTGTGTACCGGGTGCCGCTCAGCCCTTCGCGGCCTTCTTCTCCTCGGCATCCTGAATAACCGCCTCGGCGACCTGCTGCATCGACATACGACGGTCCATGGACGTCTTCTGAATCCACCGGAACGCCGCCGGCTCGGTCAGCCCGTACTCCGTCTGCAGCACCGACTTCGCCCGGTCGACCAGCTTCCGCGTCTCCAGACGCTGGGTGAGGTCCGCGACCTCCTTCTCCAGCTGCCGCAACTCGGTGAACCGGGACACCGCCATCTCGATCGCCGGAACCACGTCACTCTTGCTGAACGGCTTCACGAGATACGCCATCGCCCCCGCGTCACGCGCCCGCTCCACCAGGTCGCGCTGCGAGAACGCGGTCAGCATGAGAACCGGCGCGATGGACTCCTCGGCGATCTTCTCGGCCGCCGAGATACCGTCGAGCTTCGGCATCTTCACATCGAGGATCACCAGATCGGGCCGGTGCTCCCGCGCGAGCTCGACGGCCTCCTCACCGTCACCCGCCTCGCCCACGACCGTGTAGCCCTCCTCTTCGAGCATCTCCTTGAGGTCGAGGCGGATCAGCGCCTCGTCCTCGGCGATGACGACACGGGTCGTCAACGGAGGCACGTGCGACTTGTCGTCTTCGGGCACGTCGGCGGGCTGGGGCGACTCGGGGGAGGTCACGGGGGCTCCTTGGTGCAGGGCAGGGGTACTGCTGACAAGAGCGTACCTAGCTGCGCCTGCCTGCAGTGAACCGGTACACTCCTGTTGCTGGCCAGCCGGGTTGGCGGAACGGCTTACGCGGATGTCTCAAACACATCTGTCCGAGAGGACATACGGGTTCGAATCCCGTACCCGGCACGGTGCTACCCGAAGCGGAGGTTCACGTTCGCGTGAACCTCCGCTTTTCGCTGCACACGGCACCGATCAGTAACTCAGAGTGTCCACATGTACGACGTCAGCACACGCAAGCGGGCTCTCGCCCTAGTGACCCAAGGGCGCAGCCTGAACTCCGTCAGCAAGGAAACCGGCATCTCTCGGGCTGCGATCCGTTCCTGGCGAACGCGACTCGACCCGCTGCCGCGTATGCAGGCCCAGGCCGGTCCTTGTATCGAGTGCCAGCACGCTCCGGAGCGGCCGGAACACAAGGAGGCGTACTCCTACCTCCTTGGCCTGTACCTCGGAGATGGCTGCGTCAGCGCCCACCCGCGCACGGGGCACTACTTGCGCATCGCATGCGGCAACACATGGCCCGGCCTGATCGACGCCTGTGAGACAGCCATGCGCATGATCAACCCGGCACGATGTGCCTACCGGAAGCAGGCCCAGGGCTACGTTTCAGTGGCCAGTTACAGCCAGCACTGGCCCTGCCTCTTCCCCCAGCATGGCCCCGGCAAGAAGCACGAGCGCCGCATCGCGCTCGAACCCTGGCAGCAGGCCATCGTCGACGCCCACCCCTGGGAGTTCATCCGGGGCCTCATTCACTCCGACGGCTGCCGCATCACCAACTGGACAACCCGTCTCGTCGGCGGTGAACGCAAGCGCTATGAGTACCCGCGGTACTTCTTCAGCAACAAGTCGGACGACATCCGGAAGCTCTTCTCTGATGCCCTCGACCGAGTTGGCGTCGAGTGGACCACCCTCGCCCGAGGCAGCGACCCGTTCAACATCTCCATCGCCCGCAAAGCCTCCGTCGCCCTCATGGACACCCACGTAGGCCCCAAGTACTGACCGGCCCCGCTACCTCGGACCGTCGTCCTCCCCGATGTGGTGCACCCGTACCAGGTTCGTCGTGCCCGACACCCCCGGCGGTGAGCCCGCCGTGATGACCACGATGTCGCCCTTCTCGCAGCGGCCGTCCTTCAGCAGCCACTCGTCGACCTGGTCCACCATCGCGTCCGTCGAGTCCACGTGAGGCGCCAGGAACGTCTCCACGCCCCACGTCAGGTTCAGCTGGGAGCGGGTGGCTGGATCGGGGGTGAAGGCCAGCAGGGGGATCGGGGAGCGGTAGCGCGAGAGCCTCCGTACCGTGTCGCCGCTCTGGGTGCACGCGACGAGGAACTTGGCGCCCAGGAAGTCGCCGATCTCCGCGGCCGCGCGGGCGACGGCGCCGCCGTGGGTGCGGGGCTTGTTGCGTTCGGTCAGGGGCGGCAGGCCCTTGGCGAGGATGTCCTCCTCGGCCGCCGCGACGATGCGGGACATGGTCGTGACCGTCTCGATCGGGTACTTGCCGACACTCGTCTCGCCGGAGAGCATGACCGCGTCCGTGCCGTCGATGACCGCGTTGGCGACGTCCGAGGCCTCCGCGCGTGTGGGCCGGGAGTTGTCGATCATCGAGTCGAGCATCTGGGTGGCGACGATGACCGGTTTGGCGTTGCGGCGGGCGAGTTTGACGGCGCGTTTCTGGACGATGGGGACCTGTTCGAGGGGCATTTCGACGCCGAGGTCGCCGCGGGCGATCATGATGCCGTCGAAGGCGAGGACGATGTCCTCGATGTTGTCGACGGCCTGTGGTTTCTCGATCTTGGCGATGACGGGGAGGCGCCGGCCCTGCTCGTCCATGATCCGGTGGACGTCCCGGATGTCGTGTCCGCTGCGGACGAAGGAGAGGGCAATGGCGTCGAAGCCGGTGTGGAGTGCCCAGCGGAGGTCCTCGACGTCCTTCTCGGAGAGGGCGGGGACGGAGACGGCTACGCCGGGCAGGTTGAGGCCTTTGTGGTCGGAGACCATGCCGCCCTCGATGACGGTGGTGTGGACGCGGGGGCCGTCCACCCGGGTGACTTCGAGGCATACTTTGCCGTCGTCGACGAGGATGTGTTCGCCGGGGGTGACGTCGTCGGCGAGTCCGCCGTACGTGGTTCCGCACATCTCGTGGTCGCCTTCGATGCCCTCTTCGACGGAGAGGGTGAAGGTGTCGCCGTGTTCAAGGAGTACGGGGCCTTCGGTGAAGCGTCCGAGCCGGATCTTCGGGCCCTGAAGGTCGGCGAGGGTGCCGACGCTGCGGCCGGTCTCGTCGGCGGCCTTGCGTACGCGCTGGTAGCGCTCCTCGTGCTCGGCGTGGCTGCCGTGGCTGAGGTTGAAGCGGGCGATGTCCATTCCGGCTTCGACCAGGTCCTTGATCTGGTCGTACGAGTCGGTGGCGGGCCCGAGGGTGCAGACGATTTTGGCTCGGCGCATGGTTCGACCCTAGGGGCTACCGGCGGGTAGTGAATTGGTCGGGCCTGACCACTCAACGGCCTTTGTGTGTAGGGCTGTTGACAAGTGTTGAAGTGTGCGCCGGGGTGCTCCGATGAGCATCCCGGGCGCGTCCGGTGGGGGCTCACAGCCGGGGCGGGACCATCGTGAAGCGGGCGTTCACCTGGGCGTAGACGTGCTGCCGCTGGGGTTCGAGGTCGAGGGGCGGTGCGACGGGGTCCGCGGTCTCCGCCGCGAAGGCTACGGAGCGCATGCGGGCGGGGGGCTGCGGGTACGGCTGGGCGTTCTCCGCGCCGATGTCGGCGAGCTCGACCAGTGCCGCGAGGGTCGTGCCGAGGGCCTCCGCGTATTCGCGGGCGCGCAGTACGGCTTCGCGGACGGCTTGCTGGCGGGCTCGGCGGTGGGCCTGGGAGGCGGGGCGCAGGGCCCACCAGGGGCCGTCGACGCGGGTGAGTTCGAGGTCGGCGAGGCGGGTGGTGAGTTCGCCGAGTGCGGTGAAGTCGGTGAGTTCGGCGGTGAGGCGGACGGTGCCGTGGTAGGTGTGGACGCGTTCGCCGCGGCCGTGCCTGGTGAGTTCGGGTGTGATGGAGAAGGCGCCGGTTTCGAGTCGTTCCACTGCGTCGCCGTATGTCTTGATGAGGTCGAGGACGGTGGTGTTGCGGCGGGTGAGGTCGTCGAGGGCTGTGCGGCGGTCTTTGCCGCGGGCGTTGACGGTGACGCCGATGCGGGCGAGTTCGGGGTCGACTTCGAGGTGGGCTTCGCCGCGGACGGCGATGCGGGGGGCGTCGGGGG
>NZ_VJZE01000453.1 GCF_009377205.1 Streptomyces phyllanthi
GTGCTCACGCACCGGGCGCCCGCTCTCACTGCCCGTCCTGCTGTCTCACTGCCCGTTCTGTGGATCGTCCGGATCCTCGGGCAGCTCGATCTCCGGAGTCGTCGGCGTGTTCCCCGGCTCCGGGCTCTCCTGCCCGTCGCCCGTCGGTGTCTCCTCCGGTGTGGTCTCCGGGGTTGTCGTCGGCGGATCGGACGTCGGCTTCTCGGTTTCCGGCTCCTGGGACGACGGCGTCGACGACGGTGTGTCGCTGGCCGTCGGCGTCTGGTCCGGCTCGACCGCGGCGCCCTGGTCGGTCTCCAGGTCGAACTCGGTGACCTCGTCCATCACGCCGAAGGTGTAGGCGGCCCAGATCTGCGCCGGGAAGCCACCACCGTTGACGCGCTCGACGCCGCCCGCCCCGTACAGCGGGACGTGCTTGCCGTTCTTGGACATGTCCTCGCCGAAGATGCCGACGGAGGTCACCAGCCCGGGGGTGTACCCGGTGAACCAGGCGGACCGGTTCTTGTCGGAGGTACCCGTCTTGCCGGCGACCTGCTGGCCGTCGCGGGCCGGGTTCTCGCGCACCGACGTCCGGGCCGTACCGTCGTCGACCACGCCGGTGAGCACCGAGGTGACCGTGTCGGCGGCCTCGCGGGAGATGACCTCCTCGCCGATCGGGTCGGGGAACCTGACCTTGGTGTCCTTGTGCTCCGCCGACGCGACGAGGGCCGGGGTGACCTTCTTGCCGTGGTTGTCGAGCGTGGCGTAGACGCCCGCCATCTCCAGCGGGCTCGCGCCCATGGTGCCGAGGGTCTGGGCGGGCACCGCCTGCTCGCCCTTCAGGTCCATGCCGAGCTCACCCGCGACCTTCATGACCTCGTCCATGCCCACGTCGACGCCCATCTGCGCGAAGACGGAGTTGATGGACTTGTTCATGGCCGTCTGGACGGTGACGTCGCCGTAGTCGGCCTCGTCCTCGTTCGGCGGGGCGAACCCGACCTTGTTGCCGTTGCTGTCCACGACCGGCCGCCGGCTGTCGCCGTCGTAGATCGTGCGCGCGGTGATCGGGTCGCCGTCCTGGGTCTCGGCGCCCTCCTCGACGGCCGCGGCCAGGATCAGGGGCTTGAAGGTGGAGGCGGGCTGGTAGTCGAGACGGGTGGCGTTGTTCCTGAAGTGCTTCACGTAGTCCACGCCGCCGTACATCGCGACGACCTTGCCCGTCTTCGGATCGACGGACGCGGCACCGGCCTGGACATGGGCGTCGACCTTGCGCTTCTTCGGGTCGAGCTTGCTGGTGAGCGTGGTCTTGACCGCCTTCTCCAGCTGGGCCTGCTTCTTCTTGTCGATGTTCAGCGTGATGGTCCAGCCGCCACGGTCGATCATCGCCTCGGCGTCCTCGGTGTCCTGCGCCGTGCCCTGCTCGACGAGCTGCTTCTTCAGAGCGGCGTTGGCCGCCTCCACCAGGTAGCCGGCCTGGCCCTCCATGCCGGGCGCGGCCTGGGGGTCCTTCGGCACGGGGAACGTCATGCCCTCGCGCTCGCCCTTGTCCAGCCAGCCCTGCTCGACCATGTTGTCCAGGACGTAGTTCCAGCGCTGCTTGACCAGTTTCCTGCCGGCGGGAGAGGCGACCGCCCAGTCGTACTGGCTGGGGGCCTGGAGCAGCGCGGCGAGGTAGGCGCCCTCCTCGACCTTGAGCTTGCTGGCGTCCTTGCGGTAATACCCCTGGGCGGCGGCCTGGATGCCCGAGCAGCCCCGCCCGTAGTAGCTGGTGTTGATGTACCCCGCGAGGATGTACTCCTTGGACTTCTGACGGTCCACCTTGAGCGAGATCACGAGCTCTCTGAGCTTGCGGGTGATCGTCTGGTCCTGGGTGAGGTAGTAGTTCTTGACGTACTGCTGGGTGATCGTCGAGCCGCCCTGCTTGCCCTTGCCGGACAGCGTGTTGAGCAGACCGCGGGCGGTGCCCTTGAAGTCGATGCCCACGTCGTTGTAGAAGGACTTGTTCTCGGCGGCGACGAAGGTCCTCTGGACCCCCTTGGGGACCTTGTCGAGGTCGACGATCTCGCGGTTGACCTCGCCCTGCCGGGCGAGTGTCTTGCCGTCGCTGTACTTGTAGACGTTGCTCTGCTTCTCCGCCGCCGCGTTCCCCTCGGGGACCGGGATCATCAGGTAGAGCACGATGAACGCGCCCATACCCAGCAGACAGAGGGCGAAGAAGGTGCCGAGGAGCTTCTTCCAGGTGAAGAGGCGGCGTATGCGGCCCTTGGGCGCCTTGGAGGAGGCCGCCCTCGCGGCGGCTCTCGACCCCGGCGCCCGGGTGTCGGACTCCGCGCCGACCGATCTGTTGCCGGCCGCGGAGCCGATCACCGTGGCCGTACCGGCCGCTCTCGTACCGGCCGCTCTCGTACCGGCTGCTCTCGGGCCGGCCGCTCCGGACGAGCGCTTGGGCGCCGCGCGGCGGCCACCGCGCTGTCGCGCTCGTCTCTCTTCCGCTCGTCCCATGGGTCCGATCCGCTCCGCTTCCTTCTCGTACGTCACTCGTGTGCCGACGGTCGGCCTAGCAAACTAACACTGCGGGCTGTGTCGCAGGACCGCGGAGCCCTGCTTTTCCGGGCGTGACAATCAGCACGCGACCCCGATGGAACCGACGTTCCAGCAGTCCGGAAGGTTGCCTTGACCGGCCCATGAACCGGCCCGGGAACCTCGACGCGCCCGGTAGCAGAACCGTGACAATGACCCGTGACCTGCGGGGTCGCTCCCCTGCCCGCCCCCGAACCGCCACCTATACACGGCAGGTATACGTGAGGTGTATACGTCATGTGTACAGTTCCGGGCATGTCCATCGGTCACACACTCCTCGGACTCCTGGAGTCCGGACCCCGTCACGGGTACGACCTGAAGCGGGCCTTCGACGAGAAGTTCGGCCACGACCGGCCGCTGCACTACGGCCAGGTCTACTCGACGATGTCGCGGCTGCTGAAGAACGGCCTCGTCGAGGTCGAGGGCGTCGAGCCGGGCGAGGGCCCCGAGCGCAAGCGGTACGCCATCACCGAGGCCGGCATCACCGATGTCCGGCGGTGGCTCGCGACACCCGAGAAGCCCGAGCCGTACCTCCAGTCGACCCTCTACACCAAGGTCGTCCTGGCCCTGCTGACCAACCGGAACGCGGCCGAGATCCTCGACACGCAGCGCTCCGAGCACCTGCGCATGATGCGCATCCTCACCGACCGCAAACGCAAGGGTGACCTCGCGGACCAGCTGATCTGCGACCACGCCCTGTTCCACCTGGAGGCCGACCTGCGCTGGCTCGAGCTCACCGCCGCCCGTCTCGACAAGCTCGCCGCGGAGGTGGCCCGATGATGCCCGCCGGCTCCCTGCTCGCCGCTACCGACCTGCGCAAGGCGTACGGTCCGACCACGGCCCTCGACGGTGCCGAGTTCTCCATCCACCCCGGCGAGGTCGTCGCCGTGATGGGCCCCTCCGGTTCCGGGAAGTCGACCCTGCTCCACTGCCTCGCCGGGATCGTGACGCCCGACTCGGGCTCCATCCTCTACAACGACCGCGAGATGGCCGACATGACCGACGCCGAGCGCAGCGCGCTCCGGCGCAGCGAGTTCGGGTTCGTCTTCCAGTTCGGCCAGCTCGTGCCCGAGCTCACCTGTGTCGAGAACGTCGCCCTGCCGCTGCGGCTGAACGGGATCTCCCGCAAGGAGGCCGAGCGCGCCGCCCTGTCCTGGATGCAGCGCCTGGAGGTCGACGACCTCAAGGGCAAGCGTCCCGGCGAGGTCTCCGGCGGTCAGGGGCAGCGGGTCGCCGTGGCCCGTGCGCTGGTGACGAACCCGCGGGTGCTGTTCGCCGACGAGCCCACCGGCGCGCTCGACTCGCTCAACGGCGAGCGCGTGATGGAGCTGTTCACAGAGGCCGCCCGGTCCACCAACGCGGCTGTCGTCCTGGTCACGCACGAGGCGCGGGTCGCCGCGTACTCGGACCGGGAGATCGTCGTACGGGACGGCAGGTCCCGGGACATGGAGCGCATCGTATGAGCGGGGAAGGGGGGCACCTCCCTGATCGAGCGAAGTCGAGAGCCTGGGGGAGGTCCAGGGACCTCGGGATGGGCGTGAGATTCGCCTTCACCGGGGGCCGCGAGGGGTGGGTGCGCGCCGTGCTCACCGCCGTCGGAGTGGGACTGGGGGTGGCGCTGCTGCTGCTCACCGCGGCGATACCGAACGCGATGGGCATGCGGGACGACCGCGAGGAGGCCCGGCACGACATCGGCCTCGTCTTCCACCAGGAGAACGCCGAGACCAAGCAGTCCGACAGGACCGTGGTCGTCGCCAACAGCGACACCCAGTACCAGGGCAAGGAGGTCCGCGGGCGGCTGATGGAGCCCGAAGGACCGCGGGCGCCCGTGCCGCCGGGGGTGGAGAAGCTCCCCGCGGAGGGCGAGATGCTGGTCTCGCCGGCCCTCGCCGAGCTGCTGAAGTCGGACGGCGGGAAGCTGCTGGTCGAGCGGCTGCCGTACCGCGTCGTCGGCACCATCGGCGAGTCCGGGCTGATCGGCTCGCGGGAACTCGCCTACATCGCGGGCGTCGACGGACTCGCCAAGCGCATCAACGGCTCGACCGTGGGCCGCATCGAACGCTTCGGCAACCCGGAGGACCAGCCCGGCAGGTCGATGGACCCGGTCCTTCTGCTGCTCGTCCTGGTCGTCCTCGTGGTGCTGCTGATGCCGGTCGGCGTCTTCATCGCCACGGCCGTACGGTTCGGCGGTGAGCGGCGCGACCGCAGGCTCGCGGCGCTGCGGCTGGTCGGCTCCGACAGCCGTATGACACGCCGGATCGCGGCGGGCGAGGCGCTCGCGGGGTCCTTCCTGGGACTGGCCTTCGGCACCCTGTTCTTCCTGATGGGCCGTGAGCTCGCCGCCTCGGTCGAGGTGTTCGGCATCAGCGTGTTCCCGGACTACCTCACCCCCACCCCCGCCCTCGCCCTGCTGATCGCCGTCGCGATCCCGGCGTCGGCTGTCCTCGTCACACTGTTCGCGCTGCGCGGGGTCGTCATCGAACCCCTCGGTGTGGTCCGTTCGACCAAGCCCGCACGGCGCAGGCTCTGGTGGCGGCTGCTGCTGCCGCTCGGCGGACTCGCGCTGCTGTTGCCGATGATCGGCCAGGGCGCGGACAACGGTCCCTTCAACGAGTACCAGGTGACCGGCGGCGTCGTGCTTCTGCTCGTCGGGGTCACGGCACTGCTGCCGTGGCTCGTCGAGGCGGTCGTCGCGCGGATGGGCTCCGGCTCCGTGGCCTGGCAGCTCGCCGTGCGCAGGCTCCAGCTGAGCAGCGGCTCGGCGGCCCGTATGGTCAACGGCATCGCGGTGGCGGTGGCCGGCGCGATCGCCCTGCAGATGCTGTTCGCCGGGGCGGACAGCGCCTACACCGAGGTCACCGGCAAGGACGTCACCCGCGCCAACATGGAGGTCGGCCTGCCGGACGGCTCCCGGGTGAGCGCCGCCGTGAAGGACTTCGAGCAGACCAAGGGCGTGTCGGAGGCCCTGGGGCTCTCCTCGGTTTCGGTCGGCGACCGGCGCAAGGACCCCGAGTCCTCGGTGGGCATGACCGTCGGAACCTGCGCGTCCCTGCGTGAGATGGCCAAGATCTCCTCGTGCCGGGACGGTGACGTCTTCATGACCGAGTCCCCGGAGGATCCGACCGCGCTGACGATGGTCAAGCCCGGCCGCACGCTCTGGGTCGAGCCGTCCTACAGCGGAGAGGATCCGGGCGCCGAGATCCCCTGGACCCCGCCGGGCGAGGTGAAGAAGGTCGCCGAGCGGGCCGACTCGCTCCGGCCCTCCTTGTCGGGGCTGCTGGTCACCCGCGCCGCCCTGCCCGCCAAGGTGGAACCCCTGCTCTACAGCAGCGTCTACCTCCGGCTCGACCCGTCGGTGCCGGACGCCACCGACCGGGTGCTGAACACGGCGGCCGCGTTCGATCCGCTCACCGATGCCTGGGTGTGGGAGAGCACCTCGCGGTCGGGCGAGTACCAGTCCATTCGCACGGGCCTGTTCGTCGGCTCGGCCTGTGTGCTCGTCCTCATCGGCGCCAGCCTGCTGGTCTCCCAGCTGGAACAGTTGCGCGAGCGCAGGAAGCTGCTGTCGGCCCTCGTCGCCTTCGGCACCCGGCGCCGCACGCTGAGCCTGTCGGTGCTGTGGCAGACCGCGATCCCGATCGCGCTGGGCCTCGTCCTCTCCTCCGTCGTGGGTCTGACCCTGGGGGCCGTGCTGCTGAGGATGACGAACATCCCGGTGAGCGTGGACTGGGCGAGCGTGCTGTCGATGACGGGCATCGGCGCGGGCGTCGTCTGCCTGGTCACGGCGCTCAGCCTGCCGCCGCTGCTGCGGATGATGCGGCCGGACGGGCTGCGTACGGAGTAGCACGGTGCTTACGGCAACGGGCGACGGGCCCCCTCCGCCTCGGAGGGGGCCCGCGTGCGCGCTCAGAGGCTGTGGCTCTGCACCGCTCGCCGTGCCTGGGCGAAGAGCATGCCCACGTTCACCGACTTGCGGCAGACGACCACGGCGACGACGTCCTGCTGGTCGTTCATGCGGATGAACAGGTGGGTGAGGTTCTCGCTGTTGACCAGGATCTCCTGGAAGTAGTGCTGGTCGCTGGTGACGCCGCGGCGTTCCTTGAACACGTCCTCGATCATCACGACCGTACGGCCCTGGAACAGGTCCAGGGTGGCGCCGGCGAGCAGGTCGAGGACCTCGGGCGGATGGCTCTCGACCGTCTCGTACGACAGCAGCATCCCGGTCGACATGTCGACCACTCCGGAGGCGACACAGTCGGGGGTCTCGGAACGCAGTGCCTTGACCAGGCTCATCACCTGGTCGGAGAAACCGGACGTCATACGCTTCGTCGCCATCCCCTCACACCGCCCGGGCCGCGGGCGCGGGCTCGTACCCGGCCTCGGGCGCCGTCAGGATCGAGTCGATACGGGCGAGGGCGGGGCGGGTCGTCTCGTGCAACTGGTCCACGTCGATGCCCTCGTCGCCCAGGACCACCAGCAACGCGGTCTCCCCCACCGCGTAGAAGGCGGCGCAGCCGTGGCTGCCGTGGGTCACCGTCTGGCGCAGTGTGCCCCGCCCGGTCGCCTCGGCGGTACGGCGGGCCAGTCCCAGCCCCGCGGCGGCGATCGCGGCGAGGCCCTCCGGTTCGATCGTGCCGGCGGTGTCGGCCGCGATGAGCAGCCCGTCGGCGGCGGCCACGGCGGTGTCGGTGACGCCGGTGACCTGCTCGCGCAGGCTCCGCATCTCCCTCGTCAAAGCCTCGTGATCCATGGGGGTGAACTCCCTGACGTGATGGTGGGTGTCTGTGTGCGTGGTGGTTCTGGGGGCGGGTG
>NZ_VJZE01000454.1 GCF_009377205.1 Streptomyces phyllanthi
AACCCACCCTGCCGACATCACCCGCTCTTGCCTGAGAGGCAAGGAATTTGCCCAGCAGGCAAAGGTCTGGCTGAATCAACGACATGAGCACCGTTGACCCGGCATCGGCTCCGGACCCCGCCGCGGACCTCCCCGCCGTCGCCCCGCAGCTGCGTGCCCTGCGCCGGCGCGCCTCCCTCACACTGGAGGCCGCGGCGCGGGACGCAGGGCTTTCCCCCGCGCATCTCTCCCGGCTGGAGACCGGCCGTCGCCAGCCCTCCCTGCCGATGCTGCTCGCACTGGCCCGCGTCTACGGTACGACGGTCTCGGAGCTGCTCGGTGAGACGGTCCCCGAACGGGACGCGGTCGTCCGCGCCGCCGACATGGAGCCGACCCGGGCGGGTGGCTGGACCTACTGGCAGGCGGGCGCGCCGGGGCGCGGTATGCAGGCCCTCCGGGTGCATGTGCCGTACGGCTCGCAGGGCGACATCGTGCGCGTCCATCCCGGAGAGGAGTGGCTGTACGTCCTCAAGGGGCGGCTGCGGCTGAGCCTCGGGGACGCCACGCATGTGCTCGCTCCCGGGGACAGCGCCCACTTCGACTCGCTGACCCCGCACCGCATAGCGGCCGGCGACCGGGACGGCGTCGATCTGCTCTTCGTCCACACCCTGCTGCAGAGCCCCACGGCCGCGCTGTGCCTCGGGCCCACGACCACCGGAGAAGCCCCGTGAGCGACATGGAAGAGAAGTTCCCCCGTGCCCTGTGGGTACGGCTGATCATCTACATCGCGGTGGGCCACCTCTTCGCGGCCTTCGTCTATCTGCTCTTCGAGGCGGGGGCCAAGTAGCGCGCCGAGGGACAACGCTCCGGGGCCGAGGAGCCGACAGCCGAGCAGCCGTCAGTCGAGGAGCCGCTCGCGCAGCCGCTCCCGAATCTGCGGTGTGATGCGCAGGCCCTGTTCCAGATACGCGTCCACGCCGCCCCAGTTCTGCTCGATTGTCTCGAACGCCGCCTCCAGGTACTCGGCGCGCGCGTCGAACAGCGGGTTGAGCAGCTCCATGACCTCGGGGGAGTAGGCACTCGTCGACGTACCGTTGCGGTGCACCTTGTAGCGGCGGTGGGTGGCGTTGGACTCCAGGTAGTCGGCCACGATGGCCTCGCGCTCGACACCGACGGCGAGGAGCGTCACGGCTATGGACAGACCCGCGCGGTCCTTGCCCGCCGCGCAGTGCATCAGGGCGGGGACGCTGTCCTCGGCGAGGGCGCGCAGCACCTGGGAGTGCTCGTCGGTGCGGCGCGTCATGATCGTGCGGTACGAGTGGATCATCCGGTTCGCCGCCTTGCCGTCGGAGAGCAGCGAGCGCAGCTGGTCCAGATCGCCGTCGCGGACCATCTTCCAGAACTCGGCGCCGTCCGCCGGGTCCGTCAGCGGCAGGTTGACGTTCCGCACGCCCGGCAGCTCGACGTCCGGGCCTTCCAGCTTCTGGTCGGCCGCGTTGCGGAAGTCGAAGATCGTGTGCAGTCCGAGGGAGGTCAGGAACGAGGCGTCCTCGTCGGTCGCGTGCGCGAGATGGCCACTGCGGAACAGCCGTCCGTGGGCCACGCGCCGGCCGTCCACGGTCGGCAGGCCGCCCACGTCACGGAAGTTCCGCACGCCGGTCAACTCGGGCTCGGTCGACGGGACCTGCTGCGTCACGGGGGCTCCTCCCAGCCGGACGTCGGCGGTGCTCGGCTCCGCACACCGACGGTTGCGTCCTCGACGATACGACATGCCTTCGAAGGCCCGGCGAGTTGTCCACAGGCAATGCGAGGCGGCTCCGGCGGCCTGGGATGATGTTGGCGCCTGATCGCACGTGTTCGAATCTGTTGGAGGCTTGATGTTGGAGATCGGCGGAGACGGCCGTACGTGGCTGCTGTCGGGACCCACGAGCAGTTACGCGCTGTCTCTCACCGAGGACGACAGTCTCCTGCACCTGCACTGGGGCCCGCGGATCGAGCTCGCCGACGCCGAGGAGCTCGCGGGCCGGCCGCTGCCGCCGTACCGGGGCTTCGAATCCCAGCTCGACGGGCAGGAGGAGTACCCGGTCGAGGGCGGTCCCCGTTTCGTACGGCCCGCGCTGTCCGTCCGTACCGACGAGGTGCGCGGTACCGAGTGGGCGTTCCACGCGTACGAGGTCGAGGACGACGAGCTGCGACTGCGCTTCACCGACCACGGGCTCGGCATCACGCTGCACTACCGGATGCGCCACGACGTCGTCGAGCGCTGGGTGACCCTCGCCAACGAGGGCCCCGTGGTGGAGGTGCTGCGGGCCGACTCCGCGACCTGGACGCTGCCGCTGCGCGAGGACTGGCGGCTTTCCCTGCTGCACGGGCGGTGGGCCGCCGAGTCCCGGCTCGTACGGACGGACCTCACCTACGGTGAGAAGGTCATCGGCAGCCGCCGCGGTCACACCGGGCACCAGCACCTCCCGTGGGTCGCGCTCGACACCGAGGGGGCGACCGAGGAGCGCGGCGAGGTCTACGGGTGCGCGCTCGGCTGGTCGGGCAGCTGGCGCATCTGCGTGGCCCAGCTGCCGGACGCGCGCGTACAGATCACCGGCGGGGCGGGGTACGACGACTCGGGTCTGCTGCGGCTGGCGACGGGGGAGTCGTACACCACTCCCGTCTTCGCGGGCCTGTGGAGCGACGGCGGCCACGGCGGGGCGAGCCGCGCCTGGCACGCGTACCAGCGTGAGTACGTCATCCCGGACGCGGACCGGGACCGGCCGGTGCTCTACAACTCCTGGGAGGCCACGGAGTTCGACATCTCCGAGGACCAGCAGCGCGAGCTGGCGCGGCGGGCCGCGGCCATGGGGGTCGAGCTGTTCGTGGTGGACGACGGCTGGTTCGGGAAGCGGACCAGCGACCGGGCGGGGCTCGGCGACTGGACGCCCAATCCGGACCGCTTCCCGGCAGGGCTGAAGCCGCTCGCCGATGACGTGCACGCGCTCGGTATGCAGTTCGGCATCTGGGTCGAGCCCGAGATGGTCAATCCGGACAGCGACCTGTACCGGGCGCACCCGGACTGGGTGCAGTTCCAGCCGGGCCGGAAGCGGACCGAGCTGCGCAACCAGCTCGTCCTCAACCTCGCGCGCGGTGACGTCCAGGAGTACCTCTGGGAGAAGCTGGACGACCTGCTCTCCAGCGCTCCCGTCGACTATGTGAAGTGGGACTTCAACCGCGCCTTCACCGACGCGGGCTGGCCCGGTGAGCCCTATCCGCAGAAGCTGTGGGTCGAACACGTGCACGCCTTCTATAAGCTGCTCGACCGGCTGCGGGCCGCGCACCCGGGTGTCGCCTTCGAGTCCTGCTCGGGTGGCGGCGGGCGTATCGACCTCGGGGTCATGGCGCGTACGGACCAGGTGTGGACCTCCGACAACACCGACCCGCTCGACCGGCTCGCCATTCAGCACGGCTTCAGCCAGATCCATCCGGCGCGGGTCATGGCCGCATGGGTCACCGACAGCCCGAACACCCAGCTCAACGGGCGGGTCAGCTCTCTGCGCCTCCGGTTCGTGAGCGCCATGGCGGGTGTGCTGGGCGTGGGGGGCGACCTCACGACGTGGAGTGAGGAGGAACTCGCCGAGGCGCGCGAATGGGTCGGGCTCTACAAGGAGATCCGGCCCGTCGTGCAGCGGGGCGACCTCTACCGGCTGCGGCCGCCGGCCGGCGGGCTGAGCGCGGTGCAGTACGTCCTTGGCGACGAGGTCGTCGTGCTCGCCTGGCTCCAGGCCCAGCACTACGGCGAACCGGCCGCCCCGCTCCGGCTGCGCGGCCTCGACTCCGCTGAATCGTACGAATGCCGCGAAACGGGCGAAGTGCACCGCGGCGCGGTGCTGTTGCACCACGGGCTGCCGACAGGGCTGCGCGGCGACTTCGATGCGACGGTTATCCGTCTGCGTCGCATCTGAGTGTTCTGTCCGAATTGAAGCCTTGAGTCCAACTGGCCCCGGAATAAAGTCCCGTGGTTTCAAGGTGGGTGACCAGCGTCATATCCGTGACGCTGAGTCGCCGTCATGTTCACGTAATGGGCGCATGTTCTCAGGGCGGTTGAGAAAAGTTGAAGATCGCTCATTTACGGAGTGTGACCGGCGATTCGTGTAAGAACCAGGCAAGAAGTCGCACAGGAAATTCCTATGGTTGTCCCCGCGCCCGCAAGTCGCTTACGTTCTGCCTCAATCCGGACGGACGCCGAATCCTGCCGCCGCCCGGAGCCGCGAACTCACCCACGCACGGCAGGAGCGGGGGACCCAAAGGCAGTAACGCCTGTTCCGGTCCCGGAACAGGCTTGGGGTAAAGCCGTGCGCGAGTACGGCCGGGCATCTCCAGTCCGCACCCGACAGCTCACCTCGCAGGCGCCGGAGAGGAATTCGTCATGCCCGCGAGGGGTAAGCACCGCCGTCCGAAGTCCCAGCGTTTCACCCGCTCGATCGCCGCTGCCGGAACCGGTGGCGCCGCGCTCGCACTTCCGCTGATCGGGGCCACCGGAGCGCATGCGGCGCCCGCGGACTCCGTTTCCCAGAAGGCGACCGCGGTTTCCGAGAAGACCGTCACCGAGAAGGCCGAGAAGTCCGCCGGGCAGAAGGCCGAGAAGTCCGCCGCCAAGAAGGACTCGACGCGCACTTATTCGGTGCGGCGTGGTGACTATCTGGCCAAGATCGCCGTGGAGCAGGACGTCACCGGCGGCTGGAAGAGGATCTACCGGGACAACCGCGAGGCCATCGGCTCCGACCCGTCGCTGATCCACCCCGGCCTGAAGCTCACCCTCGGCGGCAGGGCCCAGTCGGGCGGTGGCAGTGCCTCGGGCGGCGGCAGCGACGCGTCGGCCAGGGCTGAGTCCTCGTCCGCCTCCTCGTCGGCTCCGTCGGAGGCGACCGAGGCACCGGCGGAGAAGTCGAGCGCGTCGACCGACCAGAGCGCGGCGAGCAACTCCTCCGGCTTCACGCTGCCCGTCGCCGGTGCCTCCGTGGGCACCCCCTACAAGATGGCCGGCGGCATGTGGTCCAGCGGCTACCACACCGGTGTCGACTTCGTGGTCCCGACCGGTACCAGCCTGAAGGCCGTCGGCGCGGGCACGGTCGTCTCCGCGGGCTGGGGTGGCGCGTACGGCAACCAGGTCGTCATCAGGCTCGCCGACGGCCGCTACGCGCAGTACGCCCACCTGTCCTCGCTCTCCGTCTCGGCGGGCCAGAGCGTGAGCGCGGGCCAGCAGGTCGGTCTCTCCGGTGCGACCGGCAACGTCACCGGGCCGCACCTGCACTTCGAGATCCGTACGGGTCCGGACTACGGCTCGGACGTCGACCCGGTGGCGTACCTGCGCTCGAAGGGCGTCAGCATCTGACGCGTATCGCCGAGTGCGCGGCGCTCTGCCGCCGCTGACGGCATCAGAAGGCCGGACCCCCGGGGATCGCGGGGTCCGGCCTTCGGTGTGTCCGCCTCGTGGGGCAGGGGCGCATGAGCGGCGCATTGCGGTCTCGTGGCATGGCCGGTCGGCGTATCGACAGGGGGTGGCGGGCAGGACACAGTGATCTGCGGCAAGCGCTTTCCATGTTGTCCGCAGCCCCGCAAAGAAGGAGCGTCATGACCACCCGCAGAGCCTTCGGAGCCCTCGCCGCCGGTGCCGTCCTCGCCGCGCTCGGTCCGGCCGGCGCGGCGAGCGCGGCCGCCCGGCGCGGACGTGGCCGGCTGATCGCCCACGACGACTTCCGGCACGGACTCGGCCGGTGGGCCACCGAACTGCAGGAGGGCGGCACCGTCACCGCCTCGCACGGCGTCCTGGAGATCGACGTGCCGAGTGGCGCCACGGTCTGGTTCCGGAAACGGCTCGAAGGCCCGTACGTCATCGAGTACACGGCCACCCCGGTCTCCGCGGGAGGCGTCAACGACCGCGTGTCCGACCTCAACAACTTCTGGAACGCCGTCGATGTACGGTCCCCCGACGACCTCTTCGCCACCGAGCGGAAGGGCGCGCTCGCCGAGTACGACTTCCTGAAGACGTACTACGCGGGATACGGGGCCAACTACAACACCACGACGCGGCTGCGCCGGTACGTCGGTGAGGCGGGAGTCCGCCCGCTGATCCTCGACTACACGGAGCCGCTGTTGGTCGCGAACGAGCCGCACCGTGTCCGGATCGTCTCGGACGGTTCGACGGTCCAGTGGTGGAACAACGGCAGGCTCGTCTTCGACTATGTCGACCAAGAGCCGTACACCAGTGGGCACTTCGCGTTCCGGACCGTGTGGAGCCACTTCCGGATCACGGACTTCCGGGTGTGGCGACTGCTCCAACGCCCCTGATGAGAAGCCTGTTCCAAGGTGGCCAATACGTGACGAGTGGCTTATCTCACCGCGCGTCAACCGTTTCCTACGGTCGCGTAGCTCACATCCCACGGGGAATCATGGGCCGATGTGGCAGACGATTCGAAGAATGACAGCAGATCAGTGATCGGAGTGATCGGGTCGTACGTGGCGGTGGGGGACAGCTTCACCGAGGGCGTCGGCGACCCCGGTCCCGACGGGGCGTTCGTCGGCTGGGCCGACCGGTTCGCGGTGCTCCTCGCCGACCGGCGGCCGGAGGGCGACTTCAGGTACACGAACCTTGCCGTACGCGGCAGGCTGCTCGACCAGATCGTCGAGGACCAGCTCCCGAGGGCCAGGGAGCTGGCCCCGGATCTGGTCTCCTTCTGCGCGGGTGGCAACGACATCATCCGTCCCGGTACCGACCCCGACGAGGTCGCCGAGCGCTTCGAGCGCGCCGTGGCGTCCCTCACCGCCGCCGTGGGCACCGTCATGGTCACCACCGGGTTCGACACGCGCGGAGTGCCCGTACTGAAGCACCTGCGCGGCAAGATCGCCACGTACAACGGGCATGTGCGCGCCGTCGCCGACCGGTACGGCTGCCCGGTGCTGGACCTCTGGTCGCTGAAGACCGTCCAGGACCGGCGGGCCTGGGACGACGACCGGCTGCATCTGTCGCCCGAGGGTCACACCCGGGTGGCGCTGCGGGCCGGTCAGATCCTGGGCATGGAGGTCCCCGCCGACCCGGACCAGCCGTGGCCACCCCTGCCGCCGCGCGGCACGCTGGAGATCCGCCGCGACGACATCCACTGGGCACGCGAGTACCTGGTGCCGTGGATCGGCCGCCGCCTGCGCGGGCAGTCCTCCGGGGACTTCGTGGAGGCGAAGGGCAGCCTGTCTCCGGATGACATCCGGATGCGGATCGGGGCGGTGGCCTGAGGGAGCCACGGCCCTCTGGACCGACCTGGCCGAGCTGCTCGACTGTGCGTGGCGGCCGGTGCGCTCGTCGCGGGAATGGTGACCGGCCGGCTGTCCTGGGGTGGGGTGTGCTGGGC
>NZ_VJZE01000455.1 GCF_009377205.1 Streptomyces phyllanthi
GCCTCCAACTGCGCGGAGAACCCCGCGAAGGCGTACGCCATCTGCTGCTCACCCTCGACGGCACCCTCGCCGGATACGCCCAACTGGAGGACACCGACCCGGTGGAGGCCCCCGCCGCCGAACTGGTCGTCCACCCCGCCCACCGCGGACACGGTCACGGCCGCGCCCTCGGCGCCGCCCTGCTCGCCGAGTCCGGCAAGCGGCTGCGGGTCTGGGCGCACGGCGGGCACTCCGCCGCCCGGCACCTGTCCCAGGTCCTCGGCCTCACCCTGTTCCGCGAACTGCGCCAGATGCGCCTGCCGTTGGCCGACTTCGACCCGCCCGAGCCGGCGCTCCCCGAGGGCGTCACCGTGCGCACCTTCGTGCCCGGCGAGGACGACGCCGCGTGGCTCGCGGTGAACGCCGAGGCCTTCGCCCACCATCCCGAGCAGGGCTCGCTGACCCAGCGCGATCTCGACGACCGCAAGGCGGAGCCCTGGTTCGACCCGTCCGGCTTCTTCCTGGCCGAGCGCGGCGGGGAACTGATCGGCTTCCACTGGACCAAGGTCCACGCCCGGGAGCAGCTCGGCGAGGTGTACGTCCTCGGCGTCCGCCCCGGCGCCCAGGGCGGCGGCCTCGGCAAGGCCCTCACCACCATCGGCCTGCGCCATCTGGCCGCCCAGGGCCTGCCGACGGCGATGCTCTACGTCGACGCCGACAACAAGGCAGCGGTGAGCGTCTACGAACGGCTCGGCTTCGCCACCCACGAGACGGACCTGATGTACCGCACGGAGACCTGACACCCCACCAGCAGGCAGGAACTCCCTGGAAGGGGCGGCGACTTGACGCCGCCCCTTCTTTGCATCACCCTTTCACTACTCAATTAGTGAAAGGGGGGTTGCTCGAGTGGTCGAGTACCGCATCGACCGGCGCAGCGGTGTCGCGACCTACGTCCAGATCGTCCAGCAGACCAAACAGGCCCTGCGCCTGGGCCTGTTGGAGCCTGGCGACCGGCTGCCCACGGCCCGCGAGGTGGTGGAGGCGACGGCGATCAACCCGAACACGGTCCTGAAGGCCTACCGCGAACTGGAGCGCGAGGGTCTGGTCGAGGCACGCCGCGGCCTCGGCACGTTCGTACGGAAGTCACTGGGAAGCGCCCCCGCCGACTCCCCGCTGCGGGCGGAACTGGACGACTGGGCGGGCCGGGCCCTCGCGGCCGGGCTCGAGCGGGAGGACGCGGCAGCGCTCTTCACCTCCGTACTCGACAAGTACTTCACGGACGACCACCGCAAGGGGGACACGGAATGACCGACACCGCCATCGAGGCGGCCGGCCTGGGCAGACAGTTCGGACGGCGGGGGAAGTGGGCGCTGTTCGACTGCACGTTCCAGCTGCCCGCGGGAAGCGTCTGCGCGATCGCCGGACCCAACGGCGCGGGCAAGTCGACCCTGCTCGCCCTCGTGGCCGGACTGCTGGTGCCCACCGAGGGCGAGGTCACGGTGTTCGGTACGAATCCGGGGGCGGCCCGTGAGCGCCTCGCCTTCGTCGCGCAGGACAAGCCCCTGTACCCCCAGCTCACCATCGCCGAGACCCTGCGTCTGGGCCACGAGCTCAACCCCGGGCGCTGGAACGCGGCGGTCGCCGAGCCGATCGTGGCGGGCGGCGGCCTCGACCCGCACGCCCGGATCCGCAACCTCTCCGGCGGCCAGCGCACCCGCGTCGCCCTCGCCCTCGCCCTCGGCAAGCGGCCCGAACTGCTGCTCCTGGACGAGCCGATGGCCGACCTCGACCCCCTCGCCCGGCACCAGCTGATGGGCGTGCTGATGGCGGACGCCGCCGAGAACGGCACGACGGTCGTGATGTCCTCGCATGTCGTCGCCGAGCTGGAGGATGCCTGCGACCACCTGCTCCTCATGGGCGGCGGCCGCGTCCGCCTCGCGGGCCCGCTCGACGACCTCCTCGCCGCGCATGTCCTGGTCACCGGCCGGGCCGGCGACCTCGGCCCGCACACGGTCGTCGAGTCCCGTACGACGGGCCGCCAGCTCACCGCGCTCATACGGCCGAACGGGCCGCTCGACGCCGAGTGGCAGACCTCCGAGCCCACCTTGGAGGAGCTGGTCATCGCCCATCTGCGCTCCCCCGCGGCCCCCGAGCTCACGCTCACCGGTGAGACCGGGACTGACGCCGACACCGACACCGACAGCGACAGCGACAGCGACGACACCCATACCGACGAGACCGACGCCGACGCCGAGGAGGCCGCCAAATGACGGCCGTGTCGGCCGCGCCCGCAGAGGCCTCCGCCCACCACCGCTCCCTCAGGCCACGCGGCCTCCTCTGGGCGATGCTGCACCTGCACCGCGCGGCGCTGCTGTTCTGGCTGCTGCTGATCGCCGTGGCCGGCGGGGCGCTGCTGTGGGCGTACGGCCCGGGGGCCGACGGCGCCTGGGCCGAGTACCGGATGATGCGCTGCGCCTACTCCGGCCCGAACCGGACCTGCGACTACACGGGCCTCTCGTACGACGTGTACAGCAGGGCCGTGTCCCTCGGCTCGCTGACCGTCACCCTCGTACCGTTCCTCGCCGCTCTCTGGGCGGGGGCCGCGCTGATCGGCCGGGAGCTGGAGAGCGGCACCGCGGAACTCGCCTGGACCCAGTCGGTCACCCCGACCCGCTGGCTGCTGGCCAAGCTCACCGCCCCGGCGGTCCTGCTCGTCCTGGGCACCTCCCTGCTCGTGCTGCTGCACCGTCTGGTGTGGACGTCGAACGACGAGCTGAGGCGGTGGATGAACTGGGACTGGTACGTCGACTCGGCCTTCCGGGCCAACGGCGTCGTCGGCATCGCCTACGCCCTGCTCGGCCTCGCGGCCGGCGCCCTCGCCGCCCTGCTCACCCGGCGCTCCCTGCCCGCGCTCGGCATCGGCGGCGGCTGTCTGGCGGTCATCGTCTACGGCCTCACGGTACTGCGCCCGCACCTGTGGCCGGTCGTGACCGTGACCAGGGAGAACGAATCCCCGCCCGCCACCGGCATGCCCGTCGCCGAAGGCGCCCTCACCTCGGCCGGCGCCCGCGTCCCGCCCCCGGTCTGCGGCAGCCGCGACACGTGCCTGGCCGAGCGCGACATCGTCGCCTACTACCGCGACTTCCACCCCTCCTCCCACTTCTGGCCCCTGCAGCTGGTGGAGACCGGCATCGTCCTCGCCCTCGCCGCCGTGGTCACCGGTGTCTCGTTCTGGCTGCTGAGGCGCCGTACCGGAGCCGCCGTATGACCGCGCTCCCCGCCTCTCCCGCCACCGGAAGACCCGTACCGGGACCACGCGGTCTGACCTGGACGGTGCTGCGGCTGCACCGCACGGCGCTGATCGTGTGGGGCGCCTTCGTGGCCCTGATGATCGCCGTCCTCGTGTGGAACGAGGTGGGCACCGCGGACGCCGCGCTGCGCGAGCTGGACGGGTGCCTCCGCCACAGCCCCTGCACCATCCACGCCGTGATCATCTACAACGAACGCATCGGCCTGGTCGGCACGGCCGTCTGCTACTCGTTCCTCGCCGTCGCCGCCTTCTCGGGCGGAGCGCTGTTCGGCCGCGAGCTGGAGTACGGCACCGTGCGGCTCGCCTGGACCCAGTCCGTGACGCCCGGCCGCTGGCTGGCCGCCAAGCTGGCGGTGCCCGCGCTGGCCCTGGCGGTCGGCGGTACGGCACTCGTGCTCGCCTTCCGCTGGGCCTGGTCGGCGCACCCGGAGCTGCTGGACAGCGACTGGACGTCCGACCATGTGTTCGTGGCGCGCGGCCCGGCCATGGTGGCGTACTCCCTGTGCGCCCTGGCCGTCGGCGCGGTCACGGCCCTCGCGCTCCGCCGGACGCTGCCGGCACTCGGCGTCTCCGTGGCCGTGATGGCGCTGGTCAACCAGGTCATGGAGTACTACCGCCAGGAGGACCTGGTGAAGTACTGGACCCCGCACCTCGCCGAGACCGGCATTCTCCTCGCCCTCGCCGCCACGGCCGCCCTCGCCGCGTTCGCCCTCCTCCACGGCCGTACGGACTGACCGGCCGTACGACACGGCCCGCGGCCATACGGCCTACGGGTCACCCCCGGCCGGTACGCCCCTCACGGGGGGGGAGGGGCGTACCGGCGAGGCCCGGGGCCTGTCCGGCGGGCGCGCCAAGTGCCGTACGGGGCAAGGCCATCCGCCTCCTGGACCCCTGAGGTAACCCCCTGCGGTCCTCCCCGCGATATCCCGCACGTCATGTCTCCTTAACCGGCGATTCAGACGGCCTTGCGACGCTCGGTGAATGAACCCCGCCGTGCCCGAGCCCTCGCCTCCCGCACCCAACGGGCAGGTCCCGGGGGGCGGCCTTTTTGCCGCCGCGCTCCCGCCAGTCACCGCAGACGCGCCCGTTTTCCTGGCCGCGCGGAACAATGGATCCATGAGCCAGCAGAACGCAGAGGCAGAGGTCCAGTACGTGCAGCCCTCCGTGGGTTCCCTCGCCGCCCACCGCCCCCACACCATGGCCGCCGTGGTTTCCGACCTGGAACCCGATCTCGACGCGGACCTCGACGCGTACGAGGAGGACGCGCAGGGCGGCGCCGAGCTGCCCCAGGGCCGGTTCCTCGACCGGGAGCGCAGCTGGCTCGCGTTCAACGAGCGTGTTCTGGAGCTCGCCGAGGACCCCACCACGCCCCTCCTCGAGCGGGCGAACTTCCTGGCGATCTTCGCCAGCAACCTGGACGAGTTCTTCATGGTCCGGGTGGCCGGTCTGAAGCGCCGTATCGCCACGGGCGTGGCCACCCGCTCCGCCTCCGGGCTCCAGCCCCGAGAGGTGCTGGAGATGATCTGGGCCCGCTCGCGCGAACTGATGGCCAGGCACGCGGCCTGCTACCACGAGGACGTCGCCCCGGCACTCGCCGAGGAGGGCATCCACCTGGTCCGCTGGAACGAGCTGACCGACAAGGAGCAGTCCCGCTTCTTCACGCTCTTCAAGAACCAGATCTTCCCGGTCCTGACCCCGCTGGCCGTCGACCCGGCGCACCCCTTCCCGTACATCTCGGGCCTCTCGCTCAACCTCGCGGTCGTCGTGCGCAACCCGGTCTCCGGCCACCGCCACTTCGCCCGGGTCAAGATCCCGCCGCTGCTGTCCCGCTTCATGGAGGCGTCGCCGAACCGGTACGTGCCCATCGAGGACGTCATAGCGGCACACCTCGAAATGCTGTTCCCGGGCATGGAGGTGCTGGAGCACCACACCTTCCGGCTCACCCGCAACGAGGACCTGGAGGTGGAGGAGGACGACGCGGAGAACCTGCTCCAGGCCCTGGAGAAGGAGCTCATGCGGCGCCGCTTCGGGCCGCCGGTGCGCCTCGAGGTCGAGGAGTCCATCGACCAGTACGTCCTCAACCTGCTCATCCGCGAGCTGAAGGTCTCCGAGGCCGAGGTGTATCCGCTGCCGGGTCCCCTGGACCTCACGGGTCTCTTCGGCATCGCCAAGCTCGACCGTCCCGAGCTGAAGTACCCGAAGTTCATCGCGGGCGTCCACCGGGACCTCGCCGAGGTCGAGTCGGCGTCGGCGCCGGACATCTTCGCGGCGCTGCAGGAGCGGGACGTCCTGCTGCACCACCCGTACGACTCGTTCTCCACCTCGGTCCAGGCGTTCCTGGAGCAGGCGGCGAACGACCCGAACGTGCTGGCGATCAAGCAGACCCTGTACCGGACCTCGGGTGACTCGCCGATCGTCGACGCGCTGATCGACGCCGCCGAGTCCGGCAAGCAGGTCCTCGTCCTGGTCGAGATCAAGGCCCGCTTCGACGAGCAGGCCAACATCAAGTGGGCCCGCAAGCTGGAGGAGTCCGGCTGCCATGTCGTGTACGGCCTGGTCGGGCTGAAGACCCACTGCAAGCTGTCGCTCGTGGTCCGGCAGGAGGGCGACGCCCTGGTCCGCTACTCCCACGTCGGCACGGGCAACTACCACCCCAAGACGGCCCGTCTCTACGAGGACCTGGGCCTGCTGACCGCGGACCCGCAGGTCGGCGCGGACCTCTCGGACCTCTTCAACCGGCTGTCCGGCTACTCCCGCCGCGAGACCTACCGCCGTCTCCTCGTCGCCCCCAAGTCCCTGCGCGACGGACTGGTCTCCCGTATCAACAAGGAGGTCCAGCACCACCGCGCCGGCCGGCCCGCGTACGTCCGCGTCAAGGTCAACTCGATGGTGGACGAGGCCATCATCGACGCCCTGTACCGCGCCTCGCAGGCGGGGGTCCCGGTCGACGTGTGGGTGCGCGGCATCTGCGCCGTCCGGCCGGGGGTCCCGGGCCTGTCCGAGAACATAAGGGTGCGGTCCGTCCTCGGCCGCTTCCTGGAGCACTCCCGGGTCTTCGCCTTTGCCAACGGCGGCGAGCCCGAGGTGTGGATCGGCAGCGCCGACATGATGCACCGCAACCTCGACCGCCGTATCGAGGCCATGGTGCGCGTCAAGGACCCGGCCCACCGGGCGGCCCTCAACCGCTTCCTGGAGACGGGCACGTCCGACTCCACCGCCTCCTGGCACCTCGGCCCGGACGGCGAGTGGACCCGGCACGCGACGGACGGCGAGGGACACCCTCTGCGGAACGTCCAGGAGATGCTCATAGACGCCCGGAGGCGCCGGCGTGGCAACACAACACCTTGACCCCACGGACCCCGCGGCCGGGCCGTCCCCCGAACTCTCGACTTCGCTCGAGCAGGGAGGCACCCCCCTCGCAGATGCCCTCGCGGGCTATCTGCGGGCCCGGGCCACGGAGTTCCTCCGTGCGCTGCGCACCCAGCGGGAAACGGGTGGCGCGGCGCACGGTGTCGAGGAGTCGGCCGACGCGGCGCTCGCCCTGCGCCGCTCGGCCCGCCGCATCAGCGGCACCCTGCACACCTTCCGCCCGCTGCTCGACGCCGACTGGTCCGAGGCCCTGCGCCCCGAACTCGCCTGGCTCTCCAGCACCCTGGCCCGCGAACACGCGTACGCGGCCCGGCTGGAACGCCTGGTCAAGGCGCTGAACCGGCTGTCGGGCGCCTCGGCGTTCCCCACCCAGTCCACGGCACCTCGGGCCTCGGACAACGCCGCGAAGGGCAACCTGACCGTGGGCGCCGCCAAGGCGGGCGCGCTGCTCGACCGCCGGCTCACCCTGGCCCGCACCCGCGCCCACTCCGCCGCCCTCGACGCCCTCGGCTCGGCCCGCTTCCACGCGGTCGCCGACAGCGTGGCCGTACTGGCCAGCGAGGTCCCGCTGACCCCCGCGGCGGCCACCGCCGACCTGTGCCCGCTCGCCGAGGCCGCGTACGAGCGGCTGCGCGACGCGGTCACGAGCCTGCCCCTGATCACCGCGGGCCACCCCTACAACGCCGAGGCCCTGATCCACGG
>NZ_VJZE01000456.1 GCF_009377205.1 Streptomyces phyllanthi
GTCTCGGGGTCCATCGGGGGCGGCCTCTCAGTCCGTGTGGGTGGGGAAGAGGTGCGTGTGGACGCGTACCGTCTCGGCGCCCGGCGCGTCCGTGTTCGCGTACCTGGCGCGGTACTCCTCGACCAGTTCGTGCATCCTGCCGCTCAGCTCGCGGCTGAGCTCGGGCGTCAGGCGCAGTGTCCAGTCGCTCATGTCCGAGGAGTCCGTCCAGTTGTCGGGCCAGTCGCCCCGGTTGCCGATCCAGGTTGCGATCTCCCGGCTGTGGGTGGTCGCCACCTCGTGCATGAACAGATCGGCGGCCCCGCGCACGGCCGGATTCGGGTCCTTGAACAGGGCCCCGTCGAACCGCACACCCACATGGACGGCCTTCCACCAGCGCTCCCGCCCCTTGCCGTGCTCGGGCGCGTCCTCCACGAAGCCGTGCGTGGCGAGCTGGCGCAGGTGGTAGCTGGTCGCGCCGCTGGACTCGCCCAGTTTCTCCGCCAGTTGGGAGGCGGTGGCGGGCCCGCCGCGCCGCAGCGCGTTGAGCAGGGCCATACGCAACGGATGCGCGAGCCCTCGCAGGGAGCGGGCGTCGAGTACGTGCGGTGTCAGGTCTTCATGCTCATGCTCATGCTCCGGCATGCACGCAAAGGTAGCGTTGCAAAGGAGTGCTTGCAAGACCTCCTTTGCAACAAATGCTTTGCAACAAATCCTTTGGAACTCCCACCCCCGACACTCCGAACCCCTACACCCCCTCCCGATCCTCCGCCGCCTGTTCCACCAGCGGGATGATCCGCAGAGGAACGGGGTTCTCCATGACGATCGCCGTGGAGGCGCGGACGATGCCTCCGAAGCCGACGACCCGGTCGATCACCCGTTGGAGGTCCGCGTTCGAGCGGGCCACCAGGCGGCACAGCATGTCGCCGTTGCCGGTCGTCGTGTGGAGTTCCAGCACCTCGGGCACCGTCGCCAGATGGGCCCGTACGTCCGCGCCCTGGCCCTGCCGGATCTGCAGCGTCGCGAACGCCGTGACGGGGTAGCCGAGTGCCGCCGGGTCCACCTCGGGGCCGAAGCCCCGGATCACTCCGTTCGACCGGAGCCGGTCGAGGCGGGCCTGGACCGTCCCGCGCGCGACACCGAGGCGCCGGGACATCTCCAGGACGCCGACACGTGGTTCGCGGGCCAGCAGCAGGATGATCCGTCCGTCCAGATGATCGATCGCCATGAGTGCCTCCCGGGTGGTCACCCTGTACAGAACACCCGCCAGTACGGGCATCGCCATGAGCAGATTGTCCAGTGGATCCGGGAACTGTTGCGCACCTTGCGGCAGTGGAGAGAGCCTGCGCATATGACGCAGACCACACACCAGACTCCCGACACCGCCCGGCGGGCCGACCCCTTCCCGGTCAAGGGAATGGACGCGGTCGTGTTCGCCGTGGGCAACGCCAAGCAGGCGGCCCACTACTACTCCACCGCCTTCGGCATGCGGCTGGTCGCCTACTCCGGACCGGAGAACGGCAGCCGCGAGACCGCGAGCTACGTGCTCGAGAACGGCTCCGCGCGCTTCGTGTTCACCTCGGTCATCAAGCCGGCCACCACCTGGGGCCACTTCCTCGCCGAGCACGTGGCCGAGCACGGCGACGGCGTCATCGACCTCGCCATCGAGGTCCCGGACGCGCGCGCCGCCTACGAGTACGCCCTCGAACACGGCGCCCGCTCCGTCGCCGAACCGTACGAGCTGAAGGACGAGTACGGCACGGTCGTCCTCGCCGCCATCGCCACGTACGGCACGACCCGGCACACCCTCGTCGAGCGCTCCGGCTACGACGGCCCGTATCTGCCCGGCTTCGTGGCCGCCGCCCCGATGGTCGAGCCGCCCGCCCACCGCACCTTCCAGGCCGTCGACCACTGCGTCGGCAACGTCGAGCTCGGCCGTATGAACGAGTGGGTGGAGTTCTACAACAAGGTCATGGGCTTCACGAACATGAAGGAGTTCGTGGGCGACGACATCGCCACCGAGTACAGCGCGCTGATGTCGAAGGTCGTCGCCGACGGCACGCTCAAGGTGAAGTTCCCGATCAACGAGCCCGCCATCGCCAAGAAGAAGTCCCAGATCGACGAGTACCTGGAGTTCTACGGCGGCGCCGGCGTCCAGCACATCGCGCTCAACACGAACGACATCGTGCGGACGGTGCGGACCATGCGGGCGGCGGGCGTCCAGTTCCTCGACACCCCCGACTCGTACTACGACACGCTGGGGGAGTGGGTCGGCGAGACCCGCGTGCCCGTCGAAACCCTGCGCGAGCTGAAGATCCTCGCCGACCGGGACGAGGACGGCTACCTCCTCCAGATCTTCACCAAGCCGGTCCAGGACCGCCCGACGGTCTTCTTCGAGATCATCGAACGACACGGTTCGATGGGATTCGGCAAGGGCAACTTCAAGGCGCTGTTCGAGGCGATCGAAAGGGAGCAGGCCAAGCGGGGCAACCTGTAGCCCGGAGCCGCCACCGCGGCCCACGAGTTCCCCCGGCCACCACAGCGGCCCCACGGAACTGACGCCGTGGGGCCGCACGGGCGCCCCGCGCCTCGGACGGCCCCAGGAAGGTTCTACTTGGGCGCCTTCCCCGAGGGCTCGCCCAGTTCCTTCAGCGCCCGCATCGCCGCGGGCGCGTGCAGCGGCGAGAAGTACGGGTTGACGCGCAGGGCCTCGGCCAGCTGGCGGCGGGCGGGGCCGGGCCGCCTCAGGGCGCGTTCGATCTCGCCCCGGTGGTACGCGTACAGCGCGTCGCGGACCTCACCGCGGTACCTCTTCTCGGTCGCCTGCTTCGCGAACCCGAGAGCCTCCCGGTCCTGGCCGGTCCGGTGCAGCGCCCAGCCCAGCGCGTCCGCCACCCGCAGGCTCGGATGCCGCTTCCACTCGGCCCGCAGAAGCCGGACCGCCTCCTTCGGGGCGCCGTGGTCCGCCTCGAAGAGGCCGAGGAGCAGGGAGTTGTTCACCCGGGCCGCCGTGCCCTCCCGCACCGCCTCGCGCAGCACCTCGTACTGGGCCCGCGCCAGGTCCCTGCGCCCCTGAGCCTCGTGCAACTCGCCCAGTTCCAGGGCGTACCGGGGCAGCTGCGCCTTCGCCAGAGCCGACCGGTACGTCCGTACCGCCCTCTCGGTGCGGCCCAGCGCCGCCAGCGCACGGGCCTGCCCCGCGAGGGCGGCGTGGTCCTCGGGGGCGGCACGCAGAGCGGCCGTGGAGTAGTTGAGGGACTTCCCGCGCTCGCCGCGCTGCCATGCCAGCTCAGCAGCCCGCACCAGGTAGCGGGCCCGCTCGGCCCGGCTCCTCGCGTGTGCGGCCGCCTCCGAGATCGCCGCCGCCGCGTCCTCGCTGCGGCCCTGTTCCCAGTACAGCCGGGCCGCGACCGCCGTCACGGCCGGGGCGGACCGCAGTGCGAGCAGCCGGTTCAGGGAGCTGTCGGCGGCTTCCATGTCGCCGAGACCACAATGCGCGTCAATCAGCGGCGGATACGCCGTCCACCGCTGGGGCGCCGTCTCCACGGCCTCCTCGCCCCACCGCCTGGCCGTATGGAAGTCCCCGCGGGCGAGCGCCAGCGCGGCCAGCCCCTCGTACGCCTCGACATTCCCGGTCGGACGGACCTTCAGCGAGGTCTGCAGCGCCCGCTCCGCCTTCGGGAAGTCCGCCACCACTCCGGTACGGCGCCCACGCTCCCCGTACGCCGTGCCGAGCGCCGCCCACGCCCGCGCGTCCTTCGGCCGGGCGCGGACCCGGGCCTCCTGCTCATCGATCCGCACCGTCAGGGCGGACCGCGCGGCGGGCGCCCCGGCCCCGACGGCCACCCGGGCCCGCTCCGGGGGCCCCGGCGCGGACCACGGCCGTGACTGCCACACGTCCGGCGGCAGCAGCACCAGCACCCCGCCGAGTACCGCGCACCCGGCGACGGCAGCCGTCCCGATCAGCACGCGCCGTCGTGTCCGGCCCGCCGGCTTGCTCTGCCCCTCTTCCAGCCCCTTTTCGCTCTCCATGCCGCTCACTGTGCGTCAGTACGACGACCGCGCCCCGGCACCCGAAAGGCCCCCGCCGACGGGTTCACACCGATGGCCGTCCGGTGCGAGGCTGTGATCATGAGCCGTATCGAAGCAGCACGCGACGAGACGACCGGCAATCTCCTCGACCGGCTCCTGGCCGGCCTGCCGGCCGAGACGGTCCTCACCGGCCCGGATGTCACGGCCTCGTACGCGAACGACATGGCGAGCTTCTGCGAGTCGGGTGCCCCGGCCGTCGTCGTCCTGCCCCGCACCGTCGAACAGGTGCAGCACGTCATGCGCACCGCCACCGACCTGCGTGTCCCGGTCGTCCCGCAGGGCGCCCGCACCGGCCTGTCGGGCGCGGCCAACGCCTCCGACGGCTGCATCGTGCTGTCCCTGACGAAGATGGACCGCATCCTGGAGATCAGCCCGGTCGACCGGATCGCCGTCGTCGAACCGGGCGTCGTCAACGCCACGCTCTCCCGCGCCGTGGGCGAACACGGCCTGTACTACCCGCCGGACCCCTCCAGCTGGGAGATGTGCACCATCGGCGGCAACATCGGCACGGCCTCCGGCGGCCTGTGCTGTGTGAAGTACGGGGTGACGGCCGAGTACGTCCTCGGCCTGGACGTCGTCCTGGCCGACGGCCGGCTGATGTCCACCGGCCGCCGTACGGCGAAGGGTGTCGCGGGGTACGACCTCACCCGCCTCTTCGTGGGCTCGGAGGGCTCGCTCGGCATCGTCGTACGGGCCGTGCTGGCGCTCAGGCCGCAGCCGCCTCAGCAGCTGGTGCTGGCGGCGGAGTTCCCCTCCGCGTCCGCCGCCTGCGACGCAGTGTGCCGGATCATGGAGGGCGGGCATGTGCCGTCCCTCCTCGAACTGATGGACAGGACGACCGTCAAGGCCGTCAACGGCATCGCCCACATGGGCCTCCCCGAGACCACCGAGGCGCTCCTCCTCGCCGCCTTCGACACCCCGGAACCGGGTGCCGACCTCGCCGCGATCGGCGCCCTGTGCGAAGCCGCGGGCGCCACACAGGTCGTCCCGGCGGACGACCCGGCCGAGTCCGAACTCCTCCTCCAGGCACGGAGGTTGTCGCTCACCGCGCTGGAGGCGGTCAAGGGTACGACGATGATCGACGACGTGTGCGTGCCGCGCTCCAGGCTCGGCGAACTGTTCGCCGGCGTGGAGCGCATCGCCGAGAAGCAGGGCCTCACCATCGGGGTCGTCGCCCACGCCGGTGACGGCAACACGCACCCCACCGTCTGCTTCGACGCCACGGACCCCGACGAGTCGCGGCGCGCCCGCGAGTCCTTCGACGAGATCATGGCGCTCGGCCTGGAACTGGGCGGCACGATCACCGGCGAGCACGGTGTCGGCATCCTCAAGAAGGAGTGGCTGGCCCGCGAGATCGGTCCCGTCGGCCTGGAGATGCAGCGGGCGGTCAAGGCGGTCTTCGATCCGCTGGGCATCCTCAACCCGGGCAAGCTCTTCTGACGCCTGCCGCCCTCCACCCGCTCACGCACCGTGCGCGAACAGCTCGGCCAGCCCGTCGTCGATGCGCAGGCACTCGCCCTCGGTCCCCGGCGGCACCACCCGCAGGGTGCGCTCCAGCCAGGCCGACACCTGGGCGGCGGGCGCCTCCAGCAGGGCGTCCCCGCCGGGTGAGCTCAGCGTTATCAGGACGACGCTCCGGCCGTTCACCTTCGTCGGCGACACCCGCACGTCCCCGTGCCCGCACGGCCGGAACACCCCCTCGACGAGGAGCTCCCGGGCGAACGTCCACTGGACCGGACGGTCGGAGTCGATGTGGAAGGTGACCCGGACGGCGTAAGGGTCGTCGCTGCGGTAGCCGAGTCTGGCGGGGACGGGGATGCTCCGCTCCGGCGACAGGACGAGCCTGAGGTCCAGCTTGCGTTCCACCACGGTGTGCTGCATGTCGTGCGTTTCCTCTCGGTTGGTTCTCGTACGTCTCATGGGTCTCGTACGCGCCCGGTGGACGGGCCCGTACGAGTGGAGAGCGACGAGGGACCGGAACCATTACGCGGATTCGGGAAACTTTTTCGACCGGCCCCGAAAGGTCGTACGACGACACGTGTGCCCCCGTATCAGAGCGGCGCTCGAAGAGGCACGGCGCGGCACGGGCGCCCGCACCAGAACCGTGCCCGACAGGGGCGGACACGTCAGATGGGGCGGGCGGGTACGGCGGGTACGGCGGGACCGGGAGCGGCGGTGATGCGTGCCGGGGTCTGGGCTGTGCTTTTCCGGGGGCGACCCTCGGAGCCCCGTTTGGTTGTACGACGGTACGCGCGCGGCCCGTATCAGAACCGTGCCCGTTAGGGGCGGGTACGGCAGGAGCGGCGGTGATGCGTGCCGGGGTCTGGGCCGTGCTTTCCCGGGGGGCGACCCCCGGGCCCCCAGCCGGGGCGGGTGGTGTGGTGTTGTGCCGGTGGTTCCAGGTGGTCGGCCCGGAAGGTTGTACGACGGTACGCGTGCGGCCCGTATCAGAACCGTGCCCGTTAGGGGCGGGTACGGCAGGAGCGGCGGTGATGCGTGCCGGGGTCTGGTAGATGTGGATCCCCTCTATCAACCCCCGAGCAGATACGGGACGACGGACATGAGCGCCCCAACCCCGGCCCCCGGTGACGACAGGCCCCGCGAAGGGTATTACCCGGACCCGTCCATTCCTGGATATGTCCGGTACTGGAACGGTGCCGCCTGGGTACCGGGTACGAGCCGTCCGGCGCCCTCCGACGGCGAACCGCTCTCCCCGCCGGGCGCCCCCGCCGCGGTGGAGGAGACGGGACCGCACTTCTTCGACGAGGACCCGGAACCCGCTGCGCCTGCCGAAGGGAGGAGACCGACCCCCGCCGAGGCCCAGCACGGCAGCAGGCCCGAGCCCGCGTCCGCGTGGGGCGCCGACCGGTCACGGCAGTCCGGCTTCGGCGGCGACAAGAACCGCCGGGTCTCGTGGGGCGCGTCGCGCGGCACGGACCCGCGGGTGGCGGCGGACCAGTCGGCCGGGCCCGGAGGCGACTCCGCGCGCACGGCGAGCACGGACGACGCGGCGACGATCCCGCCGGCGGACTCGGACAGCGACAGGCCGGAGGGCACGGTCGTCTTCCGCCGCCCGGCGACCGGCGCGAACCCCCCGGCCGGCGAGGGGCAGGGAGCACCTTTCGGCGCCCCCGCGACGAGCGCCCAGGCCGCCGCCCGGCAGGCACTGGGGTTGAACCCCCACGCGCCCCACACGCCACCCACGGCCCGCACGGCCCCCGAGGCACTCTCCGGCCCGCAACAGGGCCCTCAGCAGCCCCAGCAG
>NZ_VJZE01000457.1 GCF_009377205.1 Streptomyces phyllanthi
GTTCCGGCCCCTCCCCCAGCCCGGCCTCCACGCCCCTCGTGCCGGTTTCGGCGCCCTGTCGGAGCGGGTGGCGGGGATGCCGGAGGAGCCCAGAAGACGGGGTGTGGTCCGCGTTGTCGGTGGGTCGGTCCACAATGGAGCGCATCAGATCCCGTTCATGCCCCGGCAAGACTGTGAAGGAGCCGCAGCAGCGATGGCCCGCCGCAGCACGAAGACCCCGCCGCCCGACGACTCGTACGAGGAGCGGATCCTCGACATCGACGTCGTCGACGAGATGCAGGGCTCCTTCCTTGAGTACGCGTACTCGGTCATCTACTCCCGGGCCCTGCCGGACGCCCGGGACGGACTCAAGCCGGTGCACCGCCGCATCGTCTACCAGATGAACGAGATGGGCCTGCGCCGGGACCGCGGCTACGTGAAGTGCGCCCGCGTCGTCGGCGAGGTCATGGGTAAGTTGCACCCGCACGGCGACGCGTCGATCTACGACGCCCTGGTGCGCATGGCCCAGCCCTTCTCGATGCGTGTGCCCCTGGTCGACGGCCACGGCAACTTCGGCTCGCTGGGCAACGACGACCCGCCAGCCGCGATGCGGTACACCGAGTGCCGGATGGCGGACGCGACGAGTCTGATGACCGAGTCCATCGACGAGGACACGGTCGACTTCGCACCCAATTACGACGGCCAGGAGCAGGAGCCGGTGGCGCTGCCCGCCGCGTTCCCGAACCTGCTGGTGAACGGCGCGTCGGGCATCGCCGTCGGCATGGCCACGAACATGCCGCCGCACAACCTGGGCGAGGTCATCGCGGCGGCCCGCCACCTGATCCGCTACCCGAACGCGGATCTCGACACGCTGATGAAGCACGTGCCGGGCCCCGACCTCCCCACGGGCGGCCGGATCGTCGGTCTCTCCGGGATCAGGGACGCGTACGAGTCGGGCCGCGGCACGTTCAAGATCCGCGCCACGGTGGCCGTGGAGAACGTGACGGCGCGCCGCAAGGGCCTGATCGTCACCGAGCTGCCCTTCACCGTCGGCCCGGAGAAGGTGATCGCGAAGATCAAGGACCTGGTGGGCTCGAAGAAGATCCAGGGCATCGCCGACGTCAAGGACCTCACCGACCGCCAGCACGGCCTGCGCCTGGTCATCGAGATCAAGAACGGCTTCGTGCCGGAGGCGGTCCTGGAGCAGCTCTACAAGCTGACGCCGATGGAGGAGAGCTTCGGCATCAACAACGTGGCGCTGGTCGACGGCCAGCCGCTCACCCTGGGCCTGAAGGAGCTCCTGGAGGTCTACCTCGACCACCGCTTCAACGTCGTACGGCGCCGCTCCGAGTTCCGCCGCGGCAAGAAGCGCGACCGGTTGCACCTGGTCGAGGGCCTGCTCACGGCGCTGGTGGACATCGACGAGGTCATCCGCCTGATCCGCTCCAGCGATAACTCGGCGCAGGCGAAGGAGCGCCTGATGGAGCGCTTCTCACTCAGCGACGTCCAGACGCAGTACATCCTGGACACCCCACTGCGCCGCCTCACGAAGTTCGACCGCATCGAGCTGGAGTCGGAGCGGGACAGGCTGAGGGCGGAGATCGAGGAGCTGACCCGGATCCTGGAGTCGGACGCGGAGCTGCGCAAGCTCGTGTCCGGCGAACTGGCCGCGGTTGCCAAGAAGTTCGGCACCCCCCGTCGCACGGTGCTCCTGGAGGCCTCCGGCGCCCCCGCGCCGACGGTCCCGCTCCAGGTGGCGGACGACCCGTGCCGCGTCCTGCTGTCCTCGACGGGCCTGCTGGCACGCACGGTCAACGGCGGGCCCTTCCCGGAGGACGGCGGGAAGAGGACCAAGCACGACGTGATCGTTTCCTCCGTCCCGGCGACGGCCCGGGGCGAGATCGGCGCGGTGACGTCCGCGGGCCGCCTGCTGCGGCTGAACGTCATCGACCTCCCCCAGCTGCCGGAGACGACCTCGGCTCCGAACCTCTCGGGTGGCGCTCCGCTGTCGGAGTTCCTGTCCCTGACGGACGACGAGACGCTGGTCTGCCTGATGACGCTCGACGAGTCCTCGCCGGGCCTGGCGCTGGGCACCGAACAGGGCGTCGTCAAGCGTGTGGTCCCCGACTACCCGTCCAACAAGGAGGAGCTGGAGGTCATCACGCTCAAGGAGGGCGACCGGATCGTCGGCGCCGTCGAGCTGCGCACGGGTGAGGAGGACCTGGTCTTCATCTCGGACGACGCCCAGCTGCTGCGCTACCAGGCCGCTCAGGTCCGCCCGCAGGGCCGTCCGGCGGGCGGTATGGCGGGCATCAAGCTCACCGAGGGCGCGAAGGTCATCTCGTTCACGGCGGTGGACCCGGCGTCGGACGCGGTCGTCTTCACGGTCGCGGGCTCGCGCGGCACCCTGGACGACTCGGTCCAGACGACCGCCAAGCTGACCCCCTTGGACCAGTACCCGCGCAAGGGCCGGGCCACGGGCGGAGTGCGCTGCCAGCGGTTCCTGAAGGGCGAGGACTGCCTGTCCCTGGCCTGGGCGGGCGCGACCCCGGCCCGGGCCGCCCAGAAGAACGGCACTCCGGCCGAGCTGCCGGACATCGACCCGCGCCGCGACGGCTCGGGCGTGTCCCTGGCGAAGACGGTGGCGGTGGTCGCCGGCCCGGTCTAGGCCTCGTAGGTCTGCTGGTCAGGACCCTGCACCTCGTCAGGGCCCGATACGTCCTGGGAGTCCTGCGCCTGGTCGGGATCCTGTACGTAGCGGAGGACGCCCCACATGCTGTGCTCGTCGGCGTGAGGGGCGTCGTCCTTGCAGGCCTCCAGCCCCTTGCCGAGGGCCGCGGTGTCGATGCCGGAACCGATGAGGACCAGCTGGGTGAGGTGGGGCTCGCCCGGTGTCCAGGGCTCGGGGTAGAACCGCAGGAACCTCCCCACGGCGTGCACGGCATAGCGGTTGCCGCGGTCGTGGGGCCCGAAGTCGACGTACCCCTTGATCCGGTAGAGACCCTCGGGCCGGCTGTCGAGGAAGTCCATCAACGGGCGCGGGCCGAGGGGCACTTCGGAGGTGAAGGAGAGGGATTCGTAGACGGTGTGCAGGTGACCGTGATGACCGTCGTGCTCGTGGTCGCCGTGCGTTTGGCCCTCATCGTCTCCCTGACCCTCCTCCTGTCGGTAGAGGTCATCGAAGGACAGCTGCCCGACGCGCTCCCGGCTGGGCCGGCAGTCGAAGAGGAACTCCGGATCGATACGGCCGTACGTGGCGGGCACCACGGCAGCACCAGCGCTGAGTGAGTGAACGGTCCGCAGAACCCGCTCGCGGTCCCCGTCCGCGGCCCGGTCGAGCTTGTTGACGACGACGAGGTCGGCGAGCGAGAGATGCCGGTCGATCTCGGGGTGCTTCTCGCGGGTGGCGTCGAACTCGGCGGCGTCGACGACCTCGACGAGCCCGCCGTACACGACCCGGGGGTTCGCACTGGCGAGCACCATCCGCACGAGTTCCTGCGGCTCTGCGAGCCCGCTGGCCTCGATCACGATGACGTCGATCCGGGCGGAGGGACGGGCTAGCCGCTCGAGATACAGATCGAGCTCACTGACGTCGACGGCACAGCACAGGCATCCGTTGCCGAGGGAGACCGTGGAGTCGCCGAGCGCTCCCGCCACGGCCATCGCGTCGATCTCGATGGCGCCGAAGTCATTGACGACGGCTCCGATACGGCTGCCTCCGCTCCGGTGGAGCAGATGGTTGAGCAGCGTGGTCTTGCCCGAGCCCAGGAACCCGGCGAGGACGACGACCGGGATCTGCCGCCGACCGGGATCCGGGATCTGCAGCCGGCCTGGATCTGGGATCTGCAGCCGGCCTGGATCGAGGGTCTGTCGACGACCCGGATCCGGCGTCCGCGATGGACCCGAACTCGCAGACGTGCTCGACTGGTTGGCATGGCCCGACTGGCTCAACGCGCGCCCTCTCCCACCGATACCCACACCGGCTCACGACCGGGCTGTGTCCCGGAACGGGCTCACGCCCCGGCGCTTGTCCGCCCCGCTCGGCTCTCGTACGACGAATGGAATGTCGCCCCAGGATACGAGTGGGTCGAAACACCATGGAGTGAACGATTGTTAGCGGCGCTCGCGGGGCACACGTTGGGCATGGCGCCGGTGTGCGCGACCCGCACTTCCCTCCGTGCGCCTCCTCTCCGCCTCCCAGCCGATCAGAGCCGCTCGGCAACACTGGGAGGAGGCAGCGCACCGCCCACCGCTCGCCGGTCCCCGTGTCCGTCGACGCACACCCGACGACCGGCGGACGGTCGCCCGATCCGGGGGTTGACATGGCCACACAGAACATGGGGATGCGGCGGCTCGGCTCCGCTGTCAGGGCAAAACTCGTATCGGCCGCACACGCCATAGCCGCACGACGCTCGCGCCAGCGTAGGCGCGCCGCCCTCGCCGAACAGCACCGACTCCATTTCGACCTGCTGTGCAAAGCCATGGCGGACCCGGCCCTGGCAGCGGTTCTCGACACCTACGAGACCGACGTCCCCTCCGAGAAGCAGCGTCAGTTCCTCTTCGCCAACGCGCTGTACGTCAACGCGCTGTACTTCCACCGGATCGGAGCGATGACCCAGGCGGAGCTGTACGGGCATCTGCGGATCATGTGCCGGAACCGGGTCTTCCGCGAGTACTGGGAAGCCACTCGTCACCACCGGAAGAGCCTGCCGGACGCGTCGGAGGAGGCCGAACTCGGCCGGATGATGGATGCCCTGATCCAGGATCTGGCCGAGGCCGACACGGACGAGTGGTGGGTCGTGGGTGAGCCGCCGGATGAGGCACCCTGACGGCCCGTACTCCATGCCGCCCGCTGCCCGCCTCCCCGCCTCCGAACCCGCGTGCCGCTGCCCGGTCACACCATGCCCTCCCCGGACACACCTCGGGCCCGGCACCTGCTCCGGTGCCGGGCCCGAGGTCTCAACCGCACGGAGAGCCAAGCGGGTTACGGGGACACGTCGGCGCGAACGATGTCGGCCCACTCGTCCCCTGCGATGGCATCAGACGTCGGGAATGTCCCGCTTGGCACGCAGCAACGTCTCGCGGGTGATGACCACGATCCGCTCATAGTCGGCTCGTGCGGCGTCGGGCGGGAGTTCGGTGTCGAGTTCCGCAGTGGCCTCGCGCCCGATGACGGCGAAGTCACCGTCGCTGAGCTCGAAGATATCGGGGCACGACTGGCCAGTCGCGCTGCCGCGCTCGCGAGGCGTGGCCCCCAGACGTCGCACGATCTTCACGGAGTGGTACCAACCTTATTTACTCGGAAAAATGCGGTTATTCTCCGAGCAGAGGTGGGCATCGGAGCGTTCCGTCCGAGCTTGGGTGCGCGCCCGGACGGTGCTCTCCGAGCGCTGGGATGTTGTCTTCGGATGGGCCGGAGAGAGTCAGGCTAGGGTAACGCGCTCGGCAACGCGGGGTGCGCAAGTAACGGCAGACAAATGGAGTGACTTTTGCCGTCCCCCCTTGACCATGCGGTCCCCTCAGTTCGCAGCGGGCACCGCCACGGGCGGCACCGGCCCCACATACCGGGCCGCGGGGCGGATGATCTTTGTGTCCTCCGACTGTTCGAGGATGTTGGCACACCAGCCGACCACGCGTGCCGCCGCGAAGGTGGGGGTGAACATCTCGCGGGGCAGGCCGCACAGTTCCATGACCACTCCGGCGTAGAACTCGACGTTGGTGTGGAGCTCGCGCCCGGGCTTCAGCTCGGCGAGGATCGCCTCCACCTGACGCTCGACCTCGACCGCGAAGTCGACCCGCGGGCCCCCGAACCCCTGGGCAATGCCACGGAGCATGCGCGAGCGGGGGTCCTCGGTGCGGTACACGGGGTGGCCGAAGCCCATGATCCGGTCTCCGGACAGGACACGTTCGCGGATCCAGGGGCCGATGCGGTCAGGAGTGCCGATCGCGTCGAGCGTGTCCAGCGCACGACTCGGCGCACCACCGTGGAGTGGCCCCGAGAGAGCCCCGATCCCTCCAGCCAGGCACGCCGCCACGTCCGCACCTGTCGATGCGATCACCCGTGCGGTGAAGGTTGATGCATTGAATCCATGGTCAATGGTTGAGATCAGATACTGCTCGATCGCCCTCGCCCGGGCCCGGTCCGGCTCCGAACCGGTCAGCATGTAGAGGTAGTTCGCGGCATACGGCAGGTCCTCGCGCGGCTCCACCGGTTCGAGCCCGCGCCCGAGCCTGTACAGCGCCGTGATCAGGGTCGGCACGGCCGCCGAGGCTGCCAGCGTGTCCGCGCGACGCCGGTCCGCGTCGATGTCGTACACCGGCTTGAAGCCTTTGGACGCGCCGAGCAACGACAACGCCGTCCGCATGCCGGACAGGGGCCCCGAGCGGGCGCCCGCCTGTGCGATCGCGGGCAGCGCGGCGCGCACGTCGCCGGGCAGCCGGCGCAGGGGTCCGACCTGAGCGGCGAACGCGGCAGACCGAGCGGCGTCCGGCAGTTCCCCCTGGACCATCAGGTGCCAGACGTCTTCGAAGCCGCGGGTCTGCGCGAGTTCGACCGCCGAGTACTGGCGGTAGTGGTAAAAGCCCTCCGACCCCCTGACGTCACCCAATGCGGTGTCGGTGACGACGACGCCCGCGAGTCCCCGCGGTACGTCGACGGAGGCGGATGCGGCCCTGTTGATCGGCATACTTTCCTCCTTGTGTTGATTAGACTGTCCATGCTTGACGAGATCTCTGTCAATATTGATTGAATCAATGTTCACCTCCACGGATACGGTGACTCCATGAGGGATCAAGAAGCGGCAGACCCGACGGGCCCGACCCGTGAAGGACAGCGCCTCAGTACCAGGGAGACCGCTGAGCTCCTCGGCGTGAAGCCGGAGACCGTGTACGCGTACGTGAGCCGGGGCCAGCTCACCAGCCGCCGCGCATCCGGCGGGCGGGGAAGCACCTTCGACGCCGAGGAGGTGACGGCGCTCGCCCGGCGCAACAGGCGGGAGTCCGACAGGGGTACCGGCCCCGGCGGCTCCGGGGATCTGTCCGTCCCCACCCGCCTCACCCTCATCGACAAGGACCGCTACTACTTCCGCGGCGTCGACGCGACCGAGCTCGCCGTCCACCACTCCTACGAAGAGGTCGCCGAGTGGCTGTGGACCGGGGAGTTGCGCCCCGGGGTCACCTTCACCGCCCCGAAGACGTCGGTCGCCGCGGCCCGCCGGGCCATCGCCGCTCTACCGGAGCACAGCGCCCCGGTCGACCGGCTGAGGGTCGTGGCGATCGCCGCGGCGGCCGAGGACCCCCTGCGGTTCGATCTCTCCGAGGAGGCTGTCCTCGGTACCGCCCGCACCC
>NZ_VJZE01000458.1 GCF_009377205.1 Streptomyces phyllanthi
GGCTCTCCCCGGGGGAGCCGGCCGAGGTGTTGGCCGAGGGGGCCGTCGACTGCGAGGTCCCGGAGGTGGCCGTCTCCTCCGTCTCTTCGTTCGGTGACGTGTCCGGCGCGCTCGCGCGCAGGTCGTCCGGCAGGGCCCGGTCGCGCGTGGGCGTGTCGTACGAGAAGAGGCCGGTGGCGAATCCCGCGGCGGCCAGGACGGTGGCCACGGCTCCGGCCACGGCGACCGTGGTGCGGTGACGGCGGCGCGGTGAGCGCCTGGTGTCGTCGGACGCGAGCACCGGTCCCGCCACTCCCGTAGCCCCTGTCACTCCCGTCGACCCCGTCACTCCCGCCGACCCCATGGCCTCCACGGACTCCGGCGTGTTCGTCGCCGCGGCCGGTGTCTCGGGGTTCTCGCCCTCGAAGAGGTGTACGTCCGCCGCGTTCGGGCGGGGCGTCGGCGCCGTGACCGGGATGGCCAGGGTGGGGGTGTCGCCGGGCTCCTGCGACGGCGGGGGTGGTGGAGGTGCCGGGGCGTCGCCCAGTTCCACGTATGGCCGTATGCGGAGCGGGTCGAAGTCCTCGGCTGCCGCCGCCTCCGCCGTACGGGCGTCACGGAGGGCCTCGGCGGCGCGGGGGCCGCACGGGCAGGACGGACTGCCGTCCGTGGCGCGCGGTGCCGCGCACTCCGGGCAGACATGGGCGCTCGGGTCGCCGCCGTTGCCGTTCACTTCACTCACGTGTCGTCCCTCCCCGTACGAACTCCAGAGATTATGCAGAAATCGAGCACACAATCTCCCAGGCGCCCCGGGAATCACGGCTTCCGCCAGGACTCAACAGGCCATAACTGGTCACACCGACCAGGATGGGAGTGAAAGCCGGAGACAACGCCGTAAGGGACCCTCGGGCCTTCGGGAGGGATTCATGACGTCGGAGAGGTCGGAGAGGTCGGAGAGGTCGGAGAGGTCGGACAGGTCGGGTGGGTCGGGCGCGTCGCACACCGCGGATACGGCAGTTCCGGGCGGGGGCGCCGCCCCGGATCGCCCGAACCGGGTTGTGCTCGTGCCCATCGGCGCCCTGCTGCTCGGCATGCTGCTCGCCGCGCTGGACCAGACGATCGTGTCGACCGCGCTGCCCACCATCGTCAGTGAACTGGGCGGTATGGAGCATCTGTCCTGGGTGGTCACCGCGTATCTGCTCGCGTCGACCGCCGCCACCCCGCTGTGGGGGAAGCTCGGTGACCAGTACGGCCGCAAGAAGTTCTTCCAGACGGCCATCGTCATCTTCCTCATCGGCTCCGCGCTGTGCGGAATGGCGCAGAACATGGCCGAGTTGATCGCCTTCCGCGCGATCCAGGGGCTCGGCGGCGGCGGGCTCATGGTGCTGTCCATGGCGATCGTCGGCGACCTCGTCCCGCCGCGCGAACGAGGCCGGTACCAGGGGCTGTTCGGGGCCGTCTTCGGGGCGACCAGCGTGCTCGGGCCGCTGCTCGGCGGGCTGTTCACCGAGCAACTGAGCTGGCGTTGGGTCTTCTACATCAATCTGCCGGTGGGTGCCGTCGCGCTCGCCGTGATCGCCGTCGCGCTGCGCATCCCCGTCCGTACCACCCGGCACGTCATCGACTACCTCGGTACGTTCCTCATCGCCTCCGTCGCCACCTGTCTGGTCCTGGTCGCCTCGCTCGGCGGCACGACCTGGGACTGGGGCTCACCGCAGATCATCGGGCTCGCCGTCCTCTCGGTGGTGCTGGCGGTGTGCTTCGTCGCGGTGGAGCGGCGGGCCGCCGAGCCCGTCCTGCCGCCGAAGCTCTTCCGGATCCGCACCTTCACGCTCTCCGCCGTCATCAGCCTCGTCGTCGGCTTCGCCATGTTCGGCGCGATGACGTACCTGCCGACGTTCCTCCAGGTCGTCAAGGGCGTCTCGCCCACCCTGTCGGGCCTCCACATGCTGCCGATGGTGGTGGGGATGCTGCTGGCCTCCACCGTCTCGGGGCAGATCGTGAGCCGCACCGGGCGCTGGAAGGTGTTCCCCGTCGCGGGCACGGCCGTGACGACCCTCGGACTGCTGCTGCTCCACCAGCTCGACGAGAACAGCCCCGACGGCGAGATGAGCGCGTACTTCTTCGTCTTCGGTCTGGGACTCGGCCTCGTCATGCAGGTGCTGGTCCTGATTGTGCAGAACGCGGTGCCGTACGAGGACCTGGGCGTCGCCACGTCCGGCGCGACCTTCTTCCGCGCGATCGGCGCCTCCTTCGGTGTGGCCGTCTTCGGATCGGTCTTCGCCGGCCGTCTGGCCGACCGGTTGACGGCGGAACTCGGCGGTGACCCGCTCCCGCCGGGCGTCACCCCGGACACCCTGAGCGCGGACCCGCGCGGAATCTCCCAACTCCCGACCGAGTTGCGGCCCTCCGCCCTGCACGCGTACGCCTCCGCGATCACGGACGTCTTCCTGTACGCGGCGCCGGTCGCCCTTCTGGGCTTCGCGCTGGCCTGGTTCCTGCGCGAGGACCGGCTGCGGGCGTCGGTGACGGCACCGGACCTCTCGGAGACGCTGGCGAGCAACCCCGTCGAACGGTCGTCGTACGACGAGGTGTGCCGGGCGCTGTCGCTGCTCGGCACCCGGGAGGGACGGCGTGAGATCTACGAGAAGATCACCGAGCGGGCCGGCTACGACCTGCTGCCGGGGGCGAGTTGGCTGCTGCTGCGGATCAGGCGGCACGGCCGGGTCGAGCCCGCGGCGCTCGCCCAGCGCAGCCCGGTGCCGCTGAGCGTCATCCTGGAGGCGGCCCGCCAGGTCGAGGTGCGCCGCCTCGCCCGGCGCGAGGGACTCGAACTCGTGCTCACCGACGACGGTTTCCAGGCCGCTGACCGGCTGGCCCGGGCCCGCGAGGACTCCCTCGCCGAACTTCTCGGCGACTGGTGGGGCCCGGACCGTCCCACGGACCTGGTCCAGCTGGTGACCGAACTGAACGCCGAGATGTGCGGCTCCGACGCGGAACGCCCCCACGACGGCGGAGGGAACCGGAACCGGCCGTACGGCAGGGCGGCCTGAGCGGCCTGAACGGTCTAACGGCTGCTGGTGCCGGTGCCGGTGCCGGTGCCGGTGCTGGTGCTGGTGCCGGTGTCCGGCCCGGTGAGGTCCTTCCTGAACCAGCGCTCGGCGTAGAGCTGCTGGTTGTGGGGTTCGCTCTCCTCGTAGCCGAGCCGGGCGTACAGGGCGCGGGCCTCCACGAGGTCGTTGCGCGTGTCCAGCACGATCCGTTCGGCGCCCAGCGCGCGGGCCGCGTCCTCGGCGGCCCGTACCAGCAGCGCGGCTCCGCCCCTCCCGCGTAACTCCTCGCGCAGGAAGACCCGTTTCAGTTCCGCCGTGCCGGGCGCCGGCATCCGTACGCCCGCCGTGCCCACGGGCTCGCCCTCGTACCGCGCCACCAGCAGCAGCCCGTCGGGCGGGGCCAGATAGTCGCCGCTGTCCGCGGCGACCTCGCGCTCCAGCTCGTCCGGGTCCGTCCGGCGTCCCTCGTACAGCAGGTACCAGCGGTCGCTGACCTCCGTGTAGTACGCCCGCCAGAGCGCGGCGGCCACGGGCGAGTCGAAGGGTTCGGGGGCGATGGACCAGGCGGTCGTCGCGGGAGAGGAGGCCGGAGGGGACACGTGAGGCGACATGGCGGTCATTGTCGGTACGCGACACCCGGTGCCCGCAAGCGATTTGCGGGGCGTCACCGTTCGCACACCGTTTGAGAAGGGCCCTCCGGGCAACCCGGACCCGGACACCGGCCCGCCATCGGGCCGAGAACTCCGGAAGGCATCCATGTCCACAGGCATGATCATCGCTCTGATCGTGATCGTGGCGGTCGTGGCCGTCGTGGCGGCCGCCCTGATCCAGCGCAACCGAACGGCCCACGGCGGCCCCGGGCTGCGACGGCGCTTCGGGCCCGAGTACGAGCGGACCCTCGCCCGGCACGACGGCGACGCCAAGGCCGCCGAGCACGAGCTCGCGGAGCGGGTGAAGCGGCACGGCTCCCTTGAGATCCGGCCGCTGGACCCCGTGGAGCGCGAGCGGTACGAGACCCGCTGGACGGCGGCCCAGGAACGCTTCGTCGACTCGCCGCGCGAGGCGCTCGCCGAGGCGGACCGGCTGCTGGGCGAGCTGGCGGGAGCGCGCGGGTTCCCGGACGGCGGGCGGTACGACGAGCAGGTCGACGCGCTGTCCGTGCACCACGCGCACCACGTCCACGGCTATCGGCGGGTGCACCGCGCGGCCCACGACCCGGCCGCCGACGGTGCGGGGAGCCCCGCGGGTACCGAGGAGATGCGCGAGGCCATGGTCGAGGCACGCGCCCTGTTCGAGGAACTCGTGGCCCCGAGCCGCCGGGACACCGGCCGCCACGGCCACGGGACGAAGGCGGACCACGGCACCGAGAGGACCAGGGACAGGTCGGCGCACGCCCGCACCGGCGGTCGGCACCACCTGCCCTGGGGCTTCACCCGGCGCCACGCGAAGGGGAGTTGAGGGGGATGACGAACGACATGAGGCCCGGCGAGGGCACCGAACGCGTGGAGCGCGCCAAGCGCACCGAGGGCGCGGGAGTGGAAGGCATCGAGGGCTCGCACCGCCGTGAGCAGTCGGCGGCGACGGGGCCCGACGCCACCGGCCCGATCGGCCTGGCGGAGCCGGCCGGCACGCCTGCGGCCGGTGCGGGTACGCACGGGACCGGTACACCCGGGACCGGTACGCACGGGACCGGTACGCAAGGGACCGGTCGGCCGGTCCCGAGCCGCGAAGGCGGGCTGACAGGCGGAGCGGCGGCCGGAGCCATGCCCGGCGGGGCCAAGCACGCCGCTCGCGACGGCGCCTCCGCGCACGAGACCCCGCTGCTGCCCCACGAGGAGTGCGACAAGCTGGCGCACCAGATGCACCACGCGGTCGGCGAGTTCGTCGACGAACCCCGGCACGCCGTGGAGGAGGCCGACCACGTACTGGAGGAGGCCGCGTCCAGGTTCACCGAAGCGGTGACCCAGCGGCGCCGCACCCTCCGCCGGGCCTGGCAGTCCACCGGTGACGGCGCACCCGCCGAGACGGACACCGAACAGCTCCGCCTGGCCCTGCGCGACTACCGCGAACTGACCGAGCGGCTGCTCAAGACCTAGCCACTCGCAGCACCACGGCCGCAGAAGCACGGCGAGGCCGCGTCCCGGATCCGTTCCCGGGACGTGGCCTCGCCGTCATGTGCCGGGCGCCCTCAGGAGGACGCCCTCTCCCGGCGCTCGCGCCACTCCCGTACGACCGCCTCCACGTCGTACGGCTTCAGCCCCAGTGGCGGGCCCGGCGGCGGCTTGAACATCATGTCGCGGATTTTCGTGTTGATCTCTGTGATGATCTTGCGCACGAGCCGCTCGGAGGGAGCCGACGCGGCGGCCGCCAGCGCGTCCTCCGCCTCCTTGCGCAGGGCGAGCGTCGGGGGCAGGACCGACATGCCCTCGCGGACCATCTTCTGTTTGATCCACCACAGTTCGTCGTACGACGTGTCGTCGCCGCTCAGTGGCTTTCCGGCGCCCGGCAGCGTCGAGAACTCGCCGCGCGCCTGCGCGTCCCGGATCTGTTTGTCTACAAAGGACTCGAAGCTGACGCCTGGTGGCTTTCGCTCGGTCATGAGTCCATTGTGCCGGAGGCCGCCCGAGCGGCCCAGCTGGCGATTTATCATGCGGCGGCGGTGCGCGTCGCGCGCACCGCGCAGGCAGGAACCTGTGACCAAGAAGGAGCGCACGTGCTCGAACTCACCATGGCCTCGGTATCCGCGGAGGACGTCGGGGCGACGGCCGGGATGCTGATGGCCGACGCGCCCAGCGACCCGGGCACGGTGCTCCGGGTGGGCCGGGACAAGTCCGTGTGCCGGCTCGCGACGCCCGACGACTGGCTGTTCGTCTCCCGGGTCCACCTCGAGTTCCTGTGCGGGCCCGACGGCAGCTGGCAGGTGACGTGGTTGCGCGGTACGCACGCCGATCCGTCGTCCGAGGTGAGCCTGGCCCTGGCCGGTCAGCAGGCCCAGGGTCTGCCGTACGGCGGCACCGTCAGGCTCCCGCACGGCAGCTCGGGCGAACTCGTCATACACGACCGGACCGCTCCGCGCAGCGTGAACGTCGGCTACTACCACGAGGCCTGACAAGCGCCGGAAGGCAGACGTAAGGCAGACGCCAGGAGCCCACATCCACGGGCCAGGCGTCGGCCTCAGGCCTGAGGTCTCAGACCCGAGGCCTCAGGCCTTGGCTTTTAGGCCCCAGGCCCCAGGCCTCAAGCCTCAGGCCTCAGCCTTCCGGCTCCAGCACCCGCGCCAGCGCGAACCCGTCCCACCCCTTGCTGCCCACCGTCTGCACCGCCGTGCCGCTCAGCTTCGGGTGGGAGGCGATCAGCTCCAAGGCGGCGCGGGTGCCCCGGACGGCCGGGTCCTCGGTGCCGGCGTCGGCGACCGCGCCGCCCCGGATCACGTTGTCGATGACGATCAGCGCGCCCGGGCGGGTGAGCTTGAGGGCCCACTCCAGGTAGTTCCGGTTGTTGGCCTTGTCGGCGTCGATGAAGACGAAGTCGAACGGCTCCGGGTTCTCGTCGGCCAGCTTCGGCAGCGACTCCAGGGCCGGGCCCACGCGTACGTCGACGAGTCGGCCGACGCCCGCGCGGTCGAGGTTGCGGCGGGCCACCTCGGCGTGCCGGGCGTCGTACTCGAAGCTGATCAGCCGGCCGTCCTCGGGGAGCGCGCGGGCCAGCCAGATCGTGCTGTAGCCGCCGAGGGTGCCGAACTCGAGGATGCGGCGCCCGCCCTGGATCTGGACCAGCAACTGCAGCAGCTTGCCCTGGGTGGTGGCGACGTTGATGTGCGGGAGGCCGGCCGCGTCGCTGTCGCGCAGCGCGGCGGTCAGTGCGTCGTCCTCCGGTGAGAGGAGGTCGGCGAGGTAGGCGTCGACGTCGTTCCAGAGCCGCGAGTCGCTGCTGCTCATGCACCATGCCTTTCGGATATCTAGTTAGAGACGCTAACGAGTCTGCCGGTCGATCCTAGTCCCGGCCCTGGTCGCTTGTCGCCCCGGATTCAGCCGATCGGGGGGTGGCCTGGCGGGAACCGTGGACCCGTCCGGGGGTCGGTCCTTGGGCCCGTCCGGGGGCGTCCGTGGGGCCCGTCAGGGGGCCGTCCGGGGGCCCCGTCCGGGGGGTCCGTCCGTAGAGCCCGTCCGGGGGCCCGTCCGTGGATCCGCCGTGGTACGTGCCGCTCCTGCGGGGGTGAAGGCAACCCGCCTCGCACTATCGTCTTCCGGACAAAACCGGGGCGGCCGTCAGGTGAAGCGGGGG
>NZ_VJZE01000459.1 GCF_009377205.1 Streptomyces phyllanthi
GCTTTCAAGGGGCGCGGGGAACTGTGCGACCAGCCCCCACTCACCCGCAGACGACTCACGACCGGCAGGGGCGGCGGGGGTGGGGCAAAGCCCCGGCCCTGCCACCCCGGCCGTGGGTTCACGGAACGAAGGACCCGCGCTTCGTCCCGCGTTCAACCCCCGTTCAGGCGCGAGCGGGACCGTGTCGCCGAAAACCGGAGCCGCCCCACACGGTCACCCACGGTCACTCCTCCACCGTCACAGGAGACACCATGCCGCTCACCCGCAGGGACTTCGCCAGACGCACCGCGATCACCGGGGCCGGCGTCGCGCTGTCCGGCAGCGTAGGCGCCCTCGCCACCGCCCCGAACGCTCTCGCGGCCACCGACACCGAGGCCACGGAGACGGCGATCGGTTACGGGCCGCTGATCCCCGACCCGGACGGCATCCTCGCCCTGCCCGAAGGATTCACCTACCGCGTCATCACGTACAGCGGGAGGACCAAACTGGAGTCCGGCGAGTTCACCCCCTCCAACCACGACGGCACCGCCACCTTCCGCGGCCCTCGCGGCACCACCCTCCTCGTCAACAACCACGAGCTCAAGGGCCCCCGCGCCAACTGGAAGTACCCCGTGCCGCTCACCGAGGGGCTCGTCTACGACCCCGCCGCGTCCGGCGGCTGCACCGTCGTCGAGGTCCGCCCCGACGGCCGCGTCGCCGAGTGGGTCGGCATCGCCGGCACCTCCACCAACTGCGCGGGCGGCAGCACCCCGTGGGGCACCTGGCTCACCTGCGAGGAGAACTCCGACAAGGCCGGCGTCAACGGGATGACCAAGGACCACGGCTACGTCTTCGAGGTCGACCCGGCCGACCGGCGCGCCAACCGCGACCCCAAGCCCCTGAAGTTCTTCGGCCGCTACGACCACGAGGCCGTCGTCATCGACCCGAAGCGCGGCCACGCCTACCTCACCGAGGACGCCGCCGGCCCCAACGGCCTCTTCTTCCGCTGGACCCCGCCGAAGGGCTTCGAGTACGGCCCCGGCCGGTTCCGCGCGCTCGCCGACGACGCCGGTGTCCTCCAGGCGCCCAGGTGCTTCGACTCCGGCGGCCGTTACGTCGACGACCTCTCCCGCGCCACCAAGGTCGGCACGGTGTACGGCGTCGACTGGGTCGACGTCCCCGACCGCGACGCGCGGACCGTCGCCGTGCGCAAGCAGTTCGGTGCCGACGAGGTCACCCGCGCCCGCAAGCTGGAGGGCATGTGGTGGGGCGACTCAGGCGCGTACATCGTCTCCTCGTACGCCCGTGAGGAGAGCCCCGGTGCCGCGCACGACGGCCAGGTCTGGTTCTACGACCCCAAGCGCCGCACCCTGACGCTCAAGGTTCTTCTCGGCGTCAATCCCGACCCGTCCGTGGACGGTGCCTTCGACGGGCCCGACAACATCACCGTCTCCCCGTTCGGCGGCCTCGTCCTCGCCGAGGACGGTGAGGGCGTCTCCCACCTGTTCGGCGCCACCGACAGCGGCCGTACGTACCCGATCGCCCGCAACGACCTGAACATCGGCACCGAGGAGGAGCCCGAGTACAGCGAGTTCGCCGGCGTCACCTTCTCCCCCGACGGGAAGACCCTGTTCGCCAACATCCAGTCGCCCGGCATCCTGCTCGCCGTCACCGGGCCGTGGAAGCGGCAGAAGGGCTGCTGAACCCGCCGCCGTACGAGGGTGGTTAATTCGTTCGCCCGTCCCGCGGCCGTCCTCCTAAAGTGATGCACGTCCAGGTGCGAAGGCAGGACCTACTTCCACTCTTAATGGGGAGGCCGCGGGTTCGAATCCCGCCGCCGGTGCACAAGCCGGTGTAGCTCAGCGGCCAGAGCGCCTATGTCGGTTCCGCCGGCCTTGAACTCTGGACACCACAACTTCACATGCACCTCCCGGTGCGCAGGCTGCGGCTACTTCGTTGTCATCGAATCCACGCCGCCGCCGTATTGATCTCGGGAGGCGCGACAGATGGTGGGTGCCCGGTGCGCAGGCAGCGGTTACTTCTTTGATCGGACGGTTGCGGGTTCGAGTCCCGTCGGCGGCTTCGCGTCGCCGTAGCTCAATCGGTAGAGCATCTGGAAATACCGTCGCCGATTCCCGACCTCGGGCACCCTCCATTTGTCGCGCCTCCCTCCGAACACGAAGAATTCGGGGGAATTCACCATGGCGCGATTCAACACCAGAGCGGCCAAGGCACAGCCGACCTCGCGCGTGACGTCCACGGGCCGTGTGCTCCGTACATATGAGGGCGGACGCGGCCGTGAGCGCGACGCCCGCTCGGAGCTCTTCCTGCTCGCGGTCTCCAACTTCGTCTCGCAGCAGACCTTCTACGAGACCGGCGCCGACCGCGACGACCGGTTCGCGCGGCTCGTGCGCGAGCTCGCCGTGTCCGACTCGGCGTGGACGGCCGCCCTGCTCGGCTGGCTGCGCGGTGAGGGCAACCTGCGGACGGCCTCGATCGTGGGCGCCGCCGAGTATGTGAAGGCGCGCCTCGACGCGGGCGCCTCGGACGGTCCGTCGAACCGTCAGGTCGTGGCCTCCGTGCTCCGGCGGCCCGACGAGCCCGGCGAGCTGCTCGCGTACTGGACCGCCCAGTACGGTCGCGCCGTACCCAAGCCGGTCAAGCGCGGTATCGCCGACGCCGTACGACGGCTGTACAGCGGCAAGGCGCTGCTGAAGTACGACACGGCGTCCAGGGGTTACCGCTTCGGCGACATCCTCAACCTGGTGCACGCGGCCCCGGACCCCGACAAGCCGTGGCAGGGCGAGCTGTTCCGGTACGCGCTGGACCGCCGGCACAACCCGGACACGGCCGTGCCGCCCGCCTCGAACCGTGTGCTCACCGCGCACCGCGAGCTGATGGCGCTGCCGGTGGAGCGGCGGCGGGCGGTCGTCACGGCCCCGGACGGTGCCGAGCGGCTCGCCGCGGCCGGCATCACGTGGGAGGCGCTGGCCGGCTGGCTCCAGGGCCCGATGGACAAGGCGGCCTGGGAGGCCGTGATCCCGTCCATGGGTGCGATGGCGTTGGTGCGGAATCTGCGCAACTTCGACGAGGCCGGTGTCTCCGACGAGGTGGCGGCCCAGGTCGCCGCCCGTATCAGCGACCCGGCGGAGGTCGCGCGTTCGCGGCAGTTCCCGTTCCGCTACCTCGCCGCGTACCAGCACGCGCCCTCGCTGCGCTGGTCGTACCCGCTGGAGCAGGCACTCGGCCACTCGCTGGCCAACGTGCCCGCGCTGCCCGGCCGGACGCTCGTGCTCGTGGACCGCTCGGGCTCGATGTTCTACTCGCGGATGTCCGACCGGTCCGAGCTCAGCCGGGCCGACGCGGCGGCGATCTTCGGTACGGCGCTCGCGCTGCGGGCGGCCGACGCGGATCTCGTCGAGTTCGGCACGACCAGCGCCCGGGTGCGGTTCCGCAAGGGGGAGTCGGTGCTGAAGATCCTCGGCCGCTTCGGCGACCTGGGCGGCACCGACACCACCGAGGCGGTGCGGAGGCACTACAGGAAGCACGACCGGGTGCTGATCGTCACCGACGAGCAGTGCACGTACAGCCACTACGGCGACCCGACCGAGCAGGTCCCGGCGCACGTGCCGGTCTACACCTGGAATCTCGCCGGGTACCGGGCGGGCCACGGTCCGTCCGGCAAGGCGAACCGGCACACCTTCGGCGGCCTCTCGGACGCGGCCTTCCGGATGGTCCCGCTGCTGGAGGGGGCACGGGACGCCGACTGGCCGTGGGCCGCCTGAGCGGTTGAACGACGATCCAACGGTCCGGCGGTCCGGCGGTCCGACGATCCGGCGGTCCGGGGGGCCCGGGGGACGGATCGACCGGCGGACCGAGCGGGGAAGGGCTGGGGCCCGTACTTCGGTGCGGGCCCCACTCTTGTGCGCCAGTGACCTGGTATCTAACATTTCAGTTCGTGGACGCCATTCAACCCGTGCGCCGCACCCTCCTCAGGGACCGCGCCTACGAAGCGATCCGGGACGCCATCGTCGCCGGGGAGATCGAACCCGGCGCGGTCGTGCGCGACGCCGAGCTCGCGGACCGGCTCGGGCTCTCCAGGGCGCCGGTGCGCGAGGCCTTCACCCGGCTGGTGGACGAGGGGCTGCTGGAGAGCAAGCCGCAGAGCTACACCCGGGTCACCCCCGTGGTGGCCGCCGAAGTACGGGACGCGGCGGCCGTGGTCGGGGCCATGCACGAGCTGGTCACCCGTGTCGCCGTACCCCGGCTGTCCGCCGCGGACGTCGAGACGATGCGCCGGTCCAACGAACGGTTCGCGGCGGCCGTCGAGGCGGGCTACGTGGACAACGCGCTGCGTGCCGACGACGACCTGCACGACGTGCTCGTACGCGTCAGCGGCAACCACGCGGCCGCCGCCACCATCGCCCGCTACACCCCGCTGATCCGCCGTCTGGAGCGGCGGAGGTTCGGGGAGGGCGGCAACTGCCGTTCGGCCGGGCTGCACGATCAGCTCATCGAGGCCTGCGCGGCCGGTGACGTGGACACGGCGGTCCGGGTCACCGCGGAGATCTGGCGGGGCCTGGAGGAGCTCGCCGACGACGAACCAGAGGCCCACTGAACCAGGAGGAGCCCCCATGTCCGCTGCTTCCCCGTCCCCGTCCCTCCCGTCTGCGTTCCTCCCGTCCGAGTCCGCTTCCCCGACGCTCTCCTCGTACGAGCGCTACCCGCTGCTCTTCGGGCCCTCACCGGTGCATCGGCTGGAGCGGCTCACCGAGCACCTCGGCGGTGCGGCGCTCTGGGCCAAGCGGGAGGACTGCAACTCCGGTATCGCGTATGGCGGCAACAAGACCCGCAAACTCGAGTACCTCGTCGCCGACGCCCTCGCGCAGGGCTGCGACACGCTGGTCTCCATCGGCGGTGTGCAGTCCAACCACACGCGCCAGGTGGCCTCGGTCGCCGCCCGGGCCGGGCTCAGGTGCGTGCTGGTGCAGGAGAGCTGGGTGGAGTGGCCGGACGCCGTGTACGACAAGGTGGGCAACATCCTGATCAGCCGGCTTGCGGGTGCCGACGTACGGCTCGTACGGGCCGGTTTCGGGATCGGCTTCAAGGAGAGCTGGGAGCAGGCGCTCAGGGAGGTCGAGGAGGCGGGCGGCAAGCCGTACGCCATTCCGGCCGGCGCTTCCGACCATCCCCTCGGCGGGCTCGGCTTCGCCGGATGGGCGTACGAAGTCGCCGAGCAGGAACGGGAGCTGGGCGTCTTCTTCGACACGGTCGTGGTGTGTTCCGTGACCGGTTCGACGCAGGCGGGCATGGTCGCCGGCTTCGCTGCCCTGGAGGAGGCGGGTGGACGCCCCCGGCGTGTGCTGGGCATCGACGCCTCCGCGGAGCCCGCCCGCACCCGCGAGCAGATCGCCCGGATCGCCCACCGTACGGGGCAACTCATCGGCGTGCGCGGGGAGCTGACGGAGGCGGACGTCGAACTGGACGAGCGGTACCACGCGGGCACCTATGGAGTCCCCGACGCGGCGACGCTCGACGCGATGCGTCTCGCGGCCCGCACCGAGGGCATGGTCACCGACCCCGTGTACGAGGGGAAGTCGATGGCCGGAATGGTCGACCTGGTGGCGCGCGGTGAGATCGGCCGGGACTCCACCGTGCTGTACGCCCACCTCGGCGGGCAGCCGGCGCTCAACGCGTACAGTGCGCTGTTCTGACCGGCCGGTCCGCAGTCGGCTCCGGCTGGTTCACAGTCGGCTCCGGTCGGTTCACAGTCGGCTCCGGCCGGCTCCGGGTGGCCGTCCCGGCGGGAAAACGGCTCGCCGGGTGCCGGGCCGGGCAGTAGGTTCCTCCCGTGATTGATCATGGATTACAGGACAGAGCCGGCCGGCGCGTCACCCTCCGGGAGATCGGTGACGGGAACTGGCGGGCGGTCGCCGACATAGCGCCCCGCGACGAGCAGCGCGGTTTCGTCCCCGCCCTCGCTGCCCGGTACCTCCTGCTGTCGATGCGCGAGGGGGTGTGGAACTCCCTGGCGGTGCACGCCGGTGAGGATGTCGTCGGGCATGTCATGTGGGGCCGGGACGACGACGGCTCGTACTGGATCGGGGGCATGCTGATCGACGGCGCGGAGCAGGGCAGGGGGCTTGGCCGCGCGGTCGTCCGCACCCTGGTGGACTGGCTCGCGGCCCGTGACGACTGCCGGGAGATCCGGCTGTCGTACCACCCGGACAACACGGCCGCCGCGCGGCTGTACGAGTCGCTCGGCTTCGTGTCGACGGGAGCGGTCGAGGACGACGAGATCGTCGCCGAGCTCGCCGTTCCGGTCCATGGGCCGACCGGTCGCCCGAGCGGGGCCTAGCCCAGGGCCCTTCTGATGGATCTCCGCGGCGTCTGGTGAGGCTCCCATGCTCCGCACGCTCCGCTTCGCTCGCTCGGGAGGGGCCCACCGGCCCACCGCCGTGTTGCCGGAGCGTCCGCACAGCTCCGCGATGAGGACGCTCCGGCGCCTTGCGACGCACCGCACCCCACCTTCGGCTGCGAGCGGGAGACGGCCCCATCGCCGCCGCGGCCTGTCCGGCCCTGATCCGCCGGACAGGCCCCCGCGTCGTCGCCCGGTGGCCGCCCGCTGCGGGGGCACGCGTGTCGAGCGGGCGGCCTCACCAGGGGCGGGACCACGACGGGACGCGCTCCGGTCCAAAGCGCCCTAAAGCGCCTGGGCCGCGGGCTTCACCATCCCCCGGACCGTACGGGACTTCACGAAGTCGCCCATCGCCGTCATCTCCCACTCGCCGGAGAACTGGCGGATCAGCTTCGCCATCATCACGCCGGTCTGGGGCTCGGCGTTGGTGAGGTCGAAGCGGACCAGTTCCTCGCCGGTCGCGGCGTCCAGCAGGCGGCAGTAGGCCTTGGCGACCTCGGTGAACTTCTGGCCGGAGAAGGAGTTGACCGTGAAGACCAGTCCGCTGACCTCCTGGGGGAGACGGCCGAGGTCGACCGTGATCACCTCGTCGTCGCCTCCGCCCTCGCCCGTGAGGTTGTCGCCGGAGTGCCGGATCGCGCCGTTCACGATCTGGAGCTTGCCGAAGTAGCAGCTGTCGATGTGGTTGCGCTGCGGGCCGTACGCGATCACCGAGGCGTCCAGGTCGATGTCCTTGCCGCGGTACGCCGGCTCCCAGCCGAGGCCCATCTTGACCTGGGAGAGGAGGGGGCGCCCGCCCTTGACCAGGGAGACCGTCTGGTTCTTCTGGAGGCTGACGCGGCCCTTGTCGAGGTTGATCTTGCCGG
>NZ_VJZE01000045.1 GCF_009377205.1 Streptomyces phyllanthi
GTCCCAGCCCCAGCCCCAGCCCCAGCCCCAAGGGAACGGCCGCAACGCCCTCGGCGACCGCGACCACCAACCTGCTCACCCCCAAGAACATCCGGATCGTGATCAAGGCATTCGAGGAGGCATCGGGAAGCGACAGCTTCGGTGACTTCACCGTCTACCCGGAACACGCCTCGGCCTCCATGATGGTGCCCGGCAGCCGGACCCGGTACGTCAACTACACCTACCGTCCCGGCACCGGAGCGGAGCAGGGCATCATCAAGGGCACCCTTACCAGCAGCTACGAGCCGGTGAGCGCGAAGACCCTGAAGGACCTCCGGTGGGACGCCGTGCCCGCCCTGCTCGCCCGGGCGGACAAGGAGCTGAAGGTCGAGGAGCCGACGAGCCGCTACGTGATGATGCGGCAGCCGAACACCGTCTTCGACACTCCCGTCGGCATAAAGGTCTACCTCAGCAACGAATACAGCGAGAGCGGCGTCCTGGAGGCCGACGCCCAGGGCAGGGTGGAAGAGGTGAGACCGGCCGGCCGATGAGCCGCCCTCGCCTCGGATGTGCGGATCGGCACGCTGGAGCGCGATCGGGTTGGTGAAGTTCACTTCGCATGGGCCCGGTCCCCTCGGCGCGCAGCCTGCCGACAAGTCCGGCGTCCATCCGTACCAGAGGAACGCGAGCCCGCCGTACGGGATTTCAGGCACCCTGCGCACCGATGGGGTAGCGCACGGGCGTCAACCGGGTAGCCGCGCCGCCCGTCGTGGACCTCAGGGCCGGCGGGCAGGCCGTGGCAGTGGCCGTCAGGACCGTGTCGTACGACGGTTCGGCGGCGAGTGCCTCCACGGCATGCTGCCCGGCCGGCGATGTCGTTGTCGCCGAGAACAAGACGGTGCCTGTCCCTTCCCCGGCCCCGGCCGACTGGGCCCGTATCCCTGCTGGTGACTTCGGCCGCGACTGTCGGGGCCCGACGTGGCACTTCCCTTGACAACCCCGGAGCCGAACGGAAACCATGTTTCACATAAAGAAGCATGTTGCGAAATACGAAACAAACCCTGCGTACTCTCGACGCTCTTCGACCGGCTCCGCCGCGCCTTGCGCCCCAACTGAAGGAAGACGCAGATGACCGTTCTGAACGCGCCCCTGCATGAGCTCGACCCCGCTGTCGCAGCCGCCGTCGACGCCGAGCTCAACCGTCAGCAGTCCACCCTCGAGATGATCGCCTCCGAGAACTTCGCGCCCGTCGCGGTCATGGAGGCCCAGGGCTCGGTGCTGACCAACAAGTACGCCGAGGGCTACCCGGGCCGCCGCTACTACGGCGGCTGCGAACACGTCGACGTGGTCGAGCGGATCGCCATCGACCGGCTCAAGGAGCTCTTCGGCGCCGAGTACGCCAACGTCCAGCCGCACTCGGGCGCCTCCGCCAACCAGGCCGCCCTGTTCGCCCTGGCCCAGCCCGGCGACACCGTCCTCGGCCTGGACCTGGCCCACGGCGGCCATCTGACCCACGGTATGCGGCTGAACTTCTCGGGCAAGCAGTTCAACGTGGTGCCCTACCACGTGGACGACGACGGCCTGGTCGACATGGCCGAGGTCGAGCAGCTCGCCAAGGAGCACCGGCCGAAGGTGATCATCGCCGGCTGGTCGGCGTACCCGCGTCAGCTGGACTTCGCGGAGTTCCGGCGGATCGCGGACGAGGTCGGGGCGTACCTGTGGGTCGACATGGCGCACTTCGCGGGCCTGGTCGCGGCGGGCCTGCACCCGAACCCGGTGGAGTTCGCGGACGTCGTCACCTCCACCACCCACAAGACGCTGGGCGGCCCGCGCGGCGGCATCATCCTGGCCAGGAAGGACTTCGCGAAGAAGCTCAACTCGTCCGTCTTCCCCGGCTTCCAGGGCGGCCCTCTGGAGCATGTGATCGCGGCCAAGGCGGTCTCCTTCAAGGTCGTCGGCTCGGAGGAGTTCAAGGAGCGCCAGCGCCGTACGGTCGAGGGCGCCAGGATCCTCGCCGAGCGGCTCACCGCGCCGGACGCCCGCGAGGCCGGCGTGAACGTCCTGTCCGGCGGCACCGACGTGCACCTGATCCTGGTCGACCTGCGGAACTCCGAGCTGGACGGGCAGCAGGCCGAGGACCGCCTCCACGAGGTCGGCATCACCGTCAACCGCAACGCCGTCCCGAACGACCCGCGCCCGCCGATGGTGACCTCGGGGCTCAGGATCGGCACGCCCGCCCTGGCCACCCGCGGCTTCATGGCCGAGGACTTCGCCGAGGTCGCGGACGTCATCGCCGAGGCGCTCAAGCCGTCGTACGACGTGGAGGCGCTGAAGGCCCGGGTGAAGGCCCTGGCCGACAAGCACCCGCTGTACCCCGGTCTGACGCCGTAAGTCCTGCCGACGGCAGTGGAGGGGTGCCCGTTCCCGGTGCCCCTCACCTCCGCACCATGACCCTGGAGCTCGTTCATGGCCATCTCCGTCTTCGATCTCTTCTCGATCGGCATCGGCCCGTCGAGCTCTCACACGGTGGGCCCGATGAGGGCTGCCCGCATGTTCGTCGTCCGTCTGAAGGAGGACGGCGTACTCGCCCGGACCGCCACGGTCCGCGCCGAGCTGTACGGCTCCCTCGGCGCCACCGGCCACGGCCACGGCACCCCGAAGGCCGTACTGCTGGGGCTGGAGGGCAACGAGCCGCACACGGTCGACATCGCCCAGGCCGAGCACGATGTCGAGCGGATCAAGTCGACCGGAAGACTGCGGCTGTTGGGCGTCGAGATCGGCGACGCCCGGGAGATCGCCTTCGACGCCGACACCGGCCTGGTCCTGCACCGCCGCAAGACGCTCCCGTACCACGCGAACGGCATGACGCTGTGGGCGTACGACGCGTCGGGCGCCGAACTGCTGGCCAAGACGTACTACTCGGTGGGCGGTGGCTTCGTCGTCGACGAGGACGCGGTCGGTGCCGACCGCGTCAAGCTCGACGACACCGTGCTGAAGTACCCCTTCAGCAGCGGCGACGACCTGCTGCGCATCACCCGCGACACCGGCCTGTCCATCTCCGGGCTGATGCTGGAGAACGAACTGGCCTGGCGTACGGAGGAGGAGATCCGCGAGGGTCTGCTGGAGATCTGGCGGGTCATGCGGGCCTGCGTGGCACGCGGCCTGACCCGCGAGGGCATCCTGCCCGGCGGCCTGAGGGTCCGCCGCCGCGCCGCCCTCTCCGCGCGGGCGCTGCGCGCCGCGGGCGACCCTGTCACGCACGCCATGGAATGGACAACCCTGTACGCGATGGCGGTGAACGAGGAGAACGCGGCGGGCGGCCGTGTCGTCACGGCCCCGACGAACGGCGCGGCGGGCATCATCCCGGCGGTCCTGCACTACTACATCAACTTCGCGCCGGGCGCGGACGAAGAGGGAGTCGTCCGCTTCCTGCTGGCCGCCGGCGCCGTCGGCATGCTCTTCAAGGAGAACGCCTCCATCTCCGGCGCGGAGGTCGGCTGCCAGGGCGAGGTCGGTTCCGCCTGCTCAATGGCGGCGGGCGCGCTGGCCGAGGTCCTCGGCGGCACCCCCGAGCAGGTCGAGAACGCCGCCGAGATCGGCATGGAGCACAACCTCGGCCTGACCTGCGACCCGGTCGGCGGCCTCGTCCAGATCCCGTGCATCGAACGCAACGGCATGGCCGCGGTGAAGGCCATCACCGCCGCCCGCATGGCCCTGCGCGGCGACGGCCGGCACCACGTCTCCCTCGACAAGGTCATCAAGACCATGAAGGACACCGGGGCGGACATGTCGGTGAAGTACAAGGAGACGGCGCGGGGCGGGCTGGCGGTGAACATCATCGAGTGCTGAGCGGACGCGCGTCCCCGTCCCGTCCGTCACGACGGGCAAGGGTCCGCCCGGTTCACCGGACGGACCCTTGCCCCCATGCCCTCAGTGCCCGACTGCCGGCATCAGGTCGATACTGCGGGGACTGCGGATCGAGCAGGTACTAGGTGGCCGTCGTGTTCATCCAGGTGGCCGTCGCGTTCATGCGGCGTTCGCGTTCCTCTCGGCCGCCTCGACCACGTTGGCGAGCAGCATCGCCCGTGTCATGGGGCCCACGCCCCCGGGCATGGGTGCGAGCCAGCCGGCGACCGTGGCGGCCTCCGGGTGCACATCGCCGACCAGTCCCCGGTCGGTGCGGGTGATGCCGACGTCCAGGACCGCCGCGCCCGGGCGCAGCATGTCCTTGGTGATCAGCCCGGGCGAACCGGCGGCCGCGATGACGATGTCCGCCTCGCGTACGTGCCAGGCCAGGCCCTTGGTACCGGTGTGGCAGAGGGTGACGGTCGCGTTCTCGGACCTGCGGGTGAGGAGGAGTCCGATGGGACGTCCCACGGTGATGCCCCGGCCGATCACGCACACCCGCGCTCCGGCGAGCGGCACGTCGTGGCGGCGGAGCAGTTCGACGATGCCGCGCGGGGTGCACGGCAGCGGGGCCCCGACGCCCAGGACGAGCCGGCCGAGGTTGACGGGGTGCAGGCCGTCGGCGTCCTTGGCCGGGTCCATGCGTTCCAGTACGGCGTCCGCGTCCAGGTGGCGCGGGAGCGGGAGCTGGACGATGTAACCGGTGCAGGCGGGGTCGGCGTTGAGCTCGTCGATGACGTCCTCGACCTGCTGCTGGGTGGCGTCGGCGGGCAGTTCCCGGCGCAGGGAGGCGATGCCCACCTGTGCGCAGTCCCGGTGCTTGCCTGCGACGTAGGCGTGACTGCCGGGGTCCTCGCCGACGAGGACGGTGCCGAGCCCGGGCGGGCGGCCGGCGGCAGCCGTCAGCTTGGTCACGCGTTCGGCGAGTTCGCGGCGGATGGCGGCGGCGGTCGCCTTGCCGTCGAGCAGCTGTGCGTTCACCGGCAGTGCTCCTTTTCCCATCAAGTCGGTCCTGTGCGCTGGCCACGGAGGCGGGTCATGGTCGGATCGAAGCAGGGTTCCTCGACGACGACCGCGCCTCGACGCTCTGGTCGAAGTAGCGATGTGCACGGGTGGTGCCGGGGGTGGCGAGTTCGGCGGGGAGCCAGGCATGTGCCCTCGGTGCGGCCGTGAGCGGGGCTGGTGACGTAGCCGACGGGCCGGTCCCGTCGCACACCGGTTCCGTGCCCATGACGACGGCCTGCGGGTCGTCGGTGTCGGGACTGTCCAGGAACACGGCGCCTCGGAGCGGGCCGCACCTCGATGTACACATCACCGCTCATCCCGCGACTGACATCCAACTGATATACAAAAGCCTCTGTCAAGGACCACTGCGCCTCTTTCGCCGCTCCGGCAGGAAATGGGCCCGGATCGCCTGGAACTCGGACCGCTTGGCCGAGAGGACCTGCTGTCAGGCGTGGGCGCGGGGGCTTGCGCGGCGGCCGTCCAGCGCGACCGGTCCGCCTCGCGAAGTCGCTTGAGCGAAGTTCGGCGCATTGACCCTTGACCGCCGAGCGACTGTCACATAGCGTGCCTACAACTGGTATATCAATTGAGTGTCACCCTGAGGGAGGCGTCATGGCAGAGGTCCCAACGCAGGCCAAATGCGTCGTCATCGGCTCCGGCATCGTCGGAAACAGCCTGGTCCACCACCTGGCCCGGCTCGGCTGGCGCGACATCGTGCAGCTCGACAAGGGCCCGCTGCCCAACCCCGGCGGCTCGACCGGCCACGCCTCCAACTTCATCTTCCCCGTCGACCACTCCCGTGAGAACACCGACCTCACGCTGGACTCGGTGCGGCAGTACAAGGAGCTGGGCGTCTTCACCGAGTCCGGCGGTTTCGAGATCGCGCGTACCGAGGAGCGCATGGAGGAGCTGCGCCGCCGGATGTCCAGCGCCAAGGCCTGGGGCATCGAGTCGGAGCTGGTCTCTCCCGCCTTCGTCAAGGAGAAGGTGCCGTTCATCGAGGAGGACCAGTTCATCGGCGCCTTCTGGACGCCGAGTGTCGGCGTCGTCGACTCCCTGCGCGCCGGCACGATCATGCGTGACGGCGCCATCGAGAGCGGCGCGCTGACCAGCGTGCCCAACGTCGAGGTGGTCGGCCTGGACGTCGAGGACGGCCGGATCCGCCGGGTGCGCACGAACAAGGGCGACATCGAGGCCGAGTACGTCGTGATCGCCTGTGGCGTGTGGAGCCCGAAGATCGGCGACATGGCCGGCGTCAGCATCCCGCTGACCCCCGCCGTCCACCAGATGATCTCCGTCGGCCCCTGCCCGCAGCTGTCCGGCCTGCCCGGCGAGATCAACTTCCCGATCGTCCGGGACATGGACACCTTCTGCTACGAGCGTCAGCACGGCGCGGACATGGAGGTCGGTTCCTACGCCCACCGGGCGATCCTGCACGAGCCGGAGGACATCCCGAGCAACGAGCAGTCCAAGCTCAGCCCCACCGAGATGCCGTTCACCTCCGACGACTTCGACACGCAGCTGGAGCAGGCCTACGAGCTGATGCCCGAGCTGCTGGGCGCCGAGGGCGCCGAGATGCGGTACGCGATCAACGGCCTGCTGTCGCTGACCTGTGACGGCAACCCGATCCTCGGCGAGAGCCACGTCAAGGGGCTGTGGACGGCGGCCGCGGTGTGGATCAAGGAGGGCCCGGGCGTCGGCCGCGCGGTCGCGGAGTGGATGGTCCACGGCCACAGCGAGATCGACATCTCGCACAGCGACATCGCCCGGTTCTACCCCCACCAGATGCGCCGCGAGCACACCCGGCTGCGCACCACCGAGTCGTTCATCAAGACCTACGGGATCGTCCACCCCGCCGAGCAGTACGAGTCCGACCGCGAGCAGCGGCTCTCCCCGATGTTCGAGTCGGAGAAGAAGCTCGGTGCGGTCTTCTTCGAGGCCGTCGGCTGGGAGCGCCCGCAGTGGTACGAGTCCAACGCCGACCTCCTGGAGGTCTACGGCGACCGCGTGATGCCGCGCGAGCACGAGTGGGACGCCCGCTGGTGGAGCCCGATCATCAACGCCGAGCACCTGCGGATGCGCGAGTCCGCGGGCGTCATCGACCTGACCGCCTTCGCGATCTTCGACATCACCGGTCCCGGCGCGCTGGACGCCGTGCAGCGCACCTGTGTCGCGCAGTGCAACGTGCCGGTCGGCAAGGTGATCTACACCCCGGTGCTCGACGGGAAGGGCGGGTTCCGCTCCGACCTCACCGTGATGCGTCTGGGTGAGGACCACTACCGGGTCGTCACCGGCGGCGCGCACGGCATGGCGGACAAGAAGTGGTTCGCCGACCAGCTCGGCGACGACGCGTCCCTGGTGGACCTCACCGACCAGGTCTCCACGATCGGACTGTGGGGCCCGAAGGCCCGCGACATCCTGTCGCAGCTGACCGACGCGGACGTCTCCCACGAGGGCTTCGGCTTCCTCAGCTGCCGCGAGATCGACGTCGACGGCATCACCGTGCTGGCCTCCCGTATCTCCTACGTCGGCGAGCTCGGCTGGGAGCTGTACGTCCCCTTCGACCAGGCCGCCGCGCTGTGGGACAAGCTGCTCACGGCGGGCGCGCCCCTGGGTGCCCGCCCGGTCGGCATCGGCGTCTACGTGACCACGGGCCGGATCGAGAAGGCCTACCGCGCCTTCGGCCTCGAGCTCGACGGCGAGCGCTCCATCATCGAGGCGGGCATGCAGCGCCCGAAGGTCAAGGGTGCCGACTTCATCGGCAAGGAGGCCTACCTGGCGCAGCGTGCCAGTGAGCCGGCGGCGGTGCTGTGCACGCTGGCCGTCGACGACCACACGTCGGCGTCCGGGGTGAAGCGGTACATGCTCGGTGGCGAGCCGATCCTGACCCGCTCCGGCGAGTCGCTCGTCGACGGGCACGGACACCACCCGTACGTCACCACCGCCGGCTCGGCCCCCTCGCTGGGCAAGCACCTGCTGCTGGCGTACCTGCCGGTCGACCAGGCCCAGGTCGGCAACGAGCTCGCGGTCTCCTACATGGAGGAGCTCTACCCCGTGACCGTGATCGGCAACGACGCCACGCCCCCCTTCGACCCGGACAACGAGCGGATCCGTTGATGGCAAGGCTGTCAGTAGTCGGACCTGTCGAGACCAGGAGAGGTGAACGATGACGAACGTATTGGTCTGCATCAAGCGGGTCCCTGACTCCTCCGGTGAGGTCCTGCTCACCGACGACAAGCAGGGTGTCGACGGAAGGTACGTCGGCTTCACCGTGAGCAACCACGAGAGCTGTGCGGTCGAACTGGCGGTCCAGACCGCCGAGGCGACCGGCGGTACGGTCACGCTGCTCACGGTCGGCCCGCCCGAGGCCACCGAGCAGCTGCGGGACACGCTGGCGCTCGGCTGCCACGCCGCCGTACTGGTGGAGGCGGAGCCGACCCGGCTGGGCCCGGCCGACGTGGCCCGGGAGATCGCCCAGGTCGTGCGTGAGAAGGAGGCCGCGGGCACGACGTACGACCTGATCCTGCTGGGCAACGACGCCGCCGACAGCGGCGACTTCCAGGTGGGCATCCGGATGGCCCACGCGCTCGGCCGGCCGGTGGTCAACGGTGTGTCGACGGTCGAGGTGGCCGACAACAACATGACCGCCCGGGGCGACGGCCCCGACGGTGAGGAGACCTACTCCCTGCCGCTGCCCGCGGTCGCCACCGTGCTCGAGGGCGGGGTGGAGCCGCGCTATCCGACGCTGAGGGGCCGGATGGCGGCCAAGAAGGTCGAGATCGAGAGCCGCGCCCTGTCGGCCGAGCCCGCCGGGGCGCACCGGGTGCAGCTGCTGCTGCCCCCGCCCGCGCCGTCGACGGTCGAGGTGCTGGGCGAGGGCCCGGAGGCGGCCGGTGCGGTCGCGGACCTGTTCGGAAAGCTGGGGGTGACCCGATGATTCTGGTGCTGATCGAGACCGAGAACGGCGCCGCGAGCGAGATCTCGCTGGAGACCCTCGCCTTCGCCCGGTCGCTGTCGGCCGAGGGCGGTGGCATCGCCATCCGCGCGGTCGTGGTCGGCGCGGTCGAGGACCGCGACGCGCTGGCGGCCGAGCTCGGCACCCACGGCGCGGCCGAGGTCCACCACGCGGTGGGCGAAGCGTTCACGTCGTACGCCGGAGCCGCCTGGGCGGCGGCACTGCAGGCGATCCGCGAGTCGACCCGCTCCGTCGTGGTCACCGCCGCGGGCTCGCCCCGGGGCAACGAGGTGCTGGCGCATCTCGCCGCCCGGCTCGACGTGCCCATGGCCGCCAACGCGGTCGCCTTCCACGGCCTGGCGCCGTTCGTGGTGACGCGGCAGGTGGTCGGCGGGGCGGCCATGGAGGAGATGAAGCTCGACCAGCGGCCCGCGATCTTCTCCGTCGCCGGCCACTCGTGGGCCGTGTCACCGGTGGAGGGCGCGTCGCCCGCCGCCTGGGTGGAGGTGACCCCCGAGGTCGCCGAGTCCGACCTCGTGGCGCGGGTCGTGTCGACCGGCACCAAGGAGGTCGACCACTCCGACTCGCTGAAGTCCGCCAAGGTCGTCGTGGGTGCCGGGCGCGGGGCGGGTGGCGCGGACGGCTTCGGCGCGGTCGCCGAGCTCGCCGAGCTGCTCGGCGGCGCGGTGGGTGTGTCCCGGGTGGTCACCTCGCTGGGCTGGCGGCCCCACCACGAGCAGGTCGGCCAGACCGGCTCCCGGATCAGCCCGGACCTGTACATCCCGTGCGGGATCTCCGGTGCCATCCAGCACTGGGCCGGCTGCGCGTCGTCGAAGACGATCCTCGCGATCAACACCGATCCCGAGGCGCCGATGATGACCAAGGCGAACTACGCCGTCGTGGGCGACATGCACGAGGTCCTCCCCGCGATCATCGAGGAGCTCAAGTCGCGCGGGGTGAGCGGCTGAGGCGCGTGACCGACGGCTGACGGCTGCTGAGTGACGTGGCGCAGCGGGAACCCAGAGTCCCGCCGCCGCTGCGAAGCAGCTGATCGCCCTGGAGCGAGCGAGGCTGCGGCGTCTGCAAGGGAGCCGCAGCCTCCTCCGCTCTGTCACGATGGGGCACCGAATCCGCGCCCACGGATCCGCACCCCCGTGCAGTTGTGCCGGCCGGCGCTGCTGCTCATCCGGGTCGCCGAGACCGCCGTCGGCGACATCCGGCCACACCCGGCGTAACCTGCGCCACGAGCTGGACCGCATGCACCTGGTCACCCTGGCCACCCCCGGCGGGCGGGTCGCGCAACGCTCCGCCACGACCCCCGGCCAGAAGACCGTCCCTGAGGAGCCCTGATGCAGATCTTCGCCCTGGTGGCGTCGCTGGCGCTCACGCTGGCCGCCCTGTTCGTCCTGGTCCCCGCTGTCCGGAGCATGCTCCGGGTGATCCGGATGGGCCAGCCCGCGAGCCCGAGCCGCACCGACGATCCGGTCGCTCGTACGGTCACCATGCTCAAGGAGACCGTGCTGCACACCCGGATGCTCCAGTGGACCTGGGTCGGCATCATGCACTGGTTCGTGTTCGCGGCGTTCCTCTTCCTGAGCACCGCGGTGGTGGGCGCCTACGTCCAGCTGTTCGACCCCGAGTGGGCGTGGCCGATCGTGGGCCACTGGTACCCCTTCGAGTGGTTCAGCGAGTTCATCGGCGCGCTGAGCACGGTCGGCATCATCTGGCTGATCGTCTACCGGCAGAAGCACCACCCCCGCAGCGAGGGCCGCAACAGCCGGTTCTTCGGCTCGACGTTCTGGCAGGCCTACTTCGTGGAGTACCTGGCCCTGCTCGAGGGTGCGGCGATCCTGTTCATCCGGGGCGCGGAATACCACCTCGTCGACCCCGACCACGCGACCCGCGCGCACTTCCCCCTCTCCTCCTGGATCGGTGAGGCGCTCTACCCGGCCGGCCAGGGCGCCAACGAGAACCTGGTCTACTTCATCGCGTTCTTCAAGATCGCGCTGGCGATGGTGTGGCTGATCGTCATCGGCCGCAACCTGACCATGGGCATCGCCTGGCACCGGTTCACCGCCTGGTTCAACATCTGGTTCAAGCGTGAGTCCTCGGGCCGTACGGCGCTGGGCGAGGTCAAGCCGCTCGCCGTCGCCGGCAAGGCGATCACCCTGGAAGACGTCGAGGACCTCGACGAGGACGTCACGCTCGGCGTCGGAAAGATCGAGGACTTCTCCTGGAAGGGCCTCCTCGACTTCACCACCTGCACCGAGTGCGGTCGCTGCCAGTCGCAGTGTCCGGCCTGGAACACCCAGAAGCCGCTCTCGCCGAAGCTGCTGATGAAGGGCCTGCGCGAGCACACCTATCTCAAGGCCGCCGGCCAGGCCGGACACGTCGACCGGGCGCTGATCGGCAAGGGCGACGGGGGCGGCGACTTCTACAACCCCGAGGGCGGCGACTTCGTCGTCGACGCGGACGTGCTCTGGTCGTGCACGACCTGCGGCGCCTGCGTCGAGCAGTGCCCGGTCGACATCGAGCATGTCGACCACATCGTCGACATGCGCCGCTACCAGGTACTGATCGAGTCGAACTTCCCCACCGAGCTCAACCAGCTCTTCAAGGGCCTCGAGAACCGGGGCAACCCCTGGAACATGGCGGCGAACGCGCGCATGGACTGGGCCAAGGGCCTGCCGTTCGAGGTCAAGGAGGTCGGCAAGGACCTGGAGTCGCTGGAGTCGGTCGACTGGCTGTTCTGGGTCGGCTGCGCCGGCGCCTACGAGGACCGGGCCAAGAAGACCACCCGTGCGGTCGCCGAGCTGCTCCACATGGCCGGCGTTTCCTTCGGCGTACTCGGCAACCGCGAGACCTGCACCGGCGACTCGGCCCGCCGCTCCGGCAACGAGTTCGTCTACCAGGCCCTGGCCCAGGAGAACGTCGAGACCTTCAAGGAGTTCAAGGTCAAGAAGGTCGTCGCGACCTGTGCCCACTGCTTCAACACACTGAAGAACGAGTACAAGGCCTTCGGCATCGAGCTCGAGGTCGTCCACCACACCCAGCTGCTCAACCGGCTCGTGCGCGAGGGCAGGCTGAAGCCGGTCGCCCCCGAGCCCGGAACGAACACACGGTCGATCACTTACCACGACCCGTGCTACCTCGGCCGGCACAACCAGGTCTACAGCCCGCCGCGCGAGCTGCTGTCGGCTCTGCCGGGCGCTTCGTACGTCGAGATGGAACGCAACTCGGAGCGGTCCTTCTGCTGCGGGGCGGGCGGCGCCCGGATGTGGATGGAGGAGAGCCTCGGCGAGCGGATCAACATGAACCGCAGCACGGAGGCCGTCGGCACCGGTGCCGACCAGATCGTGGTCGGCTGCCCGTTCTGCCGGGTGATGCTCTCCGACGGAGTCACGGCGCTCCAGGCCAAGTCCGAGGCCCGCGAGGAGGTCGAGGTCCTCGACGTCGCACAGATGCTGCTCGCCTCGGTCAGGGCCGGTGACACCGCGACCGATGCCGAGAAGGCACCCGCCGGTGCTCCCGCGGCCGCTCCGGCCTCCGCGGCTGCCCCCGTCGCTGCTCCTGCCGAGCCCGCCGCCTCCGGCGCCGCCGGGGTGTCGTTGTTCGCCGAGGCACCCACCGAGGCACCCGCGAAGCCGGCCTCCGGAGGATCCCTGTTCGACGAGCCCACAACCGAGCCCGTCGCTCCAGCCACCTCCGGCGGCTCACTGTTCGACCAACCCACAACCGAACCCGCCAAACCAAGCACCACAAGCAGCTCACTCTTCGACGACGCACCCCCCACCCCAGCCACCCCCAACGGCTCACTCTTCGACCAACCCACAACCGAGCCGACTCCTGCGCCGGCCGTCTCAGGCGGGTCGCTCTTCGACGTCCCGGCCGACGAGGCACCGGCGCCCGCGACCACCGGGACGCCGGAGCCGACCGCCGAAGCCACCGCTGAGCCCGCACCGTCAGGCTCGCTCTTCGACATCGAGGAGGAGCCGGTGGCACAGCCCGAGCCGAAGAAGGCCGAGGCTGCGCCGGAGGCCGAGCCGGAGCAGCACGACGCGCCGGAGAAGCCGAGGGGCCTCTTCGACCTCTGATCGCTCCGACCCGATACAAGACCGCCCCCATGCCGGACTCCGGCATGGGGGCGTGTGCTTCAGGCCGACGGGTGGGCAGCCGGTCGCCCCAGGTGCGGGGCGGTCGCGTGTTCAGGTGCGCGACGGGTGCGCGACGGGGCGGCGCCGCACAGCGCGGTGCAGGCGCCCACTCCGCCCAAGCGGAAGCGCTCCGGCAGCCACCCTGCGAGCTCGCCGACGGTCAGAGCACGCCGCGGATCTCACGGGCGAAGCTGGCGATGTGCTCGTGGGTGAGGCGCTCGGCACGGTCGGCGTCACCGTCAGCGACGGCGACGAGCAGGTCCGTGTGCTCGGTGACGTGGTGTGCAAGGTCGGGAAGCCGGTCGATGACCAGGCACCAGATGCGGGTGGCCAGGTTGTCGTAGCGGATCAGCACGTCCTCGAGGTGTGGGTTGCCGGCCGCCTCGTAGATGAGCCGGTGCAGCGACATGTCCGTCCGCATCATCGCGGTGCGATCACCGTGTGAGTACTCGACGCTCCTCACCTCGTCGGCCTTGGCTCGCAGCACGTCGCGCATGGCGCTACTGGCGTGGACGGCGGCCCGCCGGGCCGCGAACGGCATGAGCTGCTCGCGGATGTCGGAGATCGCACCGAGCTCGGTCACGTCGATGGTGGTGGCGAATGTGCCCCGGCGAGGGTAGGACACGACGAGATGGTCGGTCTCCAGCCGCTTGAGCGCCTCGCGAACGGGTGTGCGTCCGACGCCGATCTCCGCGGCAAGCTGGCTGTCGTTGATAGGCTCGCCGGGCCTGATGTCGAGCATGACCAATCGATCCTGAAGGCGCTCGTAGGCCAGGTCGGCCAATGACATCTGCGCCGAGTCAGTCACGGGGGAGACCTCGGGGCTGCTCATCTTTCGGCCGCCTCTTCCTTCGCGCGGGACTGTTGGCATCAGCGTCGTACCCTCTGACATACTTCAAATATATCAGCTCGCCGTGATCGACGCGCGCCCTGATCACCGACGGAGGCGGATCCGGCCATCCGGTCCCTGATCGACGCCGAACCGAAGCGCCGGCAGCTGATGTCGCCGGCGCGCCCGCGGATCGAACCCTCGTCCGAGTGGGTGTTCAAGGGGTCCGTGGCATCGGAGAACAGCCCGAAACGCAAGGGGCCCGGCAGGCTGTCGGCGCAGCCTGCCGGGCCCTTCTCAGGGGTAGTGTCCAGTCCCCCGGCCAGGTGCAGCGACCCGGCCGAGCGGCCCTACTTGAGCCAGGCGTCCACCTTGTCGCGGTTGGCGTCGACCCACTTCTTCGCCGCTGCCTCGGGCGTCATCTTGTCCACCGCGATGTACTTCGCCACGACGTTCTGGTCGTCGTTCGTCCAGTTGAAGTTCTTCACCAGGTCATAGGCCGGGCTGCCCGACTTGGCGAACTTCGCGCTGACGATCTTGTCCAGCTTGTACACGGGGTAGTCGCAGTCGACCTTCTCCGCGTCGGCGTCGCAGCCCTCCTTGTACTCGGGCAGCTTGACCTTCTCCAGCGGCACCTCGGACATGAACCACTGCGGCTCGTAGAAGTAGCCGATCACCCATTCCTTGTTCTTCTCCGCCTTGCGGAAGGTCTGGATGAGGGCGGTCTCACTGCCCGCGTACACCACCTTGTAGTCCAGCTTCAGGTTCTTCACCAGCGCCTCGTCGTTGGTGACGAACGACGGGTCGCCGTCGAGGAGCTGGCCCTTGCCGCCCGACTCGGAGGTCTTGAACTTCGACGCGTACTTGTTGAGGTTGTTCCAGTCGGTGATGTCCGGGTGCGCCTTGGCCAGCCACGGCGGCACGTACCAGCCGATGAGGCCTTCGTTGCCGGTCGGGCCGGCGTCGACGGCGGTCTTCTGGTCGGTGATGTACTTCTTCTTCAGGTCGTCGTGACCCCAGTTCTCGACGACGGCGTCGACCTCACCCGTCCCGAAGCCCTGCCAGGCGATCTCCTCCTTCAGGTCCTTCTTGGTGACCTTGCAGCCGAGGTCATTCTCCGCGACGTAGGCGATGACCGCCGCGTTGGCCTCGTAACCCACCCACGGGTTGACCGCGACGTTGAAGGTGCCGCACTTGCCGGAGCTGCCGGAGCCGTCGGCCTCCGAGGAGCTGTCACCGACCTTCGCACCGCCGCAGGCGGTGAGAGTGAGGCCGAGCACCGCCAGGCCGGCCGCGCCGACTCTCCACTGTCTTGCTTGTCTTGCCATGAGTCAGTAGCTCCTTACGCGCTGGTACGCCGCGCTGCTGCCTGAGTGATCCGGTCGAACATGACTCCGAGAAGGACGATGGCGAATCCCGCCGCGAGTCCCTTCCCGAACAGCTGCCCCTGCGAGAAGCCGGCCACGACGTCGTAGCCGAGGGCGCCCGCGCCTACCAGGCCGCCCACAACAACCATCGACAGCACGTAGATCAGGCCCTGGTTCGTCGCGAGAGTCAGGGCGCCGCGTGCCATCGGCAGTTGGACCTTGGTGATGATCTGCCAGGTGTTGCACCCGGCAGAGGTGGCCGCCTCCACGGTGGTGGCGGGCACGTTCCGTACCCCGTCCGCGATGATCTTCATGGCCACGGGAGCCGCGTAGACGATGGCGGCGACGATCGCCGTGAAGCGTGTCGCGCCGAACAGCGCGAGGAACGGCACGAGATAGACGAACGGCGGCATGACCTGTGCCGCGTCCAGGCTGGGCCGCAGCAGCCGGTCCACCAGCGCACTGCGTCCCATCCACACTCCGAAGACGATGCCGAGCAGCATCACGAGCACCGTGGCGACGAGGGTCGACGCCAGCGTCGTCATGCTGTCCGACCACACACCGGTGCCGACCAGCAGGCCCACGCACACGGCCGTGGTGACCCCGGCTCGCCAGCCGCCGAGCACGACGCCGAGCGCGATCAGTGCCGCACCGACGAGCCACCACGGGGAGTCCGTGAGCAGCGTTTGGAACGGGTTGAGCAGACCGTAGGTGATGGCGTCCCGGAAGGCGTTGGTGATGCCCGAGAGGTTGTCCTGCACCCAGGTGGTCACGGTGTCCGTCGTGCTCGAGATGGCGCTGCCGGTGTCCCCCTCGCTGGGGAACTCCGCCGCCCACAGATAGGTGTGCGACAGGTAGACCAGGACCGCGGTGACCGCCGCACCCACCCCGAGCAGCGGACGCCGCCAGGCCAGGAAACGGTTCTTCGAACGCCGGGCGGCCTCCTCGCGTGCGCTCGCCGCGGTGGTGACCCGGTCCAGCACGATGGCCAGGACGACGATGGCCAGACCCGCGTTGAAGGCCGTGCCGACGTCCAGCGACTCGAGTGCCTGCATGACGGTCTTGCCGAGGCCGGGCGCGTCGATCAGGGCGGCGATGGTCACCATGGCCAGGGCGGCCATGATGGTCTGGTTGACACCCATCACCACGGTCCGCTTGGACATCGGCAGCAGAACCTTCATCAGGGCCTGCCGTCGTGTCGCCCCCAGGGAGTCGGCCGCCTCCACCGTGGTCTCCGGTACGGAGCGGATGGCGTGCGCGGTGATGCGGATCGCGGGCGGAGCCGCGTAGATCAGCGTGGCGATGGTGGCGGAGGCCGGGCCGATGAGGAAGAACAGCGTCAGCGGGGCCAGATAGACGAACGTCGGCATCGTCTGCATGAAGTCCAGGAAGGGCGTGATGATCCGGTTGAACCGGTCGGACAGCCCCGCCCACACGCCCAGCGGGATCGCGAACAGCAGCGCCACGAACACCGCGGAGACGGTGAGCGCCAGGGTGTCCATGCTCTCCTGCCACAGACCCTGCAGCCCGAAGAAGGTGAAGCCTGCCACCGCCAGCAGCGCGACCCTCCAGTTGCCCACGGCCCAGGAGAGATAGCCGACGATGCCGACGACACCGAGCCAGCCGATCTGCGGGACGGGGCGGCCGACGGAGGACTGTGAGATCAGCTCCTGGATGAAGGTCACCAGAGTGTCGATGACCAGCCGGATCTCGTTGAAGAAGTAGATGAAGAGCGGGTTGGAGTTGCGGTTCGCGCCGATCGAGTCGTTGAGGTCGTTGAACCACCGGTGCAGATCCGTGAGATCCGCCGCCGCCAGGGTGAGGGTCTGCTTCCCCTTCAGCACGAAGAAGAGCACCAGCCAGACGACCAGGATCGCGGCCACCACCGTGCCGCGGCCGACTCTGCGGACCCCAGCGCCGGGCAAGGGTTCCGGCACCTTCTCCAACTCGCCCACTGCGTCCGGCTTGTCCGTTTTCTCTATGACGGCGGCCATCACATGTCGCCTTCCTGCCCGGCGACCACCGCGAGGATCTCCTCGTCACCCACGATGCCGAGCAGTTCGCCGTTCTCCACGACCTTGACCGGCTTGTCGGCCGCAAGTACCGCCCGGGTGGCCTCCTTCACCACGACGTCCGGGCCCAGCTCGGGACCGTCCAGGGGGTCGTCGGGCTCCGCCGGGCGCATGATCCACCGCAGGGTGAGCACGTCGCCGCGCGGCACGTCCTTGACGAACTCGCGTACGTAGTCGTCGGCGGGGGCGCCGACCAGTTCGTCCCCGGTGCCGCACTGGACCATCTTGCCGTCGCGCATGATGAGGATGCGGTCGCCCAGCTTGAGCGCCTCGGAGAGGTCGTGGGTGATGAACACCATCGTCTTGCCGACCTCGCGGTGCAGACGGATGACCTCGTTCTGCATGTCACGGCGAATCAGCGGGTCGAGCGCGGAGAACGGCTCGTCGAAGAAGAGCACGTCCGGGTCGCCGGCCAGCGCCCGGGCGAGGCCGACGCGCTGCTGCATACCGCCCGAGAGCTGGTCGGGGTAGGAGTTCTCGTAGCCGGAGAGGCCGACCAGTTCGACGACCTCCAGGGCCCGCTTGATGCGTTCGGCCTTGCCCATACCGCGGATCTCCAGGCCGAAGGCCACGTTGTCGACGACGCGGCGGTGGGGCAGCAGTCCGAAGTGCTGGAAGACCATGGAGAACTTGCTGCGTCTGAGGTCGCGCAGCCGTTTGCCGTCCGCCTCGCGGATGTCCTCGCCCTCGAACACGAGCTCACCGGCGGTGGGTTCGATCAGCCGGGTCAGACATCGCACCAGCGTGGACTTGCCGGAGCCGGACAGGCCCATGACGACGAAGACCTCGCCCTTGCGGACGTCGAAGTTCACGTCGCGTACGGCGGCGGTGCATCCGGTACGGTCCATGAGCTCACGGCGGGTGAGGCCGCACAGCTCCTCGGATTCCGGTACCTGCTCGGCCTTCGGCCCGAACACCTTCCACAGCCGGCGCACGGATATGACCGGAGTACCGTCCGGGTCCTGAGGGGTGCTGCTCAGCTGCGGCACCGCGGTCTGTGTTGGGGTCACGATCGACCTCTTCTCGGCATTCAGCCGCGGAACCAGTGTTGCGGCCGGGGTTGGATGTTCTGCCAGATGTGCTTGGGCTCTCGGTACTCGTCGAGGCCGGTCGGTCCCAGCTCCCGGCCGACGCCCGAGTGCCCGAAGCCACCCCATTCCGCCTGCGGCACATAGGGGTGGTAGTCATTGATCCACACGGTGCCGTGGCGCAGCCGCCGGGCGACCCGCTGGGCCTTGCCGGCGTCCTGCGTCCAGACGGCTCCGGCGAGCCCGTACTCGGTGTCGTTGGCGATGCGTACGGCGTCGTCCTCGTCGGTGAAGCGCTCAACGGTGAGGACGGGGCCGAAGGACTCCTCGTGCACGACGCGCATGTCCTGCCGGCACTCGTCGAGAACGGTCGGCGGGTAGTAGTGGCCGCCTGCGAGGGCAGGGTCGTCGGGCCGTTCGCCGCCGCAGCGCAGTACGGCGCCTTCGGCGAGTCCCGCCGCGACGTACGCCTCCACCTTCTCCCGGTGCTGGGCGGAGATCAGCGCTCCGGTCTCGGCCTCGGGGTCGAAGGGTCCGCCGAGCCGGATCTGCCGGGCGCGGCGGACGACCTCGTCGACGAAGCGGTCGTGGAGCGAGTCCTCGACGATCAGCCGTGCGCCGGCCGAGCAGACCTGACCCGAGTGCAGGAAGACCGCCGTGAGGGCGAAGTCCACGGCCGTCTCGAAGTCGGCGTCGGCGAAGACGACGTTGGGGTTCTTGCCGCCGAGCTCCAGCGCGACCTTCTTCACGGTCGCCGCGGCGGTGGCCATGATCCGCTTGCCGGTTTCCAGGCCCCCGGTGAAGGAGACCATGTCGACGGCCGGGTCCTCGGACAGGGGGGCGCCCACCTCGGGCCCGGTGCCCAGGACGAGGTTGGCCGCGCCGGCCGGGAGTCCGGCCTCCTCCAGCGCCTTCATCAGCAGGATCGAGGTGGAGGGGGTGAGCTCGCTGGGCTTGAGGACGATCGTGTTGCCCGCGAGGAGCGCGGGTGCGACCTTCCAGGACGCCTGGAGCAGCGGGTAGTTCCAGGGGGTGATCAGCCCGCACACACCGATCGGCTCGTGGACGACGCGGCTGACGGCGTCGTCGCGGCCGGTGTCGACCACCCGGCCCGCGTCGGTGCCGGCGATCCCGCCGTAGTACCGGAAGCAGGAGACGACGTCGGCGATGTCGTACTCGCTCTCCACGAGCCGCTTGCCGGTGTCCAGCGATTCGGCGCGCGCGAACTGCTTGGCGTCGCGCTCGATGAGGTCGGCGGTGCGCAGCAGCAGCGCGCCGCGCTCCCTCTCGGGGGTGTGCGGCCAGAGTCCCTCGTCGAAGGCACGGCGGGCCGCGGCGATCGCCGCCTCGGTGTCGGGACGCGTCCCTTCCGAGACGGTCGCGGTGAGCGTGCCGTCAGCGGGACAGCGGATCTCCCGGCGCCCTCCGGCCACCGAATCCCGCCATTCCCCAGCCACATACAGGTCTGCCACGCGCCGAGCCCTTCAGCTGAAATGCGTTGCGCATCGTGCATTCAATTGCTTGTGGTGGAACACCCTGGTCGAATGCAAAGTCCTACGTCAAGAGGTTGGCGGATGACGATTTCGCAAGGGGCCGAGCGGCCCTTCTCTCTTGACCGAAGACCCTACCCGCCCGGACCATGTTGCGTATTGCTCACTATGTTGCGCAGTACGCACCAATGGAGGCCGCTGTGTCCACTGAGTACCATCGACCGCAACCTGGCCGTGAGTACGTCCTCACCCTCTCGTGTCCCGACAGTCCCGGGCTGGTCCACGCGGTGAGCGGCTTCCTGGTCAGGAACTCGGGCAACATCCTGGAGAGCCAGCAGTTCGACGACCGGCTCCAGGGCCGCTTCTTCATGAGGGTCCACTTCGATGTTTCGGATCCGGACGCGAATGTGAAATCCCTGCGTCACCGATTCGGCCCCGTGGCCGAGGAGTTCGGCATTTCCTGGACCCTGAGCGAGGCGTCGACCCCGACCCGGACACTCATCATGGTGTCCAGGTTCGGCCACTGCCTCAACGACCTTCTCTTCCGACGGCGCACCGGCGCCCTGAACATCGAGATTCCCGCGATCGTCTCCAACCACCGGGACTTCGAGGGGCTGGCGGAGTCCTACGGCATCCCCTTCCACCACATCCCGGTGACCAGGGACACCAAGGCCGAGGCCGAGGCGCGCCTGCTGGAGCTGGTGGGCGAACTGGACATCGACCTGGTGGTGCTGGCCCGCTACATGCAGATCCTCTCCGACGACCTGTGCAAGCAGCTCGAGGGCCGCGCCATCAACATCCACCACTCCTTCCTCCCCAGCTTCAAGGGCGCGCGCCCGTACGAGCAGGCCCACGACCGCGGGGTGAAGCTCGTCGGCGCGACGGCGCACTACGTGACATCGGACCTGGACGAGGGGCAGATCATCGAGCAGGACGTGGTCAGGGTCGACCACTCGCTCGACCCCAGGGATCTGGTCACGGTCGGCCGGGACGTCGAGGCACAGGTGCTCGCACACGCGGTGAAGTGGCACAGCGAGAGCCGCGTGATGGTGGACGGCAACCGCACGGTGGTCTTCCGCTGAGCGATACGGGACACCGGTGGGCGGAGCCGGACTTCCAGCTCCGCCCACCGCTGTATACGGCTTTCGGCGGTGCGGACGCCGTGGCGCCTCGCGGGCACGGGCCGGCTTCGTTCAGCCCGTCCGGCGCTCGAGGAACTCAGCCCTCCAGCCGCTCAAGCACGGCGCGGCGCCACCGCTCCGTCTCCGCGATCTGGTTGAACGTGAACAGATGCAGCCCGGCCACCCCCGCCGAAGGCGCGCTGAGCGCCTCGGCACCACGACTGAGCAGCCTCTCCGGCGAGTAGCCCCCGGGCGCCGCGAACCGCACAAACCACGACGCGTGCTTCGTGAGGAAGCGCGCCGACTCCCCCACCCCGATCTTCGCCGCCATCGACAGCAGCTTCGCCCGCTGCACAGGCCCCGCGACGCCCACATGCACAGGCAGGCGAACGTCCCGGCGCCGTATCCGGACGACCCACTCCCCCAGCACGCGCGGATCGAAGCACAGATTGCTCACGATGTACGTCGCGTACTCGCGCTTGTCCCACATCGCCTGGATGGTGACGTCGTCATGGATGAGCGGATGACTCTCGGGATAACCGGTGACGCCGACATGAGCGAAGGGCCCGCCCAGCTCACTCAGCCCGCGCAGCACCGGCAGCGCCCCGTCATAGACCCCGGCCGGCGGCTCCGCGTCGCCCGCCGGGACGAAGACGTCGTCCACACCCGCCTCGCGGAGCCGCTCGACGACCTCCTTCAGGTGCGTGTCGTCCCGCAGCAGCCGCGCGGGCACGTGCGAGACGACACGGTAGCCGTGCGCCGCGAGCCGGGTCGTGAGATCGAGCGTCGGTTCCAGACCCTTGACCGGCGACGCCGTCACGGTGACCACGACGTCGCGCGGAACATGGGCGAGGACCTTGTCCTCGGTCGCCTTCGCGGGCAGCACCTCGTAGCGGACGCTGTGCAGCAGCGCCCGGAACCCTGCGGCGCTCAACCCCTACCCCGCCTGCTGCCGGGCATCGCGGTGGCGGTAGTACGCGGCCTTCGAAGGCGCCAGGGGCTCCTTGCCGAGGATCAGGTCGGCGGCCTTCTCGGCGACCATCATCACCGGCGCGTAGATGTTGCCGTTGGTGACGTACGGCATCACCGACGCGTCCACCACGCGCAGGCCCTCGAGCCCGTGCACCCGCATGCTGGCCGGGTCGACGACGGACATCTCGTCGGTGCCCATCTTGCAGGTGCAGGACGGGTGCAGGGCGGTCTCGCCCTCCTTCGCGACCCAGGCGAGGATCTCCTCGTCCGTGTCCACCTTCGGCCCGGGCGAGATCTCCCCGTCGTTGTACGGGGCGAGTGCCGGCTGGTTGAGGAGCTTGCGGGTCACCCGGATCGCCTCGACCCACTCACGGCGGTCCTGCTCGGTGGAGAGGTAGTTGAAGCGCAGCGCGGGGTGCTCGCGCGGGTCCTTGCTCTTGATCTTCACCGAGCCGATCGCGTCGGAGTACATGGGGCCCACGTGCACCTGGTAGCCGTGGCCGCCGGAGGGCGAGGTGCCGTCGTAGCGGACGGCGATCGGCAGGAAGTGGAACATCAGGTTGGGGTAGTCCACGTCCTCGTTGCTGCGGGCGAAACCGCCGGCCTCGAAGTGGTTGGTGGCGGCCGGGCCCTTGCGGAAGAGCCACTGCAGCCCGATGAAGGGGGCGCGCCACTTCGCCATGTACGGCTGCATGGAGACCGGCTGCTTGCAGGCGTACTGGACGTAGACCTCCAGGTGGTCCTGCATGTTCTCGCCGACGCCCGGGAGGTCGTGGACGACGTCGATCCCGAGGGCGCTCAGCTCCTCGGCGTTGCCGACACCGGAGAGCTGCAGCAGCTGCGGGGAGTTGATGGCGCCGCCGCACAGGATGACTTCCTTGGCGCGGACCTGCTGGGTCGCGCCCCGGCCGCGCTGGTACTCCACTCCCACGGCGCGCTTGCCCTCGAAGAGCACGCGCGTGACGAGGGCGCGGGTTTTGACGGTGAGGTTGGGCCGCTTCCTGACGGGCTTGAGGTACGCCTTCGAGGCCGAGAGCCGACGTCCGCGGTGGACGTTTCGGTCGAACTTGGCGAAACCTTCCTGCCGGTAGCCGTTGACGTCGTCCGTGGGCGCGTAGCCGGCTTCCTGGGTGGCCTCGAGGAAGGCACCGAAGAGCGGGTTGGTCGCGGGACCCCGTTCGAGGACGAGGGGGCCGTCATGACCGCGGAACTCGTCGTCCGGATCGGCCGCGAGGCAGTTCTCCATACGCCGGAAGTACGGCAGGCAGTGCGCGTAGTCCCAGCTCTCCATGCCGGGGTCGGCCGCCCAGCGCTCGTAGTCCATGGGATTGCCGCGCTGGAAGATCATGCCGTTGATGCTGCTGGAACCGCCCAGGACCTTGCCGCGCGCGTGGTAGACGCGTCTGCCGCCCATGTGGGGCTCGGGCTCGGACTCGTACTTCCAGTCGTAGAACCGGCTGCCGATCGGATAGGTCAGCGCCGCGGGCATGTGGATGAAGACATCCCACGGGAAGTCGGACCGGCCGGCCTCCAGCACCAGCACCCGGTTCGCCGGGTCCGCGGAGAGCCTGTTCGCCAGTGCGCTGCCGGCCGATCCGCCGCCGACGATGACGAAGTCGTAGTGCAGGGGAGCCATGGTGCCTCGTCTCGCTCGCGCCGTAGATACGCGAGGCATGCTAGTACCGGTATCTCTATACGCACCAGGTTGCGAGCGACGCAACTTACAAGTCGCATTCCGGTGCTGTTACTTGCACAGGTGTTGTTTACTACGCGTATAGTTTCGTTATGAGCAACTACAGTCCCGATATCGAAACACCGAGTTCACCCGTCGGCGGAGTGCAGTCGGTCGACCGCGCCATCAGCGTCCTGGAGATTCTGGCCCAGCGTGGCGAGGCCGGCGTCAGTGAAGTCGCCGCTGAGATCGATGTTCACAAGTCCACCGCATTCCGTCTGCTCGGCGCCCTCGAGGCGCGCGGTCTGGTGGAGCAGGCGGGCGAGCGCGGCAAGTACCGCCTCGGCTTCGGCATCGTACGCCTGGCCGGCGCGGTCACCGGACGCATCGACATCACGCAGCAGGGCCGCCCGGTCTGCGAGCGCCTCGCGGAGGAGCTCGGCGAGACGGTCAACATCGCGGTGCTGCAGGAGCACTACGCGATCAACCTCTACCAGGTGCGCGGCCCGGGCGCGGTCAGCGCGTACAACTGGGTCGGCCAGCTGACCCCGCTGCACGCCACGTCGAGCGGCAAGGTCCTGCTGGCCTACCTGCCCGCCAAGGAGCGCGCCACGCTGCTGACCGAGTCCGGCCTCAAGAAGGTCACGCCGCACACCATCACCTCGAAGGCGAAGCTCGAGAAGAACCTCGCCGAGGTGCGGGAGGCCGGCTACGCCTGGACCCAGGAGGAGCTGGAGATCGGCCTGCACGCCATGGCGGCCCCTGTCCTCAACCGGGACGGAGAGGTCATCGCCGCGGTCACGGCCTCAGGGCCCTCGTACCGGTTCACGGAGGAGCGGATGCGCGAGCTCGCCCCGGTGCTGATCAAGGGCGCCGAGGAGATCAGTCACCGGATGGGCTACCTGGGCTGACCCCGCCCGACTACTGCGAGCCGGCGCCCAGGCGCTCGTTCACCCAGTCGTGGAAGGCTCCGATGTGGTGCTCGCTGGGCACCAGCACGCCCCCCTTGGCATACAGCCGGGAGTTCATTCCGGGCTGCGTGCGCTCGCATGCCTCGAAGTCCTGCCGGTTGACCCGGTCGAAGAGTTCCACGGACCGGCTGACGTCCTTGCCGCTGTCGACGACGTGCGGGAGGTAGAGCCAGTCGCACTCGACGATCGTGCGGTCGACGGCCACCGGGTACATGCGGTGGAAGATGACGTGGTCGGGTACGAGGTTGATGAAGACCTGCGGCCTGACGGTGATCGCGTAGTAGCGGCGGTCCTGGTCCTCGGCGACGCCGGGGATGCGGTCCAGGCCCTCGGAGCCGTCGACGGTGAAGCCCTGGACCTCCGCACCGAACTCGGCGCCGTGGCCGACGTAGTACTGGGCCGCGTAGCCGTCCGCGAACTCGGGGAGCACCTCGGTGAGTTCGGGGTGGATCGTGGCGCAGTGGTAGCACTCCATGAAGTTCTCGATGATGAGCTTCCAGTTCGCCTTGACGTCGTAGACGATCCGCTTGCCGACCGAGAGGTTCTCGATGTCGTAGCGCTCGATCGACTCCACGTCGCCGAGGCGGGCGACGACGTCACCGATGACGTCCTCGTCGAAGGACGGCGGATTCTCCGCCAGGCAGACCCAGACATAGCCGAGCCACTCGCGGACGGCCACGCTCACCAGGCCGTACTCGGTGCGGCCGACGTCGGGCATCTTGGTGAGGTTGGGCGCCGCGACCAGCTTGCCGTTCAGATCGTACGTCCAGGCGTGGTACGGGCACTGGAAAGCCCGCTTGACCTCACCGCTCTCCTCCGTGCAGAGCTTGGCGCCGCGGTGCCGGCAGACGTTGAAGTAGGCGCGGATCGAGTTGTCCCGGGCGCGGGTGACGAGGATGCTCTCGCGGCCCACGTCGACGGTCCGGAAGGCTCCGGGCTTCGCCAGCTCGGACGAGCGCACGGCACAGAACCACATGGTCTCGAATATGCGCTCCTGTTCCTGGGCGAAGATCTCCGGGTCCGTGTAGGAGGAGCCGGGGAGAGTGGCGATCAGGCTGTCCGGCAGGCCGGTCGAGGTCACAGTGCACTCCTCGGGAAACGTCGTGGGATCGGTCTTTCACACGCCGGGAAGAGCGACTCCGGACGGCGTTTTGTGTGGAGCAACGCTGCGCGCCATATGAAACCGCAGCATGGGATACCGCAGGGGCGGCGTCAAGATGTCATGGCGGCGAGCTGCTTGCGCCAGCGGGTGAACAGCCTCGGCTGGTTCATCCCGAGCACGGCGACCGGATGACCGGCACGCCGGTAGACGGCCAGGACGTTGCGATCGTCCGGGGCGCCCTCCTCGACCGTCACGCTGTCCGCGCCGGCCGCGTGACCCGCGAACTGGATCTTCACTCCGTACTGGTCCGACCAGAAGTACGGCGGCCGGGGCACACCCGGTTCCACCGCGCCTCCCGCGAGCAGCGTCGCGACGGCCGCGGCCGGGCGCTCCTGCGCGCCGGTCCAGTGCTCGACGCGACGGTGGATGCCCGCGCGGGGGTCGTACCAGGAGGCGCAGTCACCGACGGCGACCACACCGGCCAGGCTGGTGCGGCCGTCCGCGCCGCACTTCACACCGTTGTCGAGTACGACGCCGGATCCTTCCAGCCACTCGACGCACGGGCGTGCGCCCACACCGACGACGACGATGTCGGCGGGGACGGTGCGGCCGTCCTCGAGCAGGACGGCGTCGACCCTGCTCTCCCCGCTCAGTCCCTTGACGCCCACGCCGCACAACAGCCGTACGCCGTGGTCCACGTGGAGAGCGGAGACGATGCGGCCCATGTCCTCACCGAGCGGACCGGCGAGCGGCGTGGGCGCCGCTTCGACGACCGTCACGTCGAGTCCGAGGGCATGGGCGGTGGAGGCGACCTCGGCGCCGATGAATCCACCGCCGATCACGACCAGCCGTCCGCCTTGCGCCAGTTCGTCCCGCAGGGCGCGGGCGTCGTCCAGGGTGCGCAGAACGTGGACTCCGGCCAGGCCGTCGGAACCGGGCAGCTGCCGTGCGGCGGCGCCGGTCGCGATGACGAAGCCGTCGGCCCGGATCTCCCTGCCGTCCTCCCCACCGCCGACGAGCCGGACGGCACGCTCCGTGCGGTCCAGTCCGGCGGCACGGGTGCCGAGCAGCCACTCCGCCCCCAGATCCTCGCCGTCCATCTCGAGCGCGAGGTCGGCTTCGCCGATGCCGCCGGCCAGGAACTCCTTGGACAGCGGGGGCCTGTCGTACGGGCGGTGGATCTCGTCACCGATGATGACCAGCCGTCCGTCAAACCCCTGTTTGCGCAGTGAGCGCGCCGCCGACAGACCGGCCAGCGAGGCGCCCACCACGGCCACGGTCCTCACGCGGGACCCCCGGCGAGCCGGGACGCGACACAGGGCGGCAGGTTGGGGGCGTCCGTGGACACCTGGACGTAGATCATGCCGTCCTCGACGAGGACCTCGTGGGTCCGTACCGGGAGCTTGGCCGGCGGGGCGTCGACGGCGCCGGTCCTCAGGTCGAACTTCGAGGCATGCAGCGGGCATTCCACCTCGCAGCCCTCCAGCCAGCCGTCGGCGAGCGAGGCGTCCTGGTGGGTGCAGGTGTCGTCGATGGCGAAGAGTTCGCCGTCGTCGGTGTGGAACACCGAAACCGGTGGATCGATGTCGAGCCTGAAGGCCTCGCCTCGCGGGAGGTCCACGAGACGGCACGCGGGAATCATCATGACACCTCGGTGCGTATAGCGAAACGGATTGCGGTAAGCGCAACGCCAGTCTGCGGGCCGCTCTGAACCGTTGTCAAGGCATCCAAGGGCCTGGTTCGAACGGGCCGGCCGATCGGCCTCCGGACAGCCCGAAACGCCCGAACCACCTGCGTGAACAGGCGGAACGGGCGCCGTGCGAAGGCCGCCGGGAGGCGGTCAGAAACCGCGGTCGATCCACTCCTGGAGGTGCGGAGCCTCGGCCGCGACAGTGGTCGTCTCCCCATGTCCGGTGTGTACGACGGTGTCGCCCGGCAGGGTCAGCAGCCGGTCCCGGATCGAATCGACGATCGTGCCGAAGTCGCTGTACGACCTCCCCGTCGCCCCCGGCCCGCCCGCGAAGAGCGTGTCACCGCTGAAGAGGGCCGTCAGGGCCGGCGCGTGGAGACAGACCGCCCCGGGAGCATGGCCGGGAGTGTGCAGCACGGTCAGTTCGACGCCCGCCACGGTGAGGACCTGACCGTCGGTGAGTCCACCGTCGGGCGTCCGGTCGGGGTGGGTCTGCTTCCACAGCGGCAGGTCGTCGTCGTGGAGCAGGATCGGGGCACCGGTGCGTGCGGCGAGTTCGGGCGCGGCGTCGATGTGGTCGTTGTGGGCGTGGGTGCACACGATGGCCAGCAGCCGCCGCTCCCCCACCGCCGCGGCGATGGCGTCCGCGTCGTGCGCGGCGTCGATGACGATCGCCTCGCGGTCGTCGCCGACGATCCACACGTTGTTGTCGACGTCCCAGGTGCCGCCGTCGAGCGAGAAGGTCCCCGAGGTGACGAGGTGTTCGATGCGGGGGCCGGCCGTCACAGGACCACCACCGAGCGCAGCACGTCGCCGCGGTGCATCCGCTCGAAGGCCTTCTCGACCTCGTCCAGGGCGATGGTCTCCGTGACGAAGGTGTCCAGATCCAGACGACCCTGGAGGTAGAGGTCGATGAGCATCGGGAAGTCCCGGGAGGGCAGGCAGTCGCCGTACCAGGAGGACTTGAGCGCGCCACCGCGGCCGAAGACGTCCAGCAGCGGCAGTTCGAGCTTCATCTCCGGTGTCGGCACACCGACCAGGACGACCGTGCCGGCGAGGTCGCGGGCGTAGAAGGCCTGCTGGTACGTCTCCGGGCGGCCCACCGCCTCGATGACGACATCGGCACCGAAGCCCCCGGTCAGCTCACGGATCGCCTCGACCGCGTCGCTGTTCTTGGAGTTGACGGCGTGCGTGGCGCCCAGCTTCCTGGCGGTCTCCAGCTTGAGGTCGTCGATGTCCACCGCGATGATCTTCGCCGCGCCGGCCAGGCTCGACCCGACGACCGCCGCGGCACCGACGCCGCCGCAGCCGATGACCGCCACGCTGTCGCCCCGTCCGACGTTGCCGGTGTTGATGGCCGCGCCGATGCCGGCCATCACCCCGCACCCCAGCAGTCCGGCGGCGGCCGCCGAGGCGGCCCGGTCGACCTTCGTGCACTGCCCCGCCGCCACCAGCGTCTTCTCCGCGAACGCGCCGATACCCAGCGCCGGCGACAGCTCGGTGCCATCGGTCAGGGTCATCTTCTGCTTCGCGTTGTGGGTGCTGAAGCAGTACCACGGGCGTCCGCGCAGACAGGCCCGGCACTGCCCGCACACCGCACGCCAGTTGAGGATGACGAAGTCACCGGGGGCGACATCGGTGACGCCCTCCCCCACCGATTCCACGACGCCCGCGGCCTCGTGGCCCAGCAGGAAGGGGAACTCGTCGTTGATGCCACCCTCCCGGTAGTGCAGATCGGTGTGACAGACCCCGCAGGCCTCGATCTTCACCAGCGCCTCACCCGGGCCGGGATCGGGCACGATGATCGTTTCCAGGCTGACGGGGGCGCCCTTCCCGCGCGCGACGACAGCACGGACCTGGTGAGCCATGGCCACTCCTCGGCTGATATGAGAACTGAGTCTGATGTTGCTTATCGCGGTACACATCGCGTGTATCGCAACACAGCATCGTGGAGCGCCGACCAGGGGTCAAGGATCCGGTCGTTCACGACCGACACCGCCGGACGGCGACCGTTAGGACACTCGTTATAGAGCCGTGTACTGTCTCGGTCTGACGATCGTTATAGGAGGCAGCCGTGACCATCATCACCGTGAACACCGAGAAGGGCCGTCTGAGCCTCTGGCAGCGCCGCACGCTGGCCGAGACACTGACGGACGCCGTGCTCGTGCCCGAGGTCGGCCGGTTCGCCCCGGCCGCGCGGGCCGGGTTCCAGGTGCACTTCGTGGAGCGCGAGCCCGACATGATGGCCATCGGTGGCCGTCTGCTGGCGGACATCGAGCCGGAGGCCGACGTCATGGTGATCGATGTGGCGGTCATGGACGGGGACTGGCGGCAGGAGGTACGGGCCGAGGTCATCGAGCGCGTCCTGGCCGCGATGGCCCAGGCATGTGGGGTTCAGGAGCCGTTGCCGACCTGGTGGGTCACCTTCCGGGTCATCGACGAGGGGAGCTGGGGGGCCGGCGGCGGTGTGCTCTCGATCCTCTCCCTCCTCGACACCGGCGTGTTCACCGAGGAGAAGATCAAGACGATCCGCACAGCCGTCGGCGCCTGAGCGCGGGGCCGGCGTCCCAAAGTCATCGACCGGGAAGCCGGCGGTACGTCCCCGCACAGCGCAACGGCGCTCGGGTCAGCCGACCGGCAGCGCCCGCCCCAGGATCCCGTCCAGGTCGGCGGAACCCGGCAGGGTACCGAAGGCGTGGCCCCAGTCGCCGCCGAGACGGGTCGCGCAGAACGCGTCGGCGACCGCGGGCGGGGCATGCCGGACCAGCAGAGAGGCCTGCAGGGTCAGGGCCATCCGCTCCACGAGGCGCCGGGCGCCCGTCTGGTCGGCCTCGCGCAGCCCGTCCCTCAGCCGGGCCACGGCCGCGTCGAGCCGGGTGTCCGCGCCGTGCGCCAGGGCGAGTTCGGCGAACAACGCGTCCACGGTGCCGGGCTCCCGCGTCAGCGCCCGCAGCACGTCGAGGGCGTTGACGTTGCCCGAACCCTCCCAGATCGACAGCAGGGGTGCCTCCCGGTAGTGGCGGGGCATTCCCGAATCCTCGACGTAGCCGTTGCCCCCCAGGCACTCCAGGGCCTCCGCGGTGAAGGCCGGGCCCCGCTTGGTCACCCAGTACTTGCCGACGGCGGTGGCGATCCTGCGGAACATCCGCTCGCCGTCGTCCCCGCGCACCGCCCGGTCGGCCGCGCCGGCCAGCCGCAGCGTGAGGGTCGTGGCCGCCTCGGACTCCAGCGCGAGATCGGCCAGGACGTTGCGCATCAGCGGCTGGTCCAGCAGCCGCGCGCCGAAGGCACTGCGGTGCCGCGCGTGGTGGCCCGCCTCGACGAGCGTCCTGCGCATCAGCGTCGCCGAGCCCATCACACAGTCCAGCCGGGTGCAGTTGACCATCTCGATGATGGTCTTCACCCCCTGGCCCTCGGGCCCGACGCGCCAGGCGACGGTGCCGTCGAACTCCGGCTCCGAGGAAGCATTGGAGCGGTTGCCCAGCTTGTCCTTGAGCCGCTGGATACGGAAGGTGTTGCGGCTGCCGTCGGGCAGGACGCGTGGCACCAGGAAGCAGGTCAGGCCGTCCGGTGCCTGGGCGAGCACGAGGAACAGGTCGCACATCGGCGCCGACGTGAACCACTTGTGCCCGCGCAGGGTGTACACGCCGGGCTCGGCGCCGGGTGTGGCCGTCGTACTGTTCGCCCGTACGTCGCTGCCGCCCTGCTTCTCGGTCATCCCCATCCCGGCGAGCAGCCCGCGCTTCTCGGTGGGCACCCGCAGGCCCGGGTCGTACTCCCGGCCGGTCAGCAGGGGTTCGTACACGGCGGCCAGCTCCGGCTGACGGCGCAGCGCGGGCACGACCGCGTACGTCATCGACGTCGGGCAGGTGTGCCCGGCCTCGGTGTGTCCCCACACCAGCCCGCCCGCGATACGCGCGACATGGGCACCGGGCCGGTCGTCCGCCCAGGGCGCGCCCGCCAGGCCCGCACCGACCGCGGTCCGCATCAGATGGTGCCAACTGGGATGGAAGTCGGCCTCGTCGACTCGGTTTCCGTACCGGTCGTGGGTACGCAGCTCCGGCTCGAACCGGTTGGCCTGCTCGGCCCACTCCTGCGCCTCGATGCTGCCGGCCTGGAGGCCCAGCCGCCGGATGTCCTTCTCGGCCCACTCCGCGCCCTCCCTGCGCAGCCCCTCCATCAGGGCCGCGTCCTCGGACGCGTCGTACGGGGCCAGGGGCGGGGGCTGGTTGGTGACGTCGTGGGTGGTGTACCGCGAGGGCGACTGGGCGTGCGCGACTGTCGTGGCCATGGGACGAGTATTACATCATTCCTACGGTCGCAGCCACGCTGTAACACCAAGGGGGCCACGTACAGTACGTGGTCATGCAGATGAACGTCCCGGGGCAGCCGACCGAGCTCGAACTTCGGCCGCTGTCCGCGCGGTCGGTCGTCCTGAGTCTTCTGCTGGGCACGCACCCTCCCGAGCTGCCCGTGAAAGAACTCGTGCGCCGCGTGGAACCCTTCGGCGTCGCGGGGTCCGCCCTGCGAGCCGCGCTCAGCCGGATGGTGTCAGCCGGGGACCTGCGGCGCACGGACTCGGTCTACCGCCTCAGCGACCGGCTGCTGGAGCGCCAGCGCCGCCAGGACGCGGCGGTACGCCCCGAGACCCGGCCGTGGGACGGCGACTGGGAGATGGTCGTCGTCACCGCCACCGGCCGGGACCCCGCCGAACGCGCCGAACTGCGCGCACGACTGACCGCCCTGCGGCTCGCCGAGCTGCGGGAGGGCGTCTGGCTGCGTCCGGCGAACCTGCTCCGCACCCGGCCGCCGGGCCTCGGCCGGGCGGTCCAGCACTTCACCACCCGCCCCGACCGCCCCTCCGGCGACCTGGCCTCGAGCCTCTGGCCCCTGGACACCTGGGCCGCGAAGGCCGAGGCGTTGCTCGCCCACATCGCGCGGACCCGGCAGCCCGCCGATCGCTTCACCGCCCTCGCGGCCGCCGTACGACATCTGCTCGCCGACCCCGTCCTGCCCCCCGAACTCCTGCCGGCGGACTGGCCGGGGCCTGAGCTGCGGGCCGCGTACACGGACCACCGGCGGGAGCTGACCGAGACGGCGCTGGGGCGCACGGGCTGAGAGGAGGGGCGTCGCACGACCCCGCGCCCCGGTCCACGCCCCCTTCAGGTCGACACCGGCGCCACACGAGCACCCCCGGGGGGAGGGCAAGGACATCCGCCGGACAGGCCCTAGCGGTCGAGCGCGGCCGTGATCAGGACTTCGAGCTGCTGCGCGACCTGATCCAGGGGCTGGATGCTGTGCTTGGCGCGGCACATGGCGACGGCGCCCTCGACCGATGCCACGACGAGGGCCGCGAGCGCGGGGATCTGCGCGGGGTCGGCACCGTGCTCGCGCAGCGCGTCTGCGAGCAGTTGCTCCCAGCTGTCGAACGCCTCCGCCGCGGCGGCGAGGGCCGGTGGGGTCTCGTCGGCCGGCGGCTCCTCGACGGCGACGGCCAGCACGGGGCAGCCGGCGCGGAAGTCGCTCTCGAGGACGTTGCCGCGCCACAGGGTCAGGAAGGCGCGCACCCCGGCGACCGGGCCCGCCTCCAGTTCCCTGCGCAGTACGCGCACGACGGCCTCGCCCGCGTACCGCACCGCCTCGGTGGCCAGCTGCCCCTTGCCCTCGGGGAAGTAGTGGTAGGTCGAGCCGAGGGGCGCCCGGGCGTGTTTGGCCAGCTCCCGGATGCTGGTGGCGTTGAGACCGCGCCTGCTGATCATGTCGGCCGCGCCGGCCACGATCCGCTCACGGGACGGCGTGCTGGGTTTGGCCAAGTCCGTACTCCCCTCCGGCTGCAGCGCTTGGCTATAGCGCTCGTCATAGTCTAGCGTGACCCCTGCTTATAGCGATCGTCATAGATCTTGTGGAAGCCCGAAGGGAGACTTCGTCATGCCGATGATCCGGCTCACCGTCCCGTCCGGTTCGCTGACCGAGGAAGGCCGCAAGGGGATCCAGCGTGAGCTGGCCACCATGCTGCTGCGCTGGGAGGGAGCACCCGACACCGCGCTCTTCCGCTCCCTGGCGTGGAGCTACCTCATCGAACTGCCCGAGGGGGCACAGAGCACCATCGAGGACGACGCGCCGCGCTTCCTCGTGGAGGTGACAGTCCCTCAGGGAGCGCTGTCCGAGCGACGCAAGGCCGGAGTGGTGCAGGACATGACCAAGGCCGTGCTCGACGCCGCCGGGCTGAGCCAGGACGACGCCCTGCGCGTGTGGGTGCTGGTGCACGAGCAGCCCGACGGCACCTGGGGCGCGGGCGGATCGGTCATGCGCTACGCCGACCTCGCGGCTCTGGCGAAGGGGCAGCCGACGGATGCGTGAACTGACGTACGTCGCCCGGCACACCGTCGAGTGGCGCGAGGCACCCGACCCCAGGCTCCAGTCCGGCCAGGAGGCGATCGTCACCCCGGTCGCCGCCACCTCCTGTGACGTGGACTCCGCGATCCTCGCCGGTCACGGCTTCATCGACCCGCCGTTCGCCCTGGGGCACGAGTGCGTGGCCCGGGTGGTCGACGCCGGGGACGCCGTCACCACCGTGGCCCCCGGTGACCTGGTGGTCGTCCCCTGGTCCATCAACTGCGGTGCCTGCGACAACTGCCGCACCGGACTGACGGCGCACTGCACGGCAGTACCGCACATGGCCATGTACGGCGCACCGATCGGCGGGAACTGGGGCGGCCTCTTCTCCGACCTGGTCCGCGTGCCGTGGGCGGACGCCATGCTGGTGCCCCTGCCCGCCGATCTGGACCCGGTCGCCATGGCGTCGGCCAGCGACAACTGGTCCCTGTCCTGGCGCCTGGTGGCGCCCCACCTGAAGGCGAGGCCCGGCGCCCGCGTCCTGGTCGTGGCCCGCGGCAGCATCGGCCTGTACGTGTGCGACATCGCCCGCGCGCTCGGCGCCTCCGACGTCCTCTACGTCGACCCCGACCCCGAACACCGCAGGATCGCCGAGGGCTACGGCGCCCGCACGGCCGAGACGGTCGAGCCCGTCCGGCACGGCTTCGACCTGGCCGTCGAGGCCACGGGCCGCGTCGACCAGCTGGCGCTCGCCCTCAAGTGCCTTGCCCCGGAAGGCATATGCGAATCGGCGGGCAACCACTTCCGCCCCGGCGAGCTGCCCCTGCTGGACATGTACCTCACCGGTGTCACCCTGCGCGTCGCCCGCGACAACGTCCGCGCCCACATCCCCGACGCCCTCGACCTGGCCCGCTCCGGGAAGGTGGCGCCCGAACGCGTCGTCTCGCACGTCCTCGACTGGGAACAACTCCCCGGCCTTCTCCCCGAGAAGCACCTCAAACCCGTCTTCGTACGCGCCGACTCCTGACCGAGCCGTGCCCTCCCCGGCCCACCACTCCCC
>NZ_VJZE01000460.1 GCF_009377205.1 Streptomyces phyllanthi
TGGGGAGCGTGTGGGTGGTGAGCGGGGGCGCGTGCGCCGGGTGAGTCTGGCCGGGCGGGTCGCGGTGGTCACGGGTGCCGCGCGGGGCATCGGTGAGCTCCTCGCCCGCAAGCTCTCGGCGCGCGGCGTGAAGGTCGCCCTCGTCGGTCTGGAGCCGGACGCGCTCAAGCAGGTCTCGGAACGGCTGCACGGTGGTGGGGGTACCTCCCGCTCGAGCGAAGCCGAGAGTGGGGGAGCGTACTGGCACGCCGACGTCACCGACCAGGAGGCCATGACGCGGGTCGCGGAGGAGGTGCGGGAGCGCTTCGGGAGGGTGGACATCGTCGTCGCCAACGCGGGCGTCGCGAACGGCGGGACCTTCGCCGGCGCGGACCCCGAGGCGTGGCGGCGGGTCATCGAGGTCAACCTCATCGGCTCGGCGGTCACGGCCCGCGCCTTCCTGCCCGCGCTCACCGAGAGCCGGGGCTACCTGCTCCAGATCGCCTCGCTCGCGGCGATGACCCCGGCGCCGATGATGAGCGCGTACTGCGCGTCGAAGGCGGGCGTGGAGGCGTACGCGCACAGCCTGCGCGCGGAGGTCGCCCACCAGGGTGTGGGGGTCGGGGTGGCGTATCTGTCGTGGACCGACACGGACATGGTGCGCGGCGCCGACCAGGACGACGTCATGCGGGAGCTGCGGCAGCGGCTGCCGTGGCCGGCGGGCAGGACGTATCCGGCGGGACCGTCCGTGGACCGGCTCGTCGCGGGGATCGAACGGCGGTCGGCCCATGTGTACGGGCAGTGGTGGCTGCGGGGGTTGCAGGGGGTGCGCGGATATCTGCCGGGCATCGTCGCGACGGTCGGGCAACGGGACATGCGGAGGTTCGAGCCGCGGCTCCGGAACGTTCGGACGGGGCTGGTGGGGGCGGGCGGTGCGGCCGACGAGCAGGAGCGGGGCGCGTCCGCGACTGACCCGGGTTACCGTCCGTAATCGCTCGATATGCGTAGTGTGTCCGGTCGTGTCAGTCTGGTCGAGCCCGATCCCCTCACCCATCACGGGAGTGAATCGCATGGGCTCGAAGGATCAGTTCCAGGACAAGGCCGAGCAGTTGAAGCAGCAGGCGCAGGAGCGGCGCGGCCAGGGCCAGAAGGAGCGGGGCGAGCGTCCTCGCAGTGAGCGATCCCGGTCCGGGGCGCAGTCCCAGTCCCCCCAGTCCCAGTCCCCCAAGTCCCAGTCCCAGCAGCAGCGTGAGCGTATGCAGCGGGAACGGAACCGTCAGGAGACGGAGCGAGAGCAGCGGGAGGCGGAGGACCGGCTCGATCAGGACTACGACATCTGACGGCCGGCCAAGCCGCAAGGGGTGCCCTGACGAGGGGCACCCCTTTCTCACACCCCCAGACCCCCGCTTCGGCCCTGGACGGGCCTCGTCCTCAAACGCCGGACGGGCTGGATGCGGCTCTGCGGGCCAGGGACAGCGTGCGGTGGGCGGACGCCACCACCGCGGCGTCGATGAAGCGGCCGTCGGGGAGGGCCTGGGCGCCGGGCTCCTTGGCGGCGGCCTGGACGATCCCCTCGGCCGCCTCGATCTCCTCCTGCGTCGGCAGGTACGCCCGCTCGATGACCGGGAGCTGGCGGGGATGGATCGCGGTGCGACCCAGGAAGCCGAGGGCGCGGCCGTGGTCGCAGGAGCGGGCCAGGCCGTCGAGGTCCTTCGTGTCGGGGTGCATGGACTGGGCGGGGGGTGGGAGGGACGCGGCTCGCGCGGCCAGGACCACCCGGGAGCGAGGCCAGTCCAGGGCCGTGTCGGAGCGTACGCCGAGGTCTGCCCGCAGGTCCGCCTCGCCGAGGGTGATCCCCTTGAGCGACGGGTGGGAGGTGGCGACGGCATAGGCCCGTTCCACGCCCAGGGCCGACTCCAGGAGCGCGTACAGGGGGATCGCACCACCCTCGGCGGGTGCGAACCCCTCCGCCACGTGGACGACCTCCGCGGGGGATGTCACCTTGGGCAGGCGCAGGCCCGAGAGGCCGGGGAGAGGGGCCAGGGCGGTGAGATCCGCTGCCGCCAAGGGGGTGCTGAGGGCGTTCACGCGAACGTGGACGGGGACCAGCGGCGGCTCGGCGAGCAGTTCCGCGGTGGCCGTGCGCGCGTACTCCTTGCGGTCCGGGGCCACCGCGTCCTCCAGGTCGACGAGGACCACGTCCGCCCCGGAGGCGAGCGCCTTGGTCACCACCCGCGGCCGGTCGCCGGGGACGTACAGCCAGGTCAGCGGGAAGGGCTCCGTCGGCACAGGGGCGGGAGGAGTCACAGGGCGCCTTCCGCTCGCAGGGCGGCGAGGTCCGCCTCCGTGAGGCCGAGCTCGGCCAGGACCGCCTCCGTGTCCGCGCCGTGCGGGCGGCCCGCCCAGCGGATGGCGCCGGGGGTGGAGGAGAGGCGGAAGAGGACGTTCTGCATCCGGAGCGGGCCGAGCTCGGGGTCGTCGACGGTGGTGAGGGTGCCCAGCGCCTCGTACTGGGGGTCCCGCATCACGTCCCGTACGTCCTGGACGGGGGCGACCGCGGCCTCCGCCTTCTCGAAGGCCGCGATGACCTCCTCACGGGTGTGGCGGGCGATCCACGCGCCCACCGCCTCGTCGAGGACGTCCGCGTGGCGTGCGCGGTCCGCGCCCGTGGCGAACCACGGCTCGGCGGTCAGCTCGGGGCGGCCCACGAGCCGTATCACCCGCTCCGCGACCGACTGGGCCGAGGTCGAGACCGCGACCCAGCGGCCGTCCGCCGTGCGGTAGGTGTTGCGGGGTGCGTTGTTCTGGGTGCGGTTGCCCGTACGGGGCTGGACGTGGCCCAGCTGGTCGTACCAGAGGGGCTGCGGGCCCAGGACCGTGAGGATCGGCTCGATGATCGCCATGTCGATCATCTGGCCCTCGCTCGTGCGCTCGCGGGCGGCGAGGGCCGTCATCACCGCGTACGCCGTCGTCAGGCCCGCGATGGAGTCCGCCAGGCCGAACGGCGGGAGCGTGGGCGGGGCGTCCGGTTCGCCGGTGATCGAGGCGAAGCCGCTCATCGCCTCCGCGAGGGTGCCGAAGCCGGGGCGGTGCGCGTACGGGCCGTACTGGCCGAAGGCGGTCACCCGGGCGAGGACCAGCCGGGGGTTCGCGGCGGAGAGGTCGGACCAGCCGAGGCCCCATTTCTCCAGGGTGCCCGGGCGGAAGTTCTCGATGACCACATCGGCGGTCGTGGCGAGCCGCAGCAGTGTCGTACGGCCGCCCGGTGTGGACAGGTCCAGCGTCATCGTGCGCTTGTTGCGGCCGAGGAGCTTCCACCACAGGCCCACGCCGTCCTTCGACGGGCCGTGGCCCCGCGACGGGTCCGGCTTGCGCGGGTGCTCGACCTTGATGACCTCCGCGCCGAAGTCGCCGAGCATCGTGGCGGCGAGCGGGCCGGCGAAGAGGGTCGCGAGGTCGAGGACGCGGAGGCCGGTGAGGGGAGCGGGCGTGGCGTTCACTGGGTGCATCGGGGTGCGGTCTCCCGGAGGGTGAGCTGGGCGAGGGCGTCGAAGCCGATGCCGTTGAAGTCGGCCACGGAGGTGGTGAGCCGGTTCTTGAGGGGGAGGGTCCAGCGCTCGGGCAGGGCGGCGGGGCTTCCGGCGAGGAGGCCCGCGACGCTGCCCGCCGTCGCGCCGTTCGAGTCGGTGTCCAGACCGCCCGACACCGCACGGCAGATGGAGCCGCTGAAGTCGCCGTCCGCGTGGGTGAGGGCGGCGGCGAGCAGGGCGGTGTTGGGGACGGCGTGGACCCAGTGGTAGTGGGCGTGGGTGGTGTGGAGTCGGTCGACGACCGTGTCGAAGTCGGCGTGGAGCCGGGCCAGTTCGATGGCGTGGCGGACCGCCCGGGCGAGGCGGGAGCCGGGCGGGACGACGCGGAGTCCGGTGCGCAGGCAGTGGTGGACGTCGTGGGCGCCGGTGGCGGCCTCGGCGAGGGTGGCGGCGGTGAACATGGCCGCGTAGACGCCGTTCGCCGTGTGGGTGAGGACCGCGTCCCGATGGGCCTGTCCGGCCGCGGTCGCGGGGTCGCCCGGGTGGGTCCAGCCGTGCACGTCCGCGCGGATCAGGGCGCCGATCCACTCGCGGAACGGGTTGCGGTGGCGGGCCGTGCGCGGGGGTTCGATTCCGCTGAGGAGGTTGCGGTAGGCGACGCGTTCGGCGGTGAACGTGCGGCCCGCGGGGAGTTCGTCGAGCCAGAGCCGGGCCACGTCGGCGGTGGTGAAGCCGGGGCCGTGGCGCGCGAGCAACAGCAGGTTGAGCAGGGGGTAGTTGAGGTCGTCGTCCTCGGGCATGCCGTCGATGTTCTCGGCGAGGGAGGTGGCGGCCGAGCGGCGGTTCCAGGGGTGGGCGGCCGCGAGGTCGGCGGGCAGACCGCGGGCCGTGAACCAGGTGCTGAGGGGCCAGTTGCCGGTGGCCCACGCGAGGTGGCGGATGGCGTGGAGGGGCAGCTTCTCCACCGGTTTGCCGAGGAGGCAGCCCGCGGCCCGGCCGAGCCACGCGGCTTCCAGCCGGGCCAGGTGGCCGGCGGGGGCGGCACGGCCCTCGGCGGGCGGCGGCCAGTCGGGGCACAGGGCGCGGATCCCGGCGAGGTCCGTCGGCTCCGCGTCCCGCAACGAGCTGGGCAGGTCCGCGAGTTCGTCCAGCAGGTCCTCGGCGAGGAGACGCAGGTACGGCGACACGGGCTCGGGTGACGCTCCGTCGCGGTAGGGGGCCGCCGGGCCGCCCGCCGCGGTCCAGCGGGCCGCGATCGCCGACGGTTCGCGACCGTCCTGGGCGGCCTGCCGCAGTTCGTGACCGAGGAGGTCCTCCGGCTGGACCCAGGTCAGGCGCAGGGGGCTTGTGGGACGCACGGCGGTCACCGGAGCGCCGCCAGAGTCGCGAAGGACGTCTCGTGCGCCCTCCGACGGCGTACATCCCGTTCGAACACCTCGCGCGCCACCTCGGCGAGGACCGCCGCCGGGGCGTGCAGGTCGAGACGGCTGGCCTCCGCGACCTGCTTCGCCCAGTCGGAGGGGACCGGTGAACCGAGCGCGCCCGCCAGGGCGCCGGACATCGTGGCGATGGAGTCGCAGTCGCGGCCGTAGTTCACCGAGCCGAGCACCGCGTGCCGGTAGTCGCCGCGCGCCACGACCAGCATGCCCAGCGCGACGGGGAGTTCCTCGATCGCGTGCAGCCGGGAGGGGCGGCGGGCGCCGAGCGAGGGGGAGCGGTAGTCGGGGCCCACGGTGTCGTACGGCGTCACGGCCTCGCGCAGTGGCTTCAGCACCGACTCGAAGTCGCCGTACCGGGACGCCACTTCGCACACCGACTCGATCGCGGCCCGGGTGCCGTCCTTCGCCAGGGACAGGCACGCGGAGACCACCGAGTCCGGGGTCGCGCCGGGCGTGCACGCCGCCGCCACCGCCGCCGCGAACACACCGGCAGCCTCCCTGCCGTACGACGACTGGTGGGCGCCCGCGATGTCGAGCGCCTCGGCGTACGCGCCCCGCGGGTCGGCCGCGTTGACCAGGCCGGCCGGCGCCATGTACATCGCGGCACCGCAGTTGACGATGTTGCCGACGCCCGCCTCGCGCGGGTCCACGTGGCCGTAGTGGAGCCGGGCCACCAGCCACTTCTCGGCGAGGAAGATCCGCTGGAGGGGGAGGGCCTTAGCCTCCAGCTCCGGGATCCAGCGCGGGGTCGTCATCAGGTCGGGGACCAGGTGCTCGGCGACGGCGTACGCGTCGAGGTGGTCGCGGACCGTGGCGTACACGCGGACCAGCGCGTGGGTCATCAGGGTGTCGTCGGTGACGTGCCCGTCGCCCTTGTGGTACGGGGCGATGGGGCGGGCGGAGCGCCAGTCGTCGCCGTGCCAGGGGCCGACGACGCCGTGCACGCGGCCGCCGTGGCGTTCGGCGATCTGCTCGGGGGAGTAGCCCTCGACGGGGCCGCCGAGCGCGTCGCCGACGGCGGCGCCGACCAGGGCGCCGGTGATCCGGTCCTCCAGGGTGGAGGTCTCCTCCGGTTCGTCCGGAGCAGGCGCTGTATCCGAAGTGTGCTTCATGCCCGAATCATTCACCTGGGGTGGCCAGTTCCGTGGCTGCGAGCAGTTCGGCGAGGTGTACGAGATCCGTGCCGGTGAGGCGGGGGAGGGCACAGCCGGAGAGGGTGCGGCAGGCGTCCCGCCAGGCTGCGGGGATGGCGGCCGCGCCGCCGAGCGCGCCGGTCAGGGCGCCGGCGAGGGCGGGGGCGGAGTCGGCGACACGGGAGAGGCAGGCGGCCGCGGGCACGGCCTCGGCGATCCGGCCGCGGGCGGCGGTGGCGAGCGCGAGGGCCACGGGGACGGTCTCGGCGGCCGCGACGCCATAGCTGTAGACGTGGTCGACGATCTCGTGTTCGAGGAGCGGTACGAGGGCGAAGGCGCCCTCGCCTTCGTGCTGCCGTGCGAGCCGGAGCGCGTGCCGGGCGTTGCGGCCGATCTCCGTCTCCTCCGGGAGCTCGGCGAGCGCCGCCGTCACACAGGTGCCGACGTCCGCGCCGTCCAGGGCCAGCGCGAGTGCGGCACCCATGGCGCGCGCGCCGTGCACCCCGTCGCCGTCCTGGGTGTAGCGCGCGTCGAACTCGGCCAGCTCGGCGGCGAGCAGCGGCTCGCCGGTGTGTCCGATGGCGAGCACACAGGCCCGTACGCAGGCCGCGTCGTCGAAGTAGTGCGGGTTGTCGTGGCCCGTGGCGGGCGGGCGCAGACCGGTGGCGAGGTTGCCGAGCCCGGCGCGTACGGAGATACGGGCACGCAGCGGCAGGACGGCCGACTCGACCTCGGGTGCCAGCGCGGCGGCCGCGGCCACTTCGGCGGCGGCGGCGTTCCATGACAGGTCGATCGCCGCGCGCAAACGGCGCGCCCGGCTGAGGTCGCCGAGAGCGCCGCCGTCCCCCGCCCGCAGCACGGCCTCCGCCGCGAACACCGCCCACTCCGCGTCGTCGGAGGGCCCGAGCCTCAGCGGCTCCGGCGGCTGGTTGAGCGCGATGGGCACGGGCAGGGTGGTCGTCGCGTTCTGCTCGGCGAACGTGTCCAGCTCGCGGGTGAGCCGCCGTGTCCACTCCGGCATCCGGGCGGCCCGGTGCCGCGCCGCGGGCCAGCCGGCGGCGTCCCCGGCGGCGAGGCCGAGGAGGAGGCCCTCGATGCGGCGGCCCTCCGGGTGGTGCGCCGTGTGTTCGGCCTCGGCTTCGCCTTCGGCCGGGTTGATTTTCCCG
>NZ_VJZE01000461.1 GCF_009377205.1 Streptomyces phyllanthi
GTGGCGCTCGACGTGGGGCTGCCGGGCGTGGAGGCGCTCACCACCGGGCGACCCCTGTTCCTCGAGTCCGGTCTGATCGCGCAGGCGCTGGAGCGGGCGAGACGTTACGGCACGGGGCCACGCTCGCGCGGGGCCTGCGGGAGGCGCTGCTGCCGCCCGGACCTGCCCGGCGGAGTGGTGCGACGAACTCACCGACGAGGCCCGCCGCCTCACGGACCGACCCGACGACATCGCGGTCCCGCTCACGACGCTCCGCCCCGACGGCGTGCGGCGCCCATGGGCCCGTACGAGGGTGATGCGCGTCCCCAGGTTGACGTGACGGCCGTCGAGGTGCGGAGATGCTCCTCGGACACGAGGCACGCGACACGCGCGCCGCATGGGACCCACCCATCACACCGACGACCGTGAACGAGGGCGGAACACCGATGGCCTTGCAGATCAGCGCCACGAACCCGGAGCATCCCGCGCTGCTGCTGGAACTGCCGTGGCATCTGCCCCTGGAGGAGTGGCCCGAGCACCACCTGGTGCCGTTGCCGCGGGGTATCTCGCGGCACGTGGTGCGCTACGCCCGCGCCGGAACGGAGGTCGTCGCGGTGAAGGAGCTCGCCGAGCGGCCCGCGGTGCGGGAGTTCGAGCTGCTGCGGGACCTGGACCGGCTGGGCATCCCCACGGTGGACGCGCTGGCCGTGGTCACCGGGCGCGCCGACGCCGGAGGGGAACCCCTGGAACCCGTACTGATCACCCGTCACCTGCGCGGATCGATGCCGTACCGGTCGCTGTTCGAGACGACCATGCGGCCCGCGACCATGCACCGGCTCATGGACGCGCTGGCGGTGCTGCTGGTGCGGCTGCACCTGGCCGGGTTCGCCTGGGGTGACTGCTCGCTGTCCAACACGCTGTTCCGGCGGGACGCGGGCGCCTACGCCGCGTACCTGGTGGACGCCGAGACCGGGGAGATGCACCCGACCCTCAGCAACGGGCAGCGCGACTACGACCTCGATCTGGCGCGGGTGAACATCAGCGGGGAGCTGCTCGACCTGGAGGCCTCCGGCGCGCTGCACCCGTCCGTGGACCCGATCGAGTTCGGCATGGAGATCTGCGAGCGCTACCACGGCCTGTGGCGGGAGCTGACCCGGACGTCCGTGTACCCGGCGGGCAAGCACCACTACATAGAGCGCCGGATCCGCCGCCTGAACGAACTCGGCTTCGACGTCGCCGAGATGCAGATCACGCACTCGTCCAACGGGGACAGCGTCACGTTCGTACCGAAGGTCGTCGACGCCGGTCACCACCAGCGGCAGCTGCTGCGGCTGACCGGCCTGGACACCGAGGAGAACCAGGCGCGTCGGCTGCTGAACGACCTGGAGAGCTGGATGGCCACCCAGGAGGACTACGCGCCCGGCGATCCCCTCGCGGCCCGCCCCGAGGTGCTGGCCCACCGGTGGGTGCGCGATGTGTTCCGGCCGACGGTGCGGGCGATACCACTGGAGCTGCGCGGTGCCATGGACCCGGCGGAGCTGTACCACGAGCTGCTGGAACACCGCTGGTTCCTGTCGGAGCGGGCCCAGCACGACATCGGCCTGGACACGGCGGTGGCGGACTACGTGACGAACGTGCTGCCCGGGATCCGCGCCACGCTTCCGGAGACCGCCGCGGCCGGGCCGGTTCAGGAGGGCGGTACGACGGCCACCGGGCAGGGCGCGTGATGCACGAGGGCGTGGGCCACCGAGCCGATGCGTGACCCGACGGCGCGGCGGTGGGCGCGCCGTCCGGCCACCATCAGCTGGGCCCGCCCGGCCACCGACAGCAGGACCTGGGCCGCGCTGCCGATCTCGACGTGCTCGGTCACGGGTACCTCGGGGAACCGTTCGCGCCACGGCCGCAGCGCCTCTCCGAGCGCCTTCTTCTCGTACGGCTCCAGGCCCCCCGCCTCGTCCGCGAGCCTCAGCGAGCCGGGGCTGTAGGCGAACACCGGGGGCAGGTTCCAGGCACGTACGGCCCGCAGTCCGGCGCCGCGGGCGGCGGCCGTCTCGAAGGCGAAGCCGAGGGCGGCGGCGCTGTCGTCGGGGCCTCCGTGCTGGCCGACGACGATCTCGCGGCCCGCCGCCTCGGCCTCGGGGTGGTCGTCCGAGCGGACGAGGACGACGGGCCGGTGGGCCTCGGCGATGACCTGCTGGCCGACGGAGCCGAGCAGGAAACCGACGATCGCGCCGTGGCCGCGTGAGCCCAGCACCAGGGTCTCGGCCTCCGCCGCCGCGGCCCCGAGCGACTCCACCGCCGTCCTCCCGTCGAGTACCTCGGCGGTCACGGTCAGCCCCGGATGCCGTGCGGCGACGGTCCGCTCGGCCTCCCGCACCAGCTCCCGCGCCCACCCCGCCTGGGTGTCCCGGTCAGCGGCGACGGCGACGTCGTCCGGCTGCCAGGCCCAGGCGTGGACGATCCGCAGGGGCAGGCCGCGGCGGACGGCCTCCCGGCCGGCCCAGGCCGCGGCGGCCGTGCTCTCGGGTGTTCCGTCCACTCCCACGGTGATCGGGCGGGTCATGCGGCTGCCTCTCCGTCGCTGGTCGCTGGCATGGGGGCCGTACGGGCCCTTTCTGCCCCGGCGGCCGGGGCACAGTCCCGTTCCGAAGCGAAACGGAGACGTCCGACCCTACGATGAGCGAGGGCGAGACGCCGATCGGCGCTCGGGGTGGGAGACCAATGGCACAGGCCGCGAGTCCGGCACGCAACGTCATTCTGACCGTGGACGACGATCCCGGGGTGTCACGCGCCGTGGCCCGGGATCTGCGCCGCCGGTACGGCGAGTCCTACCGGATCGTGCGGGCCGAGTCCGGCGAGGCCGCCCTGGAGGCCCTGCGGGAGCTGAAGCTGCGCGGCGACCAGGTGGCGGTGATCCTCGCCGACTACCGGATGCCGCACATGAACGGCATCGAGTTCCTGGAGCAGGCGCTGGACGTGTATCCGGCGGCGCGCAGGGTGCTGCTGACGGCGTACGCCGACACGGGCGCGGCGATCGACGCGATCAACGTGATCGACCTCGACCACTATCTGCTGAAGCCGTGGGACCCGCCGGAGGAGAAGCTCTACCCGGTCCTCGACGACCTGCTGGAGGCATGGCGGTCCACCGACCGGACGTACGCGGGCGTCACCAAGGTGGTCGGTCACCGCTGGTCGGCCAGGTCGTCGGACGTACGGGAGTTCCTGGCCCGCAACCAGGTGCCGTACCGCTGGTTCTCGTCCGACGAGCCGGAGGGGCGGCGGCTGCTGGCGGCGGCCGGGGCGGACGGCGAGCGGCTGCCCCTCGTGGTCACGCCGGACGGTACGCCGCTGGTGGCGCCCGACGACACGGAGCTGGCGGACCGGGTGGGGCTCGCGACGACTCCTGCGGCCGACTTCTACGACCTGGTCGTCATCGGCGGTGGGCCGGCCGGACTGGGGGCCGCCGTGTACGGGGCCTCGGAGGGGCTGCGGACGGTGCTCGTGGAGCGGTCCGCGACGGGTGGCCAGGCGGGGCAGAGCTCACGGATCGAGAACTATCTGGGGTTCCCCGACGGCGTGTCCGGGGGGCAGCTCACCGAGCGGGCCCGGCGGCAGGCCACGAAGTTCGGGGCCGAGATCCTGACCGCGCGCGAGGTGACCGGTCTCGAGGTGAACGGGGCGTCACGCGCCGTCCGGTTCTCCGACGGTTCCGCGATCGCCGCGCACAGCGTGATCCTGGCGACCGGCGTGTCGTACCGGCAGCTCGACGCACCGGGCTGCGGGGACCTGACCGGGTGCGGGGTGTTCTACGGGTCGGCGCTGACCGAGGCCGCGTCCTGCCAGGGGCACGACGTGTACATCGTGGGCGGGGCCAACTCGGCGGGGCAGGCCGCGATGTACCTGTCGCGTCATGCCAAGTCGGTGACGCTGCTGGTGCGCGGGGAGTCGCTGGAAGCGTCCATGTCGCACTATCTGATCCAGCAGATCGCCGACACGCCGACCATCACCGTGCGCACCGGCACGGTCGTCGAGTCCGCGCACGGCACCGGCCATCTGGAGCAGCTCACGCTGCGGGACCTGGCGAGCGGGCGCAGCGAACTCGTCGACGCGCAGTGGACGTTCGTGTTCATCGGGGCCGCGCCGCTGACCGACTGGCTGGAGGGAACCCTGCTGCGCGACGAGCACGGGTTCATCCTGACCGGGCCCGATCTGAGCGATGACGGGCGGCCTCCCGCGGGCTGGGAGCTGGACCGGCCGCCGTACCACCTGGAGACCAATGTCCCCGGCGTGTTCGTCGCCGGGGACGCGCGGGCGCAGTCCGCCAAGCGGGTCGCGTCCGCGGTCGGGGAGGGAGCGATGGCCGTGATGCTCGTCCACCGGTATCTGGAGCAGTCGTGAACGGGGAAGTCCGGACGCCCGGGAGGCCGTCGTGAGCAGGCAGCCGCTGCCGTGCGACATGGCGGAGCTCAGCACGCTGTTCCTGTTCGAGAAGCTGGATTCCGAGCAGTTGGCGCGGCTGTGCCGTGAGGGGCGGGTCGAGTGGATCGAGCCCGGGCCCGTGTACGCCGAGGGTGATCCCGCGACCTGCTTCTACGTGCTGCTGGAGGGCACGATCGTGATGTCGCGGCGGGTCGGCGGCGACGATGTGGAGACCAACCGCAGTTCGCAGCGCGGTGTGTACGCGGGTGCCTTCCAGGCGTATCTCGGGGACGGGGCGAAGAAGGCCGTCTACCTGGGGTCGATGCGGGTCACGGAGCGCTCGCGGTTCTTCGTGCTGCCCGCGGACGCCTTCGCCGCGATCATGCGGGACTGGTTTCCGATGGCCGTGCACCTGCTGGAGGGCCTTTTCTTCGGTACGCGCAACACCCAGCAGGTGATCGGGCAGCGGGAGCGGCTGCTGGCGCTCGGCTCGCTGTCCGCCGGGCTCACCCACGAGCTGAACAACCCGGCCGCGGCGGCGGTACGGGCCACCTCGGCGCTGCGGGAGCGGGTGGCGGGGATGCGGCACAAGCTCGGTGCCATAGCGGCCGGGGCGTACCGGCGCGAGACGCTGGAGACGCTGGTCGAGATCCAGGAACGTACGGCCGAGCAGGTGTCCAAGGCGACGCCGCTGAGCCCGCTGGAGGCCTCCGACCGGGAGGACGCGCTGGCAGACTGGTTCGACGAGCACGGCATCGCGGGCGGCTGGGAGATCGCGCCGACGTTCGTGCAGGCCGGGCTGGACACCGAGTGGCTGGACCAGGTGGCGGCGGCCGTGGACGAGCACACCCTGGAGGGTGCCGTCCGATGGCTCAACTACACGGTGGAGACCGAGCTCCTGATGAACGAGATCGAGGACTCCACCACCCGTATCTCCGGACTCGTCGACGCGGCCAAGCAGTACTCGCAGCTCGACCGGGCGCCGTACCGGGTCGTCGACGTGCACGAGCTCCTCGACAGCACGCTGCTGATGCTGTCGGGGAAGATCGGTCCGCGGATCGAGGTCGTCAAGGACTACGACCGCTCCGTACCGCGTGTCCCGGCGTATCCGGGTGAGCTGAACCAGGTGTGGACGAACCTGATCGACAACGCGGTCTCGGCGATCGGTGACGCGGGCGGGGAGGGCACGCTCACCGTGCGCACGGCGCTGGAGCCGGACCGGCTGCTGGTCGAGTTCCGGGACACGGGGCCCGGGGTGCCGGAGGATGTCCGCGGGCGGATCTTCGACCCGTTCTTCACCACCAAGCCGGTCGGCCAGGGCACGGGGCTCGGTCTGGACATCTCGTGGCGCATCGTGGTCAACAAGCACCACGGCAGTCTGGAGGTACGGTCCGTGCCGGGCGACACGCGGTTCCAGGTGCGGCTTCCGCTGACCGCGGCGGAGCCGGACACGCCCGCGACACACGAGGAGACGTCATGACCCTGCCTGACGGAATCGACCCGAGTGTCCCGCCGAGCGGACCGGGCTGTGTGGAGTGCGAGGCCGGTGGCGGATGGTGGTTCCATCTGCGGCGCTGCGCCCGGTGCGGGCACGTGGGCTGCTGCGACAGCTCGCCCGCCCGGCACGCGAGCGCCCATGCCCGCGAGACCGGGCACCCGCTGATCCGTAGTTACGAGCCGGGGGAGACGTGGTTCTGGGACTACGACACATCGGAGTTGTACGAGTCCGGTCCCGATCTCGCTCCCCCGGTGGCCCACCCCTCCGACCAGCCGACACCGGGGCCGGCGGGGCGCGTACCGGCGAACTGGGCGGAGACGCTGCGGAGGTGACCGCACATGGCCGTCCCCGGCGCGGGCCGGGCAGGTCCCCTGTCTGTCACAGACATCGGTGGATTTGCGAGTAGCACCCGTCTCTCTGGGAAACAGCGGCGGTGAGACGGAGAATTCGCCGAGGCGTCCGGTACCCGGGGTCCGGGCCGGGCGACATGGCTACCGAGCCGCGATGGAGCGACAAACTGCCTTCCGACGAGATGGAGAAGTGCCACACCGCCTTCGACGGCGGGCTTGGCGATGTGACCGGCGCCCGACTGGCCGCGGAGGAGTTCCTGCGTGCCGTGGCGCGTTCCTCGCCACCGACGGCGCCCGAGCACTGGGACGACATCCTTCTGGTCGTCAACGAACTGGCCGCCAACGCGGTCCAGTACGCTCCGGGGCCGTTCGAGCTGACGATGCGCCGCACCTTCGACGGGGTGCATGTGACGGTGCACGACACCAGCACCACACCGCCCGCACCCCGTCCCTTCCATCCCAGCCGGGGTGGCGGCGGCATCGGCTGGCATCTGATTCACACACTGTGCACTCAGGTGAGCGTGGTGGAGCGGGACGGCGGCAAGGACGTGCACGTCTTTCTCCCCTGGTGAGGGCAGGGGACGTCGGGGGCGGCGTCAGCGCGGTCCGGCGAGCGGAACCAGCGCGCTGATGGTCTTGCCTCCCTCGGGCCGGCGCTCGATGGCGATGTCCCGGGCCAGGCGGATGACCAGCGGCCAGCCGTATCCGTTGCCCACGTGCACGGGGGGCAGTGTGCCGGGGCCGTGGGCGTCGGCGGGGACGACGTCGCTGTAGTCGTGCACACGCAGCCGCAGGCCCTCGGGCGTCGGATCCACCTCGAACCCCGCGATGCCCCCGCCGTGCCGGATCGCGTTCGTCACCAGTTCGGAGACGACGAGCAGCAGGTCGATGACGGCTTCCTCACTGGCCCGACGGCCGGGCGCGTCCCAGCTCTCACGGACGACGGACCGTGCGTGGTCCCGTGCCGACGCGGCGCTCGTGACGG
>NZ_VJZE01000462.1 GCF_009377205.1 Streptomyces phyllanthi
CCGCCCGAGTGGCCGCCGCCGCGGCGGCGTGCCGCGCCATCACCGCCTCCAGCCCCTCCCGCTCGATCCGCTCCACACACGCCTCGAGCGCCAGCATCTCCAACTGGGCCGGAGCATGCGGCAGTACGCGACGCCCACCGTCGGTCCACCGCTCCTTCCAGTCCAGCAACGACAGGTACGACCGCCGCGGCGCCCCCGGATTCGCGGCCATCCGCTGCCACGCCCGCCCGCTCACCGAGATCGCCGACACGCCCGCCGGCCCGCCCATCGCCTTCTGCGCCCCGATCACGCACAGGTCCACGCCCCACGCGTTCGGCAGCACCGGCTCGGCAGCTATCGACGCGACCGCGTCGAGGTAGAAGAGCGCGCCGTGCTCGCGGACCACCGCACCGATCTCCGCCGCGTGGTTGGTGTTCCCGGTCGCGGCCTCGGCGTGGACCAGCGAGACGAAGTCGATCTCCGGGTGCTCGGCGAAGGCGTCCCGGACCTGATCGGCCGTCACCGCCGTGTGGAACGGCACCGCCAGGTCGATGACCCGGGCACCGCAGTCCCGCAGCCAGTTGCCGAACGTCTGCCCGTACGGCCCGGTGACCACATTGAGTGCCGTCGTCCCGGGCCCGGCCGTCCCGCGGATCGCGCCCTCCAGCGGCAGCAGCGCCTCCCCTTGCATGATCACCACGTCCTGATCGGTGGCCAGCAGCCGTGCCACCCGGTCCTCGATCGCGGCGAAGCGCGCAGCGCTCAACGGGGCCAGATCCAGAAAGGGGTGCGTCACGGGGGTGCTCTCCTCAGTCAGGGGTAGGCATGGATCGGTCCGCATGTGCATGCAGACCACGTTCGAGCGTAACCGCGCCACCTGCGCCAATGAGTCGCAGGCTGAACTGCTGGATGACCATGGGAATGATTTGAGAGACTTCAAGCTTTCCTTATAAACAGAACCTTTCGCTTCTCAGGGAGACTCCCCCGTGAACACGCTCCTCGGGCGCCGGACCCGTACTCTGGCCGCCATCACCGCGACGGCCGGGCTGGTGCTCGTGGCCGGCTGCACCTCCAGCGACGACGCGGGCAGCGGTACGAAGACCGCAGCCGGCGGCGTCGAACTCGTCAGGGCGGGCCAACTCACCACCTGCACCCACCTGCCGTACCCGCCCTTCCAGTCGGAGATCGACGGCAAGGTGCAGGGCTTCGACGTCTCCCTCGTCGACCTGGTCGCGAAGGACCTGGGCGTGAAGCAGGAGATCAAGGACACACCGTTCGAGAACTTCAAGACCGGCGCGTTCCTCAACTCCGGCGAGTGCGACCTCGCCGCGGCCGGCATGACGATCACCGAGGAGCGCAAGAAGAACGTCGACTTCTCGGACCCGTACTTCGAGGCGACCCAGGCCGTCCTCGTCGACAAGAAGAGCGGCATCGGCTCCTTCGCGGACCTCAAGGGCAAGAAGCTCGGCGCCCAGGCGCAGACCACCGGCGAGGACTACGCCAAGAGCAAGGGCCTCGACCCCGTCTCCTTCGAGTCCTCCGACGCCGTCCTCAACGGTCTGCGCACCGGCCAGGTCGAGGCCGTCGTCATCGACTACCCCGTGGTCCAGGGCTGGCTGAAGGACAAGGCCACCGCCGACGCCTTCGAGGTCGCCGACAACGTCGAGACCGGTGAGCAGTACGGCTTCACGGTGAAGAAGGGCAACACCAAGCTCCTCGCCGCCATCAACAAGGCACTCCAGGAAGCGCAGGCCGACGGTTCATACAAGGAGCTGTACGAGCGGTGGATCGGCCCGTACGCCGCTTCCGCGGCACCTGGTGCGTCCGCCGCGTCGCCCTCCGCCTCATGACCGACCCGACCGCCCAGCCCGCCCCGACCGGCGCATCCGCGTTCGAAGTCCAGCCGAAGAAGAAGGGCCTGACCCGGCGGCAGAAGCGCGGCCTGTCGCGCGGCGTCCAGTACGCCGTCTTCGTCGCGGCCGTGGCCGCCCTCGCCGTCGCGGCCGACTGGGACCGGCTGCGGAACCAGTTCGCGCGGCCGGACATCGCCGAGCGCATGTTCCCCGAGGTCATCACCCTGGCGTTGCAGAACACCGTGCTCTACACCGTGTCCGGCTTCACCGTCGGACTCGCCCTGGGCATGGTGATCGCCCTGATGCGGCTGTCCTCCGTGGGCCCGTACCGCTGGCTCGCCGGGATCTACATCGAGATCTTCCGCGGTCTGCCCGCCCTGCTGATCTTCATCTTCATCGGTGTGGCCGTGCCGCTGGCCTTCCCGGGCACCGAGATCATCGGCGGCACGTACGGCAAGGTCGCGCTCGCGCTCGGCCTGGTGGCCGCCGCGTACATGGCGGAGACGATCCGCGCGGGTATCCAGGCCGTGCCCAAGGGGCAGATGGAGGCGGCCCGTTCCCTGGGCTTCTCGCCCGCCCGCGCCATGATCTCGATCATCATCCCGCAGGCGTTCCGCATCATCCTCCCGCCGCTCACCAACGAACTGGTGCTGCTCTTCAAGGACTCCTCGCTGGTGCTGTTCCTCGGCGTCACCCTGGCGGAGCGCGAACTGTCCAAGTACGGCCGCGACCTGGCCAGCACCACCGCCAACTCCACGCCGATCCTGGTCGCGGGCCTGTGCTACCTGCTGGTCACGATCCCGCTCGGCTTCGTCGTGCGCCGTATGGAGGCGAAGGCCCAGGAGGCCGTCAAGTGACCGAGAACCCCGAGAAGTCCGAGAACCCCGAGAAGTCCATGGAGCCCGAGAACCCCGAGAAGTCCATGGAGTCCGAGAAGTCCGTGGAAGCCGTGGAGCCCGTCGGCACGCGGCGCCCGGAGATCCGGATCCGCGACCTGCACAAGTCCTTCGGCGACAACCAGGTCCTGCGCGGCATCGACCTGGACATCGCCCAGGGCGAGGTCGTGTGCGTCATCGGCCCGTCCGGTTCCGGCAAGTCGACCCTGCTCCGCTGTGTGAACCTGCTGGAGGAGCCCACCAGGGGCCAGGTCTTCGTCGGCGGTACCGAGGTCACCGACCCGGATGTGGACATCGACGCCGTACGCCGCCGTATCGGCATGGTCTTCCAGCAGTTCAACCTGTTCCCGCACCTGACGGTGACCGAGAACCTCACGCTGCCGCAGCGCCGGGTGCTGAAGCGTGACAAGGCGCGGGCGGCGAAGGCGGCCGCCGAGAACCTGGAGCGCGTCGGACTGTCCGAGAAGGCGGGCGCCTACCCCTCCTCCCTCTCCGGCGGCCAGCAGCAGCGCGTCGCCATCGCCCGCGCGCTCGCCATGGGCCCCCGGGTGATGCTCTTCGACGAGCCGACGTCGGCGCTCGACCCGGAGCTGGTGGGCGATGTCCTGGCCGTCATGCGCATGCTCGCGGACGAGGGTATGACGATGATGGTCGTCACCCACGAGATGGCCTTCGCGCGGGAGGTCGCCGACCGTGTCGTGTTCATGGACGGCGGCGTGATTGTCGAGGACGGCACGCCCGAGCGGGTCATCGGCGACCCGGCCCACGAGCGGACCCGGCACTTCCTCTCCCGCCTCCTCGACCCCGCGAGGGCTCAGGTGGAGGAGGAGCGGAACCAGGGCCTGACCGGCGGATCACCCTGACCGGCGGATCACGGCCGGACAGGCCCTAGGCTGCGGTCATGAGCAATCACGCGGTGCTGCACGTGAAGGGGCGGGTCCTCGTCGGACCCGACGACGTCCGCGACGAACTCTGGGTCGTTGGCGGGAGGATCGCCTACGACCGCCCCGCGGGCGCCCGTGACGTCCGTACGGTCCAGGGCTGGGCGCTCCCCGGCCTGGTCGACGCGCACTGCCACGTGGGGCTCGGACCGGACGGCCCGGTCCCGAAGGACACGGCGGAGAAACAGGCCCTCACCGACCGTGACGCGGGCACCCTCCTCATCCGGGACGCGGGCTCCCCCTCCGACACACGCTGGATCGACGACCGCGACGACCTGCCGAAGATCATTCGCGCGGGCCGCCATATCGCCCGCACGCGCCGCTACATCCGCGACTTCGCGCACGAGATCGAACCGGACGAACTGGTCGCGTACGTCGCCCAGGAGGCCCGGCGCGGCGACGGCTGGGTCAAGCTGGTGGGCGACTGGATCGACCGGGACCTCGGCGACCTCGCCGCCTGCTGGCCCCGGGAGGCGGTCGAGGCGGCGATCGCCGAGGCCCACCGCCTCGGTGCCCGCGTCACCGCCCACTGCTTCGCCGAGGACTCACTGAGGGACCTGGTCGAGTCGGGCATCGACTGTATCGAGCACGCGACGGGCCTCACGGAGGACCTGATCCCGCTGTTCGCCTCGCGCGGCGTCGCGATCGTCCCCACGCTGGTCAACATCGCGACGTTCCCGCAGCTGGCCGAGGGCGGAGAGTCCAAGTTCCCCCACTGGTCGGCTCATATGCGCCGACTGCACGAGCGCCGCTACGACACGGTGCGCAACGCCTACGACGCGGGCATCCCGGTCTACGTGGGCACCGACGCGGGCGGCTCCCTCGCCCACGGCCTGGCGGCGGCGGAGGTCGCGGAACTGGTCACCGCCGGAATCCCACCACTCGAGGCCCTGTCGGCGACGACGTGGGGTGCGCGGGCGTGGCTGGGGCGGCCGGGCCTGGAGGAGGGCGCGCCCGCGGACGTGGTGGTGTACGACGGGGATCCGCGCGCGGACGTCCGGGCGCTGGCGGCGCCGCGACGGGTGGTGCTGAACGGCAGGGTCGTCGGCTGAGCCCGCCGTGGCGATCGGTGGGCGTGGTGAACGGCGGGCCGGTATCCGGACCTGCGGCTGGGGAGCGTTCTGACAGTTCTCACCCACACGGGTGAGCGCTGGCCTCATGTGCGACACCTGCTCCTGGACGCCCTCGCCCTCCGTCCCCAGCCAGTGCTGTGACCGGGAAGGTTTGCCGGAAAGCTCGCGGCGTCCGGTGCTGGGGGCACCTCCCACGCCGTTCAGACAGTGGGGGAGCATCGCAAGGCGGAGCATCGCCCGTGTACTGGATGTACTCGGGTGATGCGACAACGCGGCGGTGGGGGTTCCTCCCCCGGTGGGGGCACCTCCCGCTCGAGCGCAGCCGAGAGTGGGGGAGAAGCCGAGCGTGGGGGAGCCGTGCCGGGCGTCGCGAGCCGGTCAACCTTGGGGGACCTCACCGGTCCGCCAGCGTCACCGCCATGTCCAGCGCCTGCAGAAACCGGTTCACCGTCACCCGGTCCCGCACCGCCACCCGCAGCCACTCCTCCCCGAGCCCCGGAAACGTGTCCCCGCGGCGCACGGCGAAGCCGAGGACGCGCAGATGGTGTCGTACCCGCGCCGCCCGCGGCAGGCGTACGAGGACGAACGGGCCCTCCGTCGGCTCGGCCACCACGAGGCCGTCGGAGGCGAACTCCTGAAGGCCCGCCACCAGATGGGCACGGTCCGCCGCGATCCGGCGGGACGCCTCCGCCGCCTCCGCCAGGGCCCGGGGCGACACACACGCCTCGGCCGCGGCCAGCGCGGGCGTCGACACCGGCCACAGCGGCTGCGCGCGTTCCAGGTCCGCGACGGTCTCGGGGGCCGCCAGGACGTATCCGATACGCAGACCCGCCAGCCCCCACGTCTTCGTGAGGCTCCGCAGGACCACGAGGCCGGGCACGTCCACGCGCCCCGCCAGCGCCTCGCGTTCGTCCGGCACCGCGTCCATGAACGCCTCGTCCACGACCAGGGTCCGTCCCGGGCGGGCGAGCCCGGCGATCACCGCGGCCGGGTGCAGGACCGACGTCGGGTTCGTCGGGTTGCCGATCACCACCAGGTCCGCGTCCCCGGGCACGGCCGCGGGGTCCAGCCGGAAGCCGTCCTCGGGACGCGACAGGACCCGGCCGACCGTGTGCCCCGCGTCCCGCAGCGCGGCCTCCGGCTCCGTGAACTGCGGGTGGACGACGACGGGCCGACGTACCTTCAGGGCCCGTGCCAGCAGCACGAACGCCTCCGCCGCGCCCGCCGTCAGCAGCACCCGCTCCACGGGCAGCCCGTGCCGCGCCGCCACCGCGGCCCGCGCGGCCCGGCCGTCCGGATAGGCGGCCAGGCCGTTCCCGGCCAGCGACTCGGCTATCCGCTCCCGCAGCCACGCCGGAGGCGTGTCCGCGCGGACGTTCACCGCGAGATCGACGAGAGCCGCCCCGTCGTCCCGTACCTCGGCGTCACCGTGGTGACGGAGGTCGTGCCGCCCGCCGTCGGCCTCAGTGCGCATGGGAGTGTGCGTGCCCGCCGTGGTGGTGATGCCCGTGATGGTGGCCGTGCGGCCCGTGGTGATGGCCGTCGTCGTCCGGGTGGTGGTGCGGCTGTTGCGGCAGGCCCACCTTGTCCTCGAAACCGGGCAGCGCGACGCGGTACACGCACGAGTCGCAGTTCATGCGCAGGTCGCCCTTGACCGCCTCCTCGTACCGCTCCATCACCAGGTCGAGCAGTTCCGGCTCCGGACCGATGACGTCGGCCGACAGCACCTCGATGTCCGGGTGCGCGTCCGCCCAGCCCTCGGTCTGCTGCCGTACCCGCTCCGGGAGGATTCCGGTGAAGAGGAAGTACGGGAGGACGACGATCCGCCGCGCGCCCAGCTTCGCGCACCGGTCGAGCCCGCTCGGCACGTCCGGCGCCGCCAGCGACACGAACGCCGTCTCCACACCCGCGTACCCGCGCCCCTCCCACAGCAGCCGCGCCGCCTTGTGCACCTCGGCGTTGGCGTCGGGGTCCGTGGATCCCCGCCCGACCAGCAGCACGGTCACGTCCGCCCGGTCCAGCGGCGTACGACCCGTGGAGCCCGTCGTCGCGCCCAGTGCCTCGTCGAGCCGCCGCTCCAGCACGTTCAGCAGCGACGGGTGCGGGCCCAGCGGGCGGCCGTAGGAGTACGAGATCCCGGGATGGCGCTCCTTCTCACGGGCCAGCGCCGCCGGGATGTCCCCCTTGGCGTGCCCGGCGGACACCAGCATCAGCGGTACCGCGGCGAACCGGCGCACCCCCTGCTCGACCAGCTCGGTCACGGCCTCGCCCAGCGGCGGCGGGGACAGCTCGATGAACCCGCCCGCGACGGGCAGTTCGGGGTGACGGCGCCCCAGCTCCCGTACGAAGGAACGGAACGCCTCGGCGCCCGCGTCGTCCCGGGTGCCGTGACCGGCGATGAGC
>NZ_VJZE01000463.1 GCF_009377205.1 Streptomyces phyllanthi
GGCGGGGGACCGGCCTGGCGGAGCGTAGGGTCGCCGAGTGGCTCGCGAGTCCCAGCGACACACCGCTTTCACGGCGTGTCGCTGGGACTGAGGAGCCAATTGGTCTCATCTCCGGATTCGCCACCAGCATCTGTTTTCCGGTCGGGGAGCCGATTGGTCGAAGAGCCTGTCAGCGTGCCGTCGCCGTCGCTGCCAGGGCCGCGCGCAGGCGACCGCCGTTCTCCTCCAGGAGGCGGGCCGCCGTGGGGCCGTCCACATCGCCGAGGAGGGTGAGGATGGCGTTCTTGACCTCGCCGTCCGTCGCCGCGAGAGCCCGCTCGATCTCCTCGTCCGACGCCCCGGTCGCCAGGGCCACGATGCGGCGGGAGCGGGCGCGGAGCTTCTCGTTCGAGGCGCGGACGTCGACCATCAGGTTCCCGTACGTCTTGCCCAGGCGGATCATCGTGATCGTCGAGAGCATGTTCAGGACCAGCTTCTGCGCCGTGCCCGCCTTCAGCCGTGTCGAGCCGGTCAGCAGCTCCGGGCCCACCACGACCTCGATGCCGTGGTCCGCGGCCGCCGCGAGCGCGCTGCGCGCGTTGCAGGCGAGGCCGATGGTCAGCGCCCCCCGCGCACGGGCGTGCTCCACGGCGCCGACCGCGTACGGGGTGCGGCCGGAGGCCGAGACGCCCACCACCGTGTCGGTGGCCGTCAGCCCGAGGGCGTCGAGCGCCCGGGCCGCCAGCTCCCTGGAGTCCTCCGCGTCCTCCACCGAGGTGGCGAGGGCCTCCGGGCCGCCCGCGATCAGGCCCACGACCTGGGACGGGTCCGTGTTGAACGTGGGCGGGCACTCGGAGGCGTCCAGCACACCCAGCCGCCCGGCGGTGCCCGCGCCCGCGTAGACCAGCCGGCCGCCGCGCGCCATCCGGTCGGCGACGTCGTCGATCGCCGCGGCGATCAGGGGGAGCCGTACGGCGACGGCGGCCGCCACCGTCGCGTCCTCCCCGTTCATGAGCTTCGCGATCTCCAGCGTCGGCAACCGGTCGACCTCGGCCAGCTCCGGCCGGAACGCCTCGGTCGTCAGCGTCTCCAACTCGGTCTGCACGTCACGGTAGTTGGGGGAGGCGGCGGGGGAGGTCATGGGAGAGGCTCATTTCGTACGGTGCGGTGGCGCCCCCGAAGGGGCGCGGGGAACTGCGCGACCAGCCGGAGACGATCCGCAGCTGCCCCACGGCGGTCAGTCCTACGGCGCTCAGCCCTGTGGGCCCTGTGGGCCCTGTGCCTTACCGAGGGCTACTCCGATGCCGGTGCGCCAACGCCTCGTAGGAAGCGGACAGCGCCGGCGCGGCCGTCTCGTACGTCCGCTGGGCCACGCCGATGAACAGGCAGTCCACCACGAGCAGCTGACTGGTCCGGGACGACATGGCCGCCGGCCGCAGCTCGCTCTCCCGTGCCGTGGACGTGGTGAGCACATGGTCGGCGTACTGGGCGACGGGCCCGCCCGGCCGTCCGGTGATCGCGACGGTGGTCGCCCCGTGCTCGAAGGCGACCCGCAGCGGCTCGATGACATCACCCGTCGACCCGGAGTGCGTGATCGCGATGGCCACGTCCTTGGCGTGCAGCTGGACGGCGTTGGTGACGGCGAGGTGCGGATCGCTGTGCGCGTGGGCCACCAGGCCTATGCGCAGCAGCTTCTGCGTGAGGTCCTGGGCGACCAGCCCGGACGCGCCCACGCCGTACACGTCGATGCGCCGCGCGGCCGTCAGCGCCGTGACCGCCGCACCCAGCTGGGCGGTGTCGAGTCCTGCCGCGGTGTCGGCGAGGGTCTGCTGCTCGTCGTACGCGAGTTTGGCCACCACGTCCGCGATGGGGTCGTCCACCGCGATGTCGGCGGTGACCGCGGGTGCGCGGCCCGACTGCTGCTGGGCGGCGAGCCCGGCCAGCGCGAGGCGCAGGTCCCGGTACCCCGGGTAGCCGAGCAGGCGTGCGGTGCGTACGACGGTCGCCTCGCTGGTGCCGGTGAGCTCGGCGAGTCCGGTGACCGTGAGGGCCGAGCAGCCCGCCGGGTCACCGGCGACGGCCTCGGCCACCCGCTGCATGGACCGGGTCATGGAGGGGGCGAGGGTGCGCACCTTGGCGGCGAGGGCGGCCGGGGCGGGTGGTCTCCCCGTTCCGAAAATTTCCTTCACTTCATTGCTCACCCCATGAAAGATATTTTCTGTCCGGTCGCGTGGTCAAGAGTGCGCACAATGGGGTGCATGGACCCCACCGGCGACCCCATCAGCCCCTCGGAGCAGGCCCTGCACGCGGCTCGCGCCCTCGTCCTCGCCGACCTGGTCGCGGGCAGCGTCGCGCAGGCGGACGTCGTCTCGCTGGTCGAGGACTCCGTCGTCCAGCGCCGATGGTGGGTGGAGCAGTGGCCGGAGGGCTCGGAGTTCGTGGCGGGGCTCGTGGCCCAGGACGTCCAGGACGCGCTGCTGGAGCGGTACGGGCGCTGGCCGCTCTGCCCGGTCTGCGGCTCCGGCGACCCGCACGCCCTCGATGTCGAGCCCGAGCTGGGCGCCGACCCCCACTGGGTGTGCCACAAGGCGGGTGTGAGGGTCGCGGCGGTGGGCTCACTCGCGTCGGCGACCGGCGGGACGCCGTCCCCGTGAGGGCCGTCCCCGTGAGGGCCGTCCCCGTGAGGGCCGTCCCTGTGAGGGCCGTCCCCGTGGCGGCCGTCCCCGTGGTGGTGGCGCCATGACCGTCTACATCGACCCGCCGAACTGGCCCGGACACGGCCGCATGTGGTCCCACCTGGTCAGCGACGTCTCGTTCGAGGAACTCCACCAATTCGCCGAGGAGTTGGGTGTCCCCAGGCGGGCTTTCGAACGCGACCACTACGACATCCCGTCCCACCGCTACGCGGACGTGGTACGGGCGGGCGCGGTGGAGATCGGCTCCAAGGAACTGGTGCGCAGGCTCACGGGGGCGGGCCTGCGCAGACCGAAGCGGCGGGGGAACGCAACGTCGGGCGAGTAGGCCCGTCGGCACGTCAGATGAGTAGGCCCATCAGGCCCATCAGGCACGTAGCCGAAGCTCGTAGGCGAACTGCTCCCCGTCGTCACTGACCTGCTGGAACCCCGCCCGGGTCACCACCCCCTGCGACGCCACGTTCCCCTTGTCGACGACCGCGAACAGGGAGCGCACGTCGTCGCGTCCCCGCGCCCAGCCGGCCAGCGCGCGCAGCGCCTCGGTCATGTGACCGTGGCCGCGGGCCGCCTCGACCAGGTCGTAGCCGATCTCCACGCGACCCTCCTCGTCGGGGGCGGAGTGGAAGCCCAGGGCGCCGAGCGCGCGGCCGTCCCCGGTGCGGACGAGGACGTACATGCCCCACTCCGGCCGGAGCGTGCCGCCCTCGTACGCCTTGACGAGCAGGGCCGAGCCCACACGCGTGCCCTCGATCGGGCCGCCCTCGATCCAGTCGAAGCCGCCCGTGCCGCCCGTGGCCAGGTCGGCGCCGGCCGCCGGGGTGACGCTGTGGAGGGTGAGCCGTTCGGCGGGGATGACCAGGGGGTTGTACCAGTTCCACCGGGTGACCGGGGCACGGCCGGGCAGGTGGCCGCGTCCGGTGGCCCAGAGGAGGAGCGGCCAGGGTTCGGGGCCGGGCTGGACGTGCGGGAATTGTCGGGTGAGGACGTTCTCGCAGAGCTCGGCGGGCGCCTCGTACGTCAGTCCGAGACCCTCGGCGATGTCGTGCGTGTGGAGGAGGACCTCCGTGACACCCATCGCGGCGAAGCCCTCGCGGTCGGCGGCACGGAAGGGGTACGGGTGGAAGGCGCGCACGTCGCGCGGCGTGGCGCGGATGGTGGCTGCGAGCAGGGTGGCGGTGGTCTCGATGACGTCGAGCACACCGTCGTTGCCGGCGTCGTCGGCCATGGCAAGTTCGAAGGGCATCCACGCCTCGGTCGCGCGCCCCGCCAACTGCCCCGCGTAGCAGAGCAGGCAGTCGGCGGTGTGCACGGCCGTCTCGCGGCAACTCCACTCCAGACGGCCCGCCTTGGTCCCCTCCCAGTCCTGGTCCACCGCTGTCCGCAGCAGCGCGAGCGCGTGTTCGACGGCTTCCTGTACCTGGTCCCCACCCATTGGTCGCATGGCGGCGAGGATAGGCGCGATCAGAGGTTCTCACGTACCGGTTTTCCGGCAGGATCACAGGCGTTGGCCTCGACGTCCGTGCGGGTGCCGGCGTCGGTTGTGCTGGCGTCGGTTGTGCCGGCGTCGCTGTTCGCGTCCGTGGAGGCGCCGGTGACGACACGGGACGCGGGAGACGTACGGCGGTGCAGCCGCAGCGAGACGGCCGTGACCACGATGGCGGCCGCCGTGAGGGCCGCCCCCGCCCAGGCCGTCGACGCGAACCCGAACCCCGCGTCGATGACCGTGCCCCCGAGCCAGGGACCGCCGGTGTTGCCGAGGTTGAAGGCGGCGGTGGTGGTGGCCCCGGCGAGGGTGGGTGCGGCACCGGCGACGTTGAACATACGGGCGTTGAGAGCGGGGGCCGTGAAGAAGCAGGAGACGCCGAGGAGGAAGGAGAGGACGACGGCGAGGACCGCGTACTCGCCGAGGAGGGCCAAAGCCACGAGGATGACCGTCGAGGTCGCGATACCGCTGAGCAGCACTCCGAACAGGTGCGCGTCGGCGACCCGGCCCCCGATCGCCGTACCGATCAGCGCGCCGATCCCGAAGAGCGCGAGCACGGTCGGCACCCAGCCCCTGTCGAGGCCGGCGACATCCGTGAGCAGCGGGGCGAGATAGCTGAACGTGCAGAAGACACCGCCTGCGGCCAGCGCCACGACGGAGACGGAGAGCCAGACCTGGGGGTCGCGGTAGATCCGCACCTCGTTGCCGAGCCGGGGCTTCTCGTCGGGGAGGGGGAGGGGCGGTACGCGGAGGACGACTCCGACGAGCGCGATCCCGGAGGCGACGGCCACGGCCCAGAACGCCGAACGCCAGCCGAGGTGCTCCCCGAGGAAGGCGCCCGCTGGGACGCCCAGGACGTTCGCGATGGACAGCCCGCCGATCATCACGGCGAGCGCGCGGGCCCGGACGTTCACCGGCACCATCGCCACGGCCACCGCCGCGCCGACGGCCCAGAACCCGGCGCAGGCCAGCGCGCTGACGACACGTGAGACGAACAGCACGGCGTAGTTCGGCGCGAGAGCACCCGCGACCTGTCCCAGCCCGAACACGGTGATCAGCGTGACGAGAGTGGTCCGGCGGGGCAGCCGCAGCGTGGCCACGGCGAGCAGGGGAGCACCCACCACCATGCCGATCGCGAACGCGGAGATCAGCAGCCCCGCCCGGGGGATGCTCACGCCCATGTCCTCCGCGATGGGCGGAAGCAGCCCGGAGAGCATGAACTCACTGGTGCCGAGGGCGAAGACGGAGAGCCCGAGGACGTAGACAGCGAGGGGCATGCGGGGGGAGCGGTCGGTGTCGGCATCGGTGTCGGCATCGGTGCGGGTGCGGGTGCTGGTGCGCATGTAAAGGATCAGCGGTGGTGCCGGGAACGGGCATTCCCGCCGTGCCGGTCCGTCTCACTGCGTGGCGGTGAGCCGATCGATTTCGGCCCCGATGTTCCGGCGGGCCGGTGCCTCCCACTCCCGTTCCCCGTACGGTGTCCTGAACAGCCTTGGCAGCGCGAGGAGTTGACGCAGTACGGCGGCCCGCCCCGCGCGGAAGGTGTCCTCCGGAACGAAGGCGTACTCCTCGCGGACGGCCCGCGCATAACGGTCGTACGCCTCAGGGGGCGCCGCCAGGATGGCCAGATCCGCGTCGCAGAGGACGGCGCCGTCGGAGTCACCGGGGTCGGGATCGTGCGTGATGGTGAGCCGAACCAGCCGGGCGACCTCGTGCACCTTGCCGTCCGGAACTCCTGCCTCGGGCAGGGCCCGCTCGGCAAGCCGCGCGGACCGCTCCTCGTTCGTGGACCGCTCCGGCAGGTACACGGCGTCGTGGAACCAGGCCGCCAGCCGTACGACGTCCGGGTCGTCGGCGTACTCCTCCAGCACGTCGATGCGGTCGAGGACGGCGATGAGGTGATCGAGGGTGTGGTACTTGCGCTGAGGCTCCGACCACCGCTTGATCAGGTTGTCGGCGTACGGGTACGGGTCGGGGTGACAGACGCCGTCGCGGGCGGCGAGCAGGGTGCGGAGCCAGCGGGTGCGGAGATCGTCGGTGTCCGGGGCGGCCATGGGGTCATTGTCCCGCCGGGTAGCGCGGCAGTTGCTCCGTCGAGATCGTCCAGGCGTCGATAGTCACGTCCTCGCCGTAGACGAAGTCCTTGCGCGTCGCGTAGCGAGGCCCGTCCGGGGTGGAGTGGATGTCGGTGAAGACGGCGCCGGTGCCGGTACGAGGATCGAAGATCGCGTAGACGGGGACACCCATCAGCGGATAGTCGCGCGTCTTGCCGACCCAGTCGTTGTCGGGGTTGGAGCGTGAGACCACTTCGATGGCGGCGATGAGCGCACGCGGGTCGAAGGAGCCCGGGACATCCATGTCAGCCAGGGCGATCACCATGACGTCGGGGTGGCGCATGATGCCTTCACCTTCGGCTTCCACGTCAGGTGTCCCCGTGTGTGCGACCAGTTCGTCCGGCATGAGCTTTTCAAGTCGCTTCCGGAGGTGCACGGTGGTCAGCTCATGCGGACCGATCGGCGCCATCATGTCGTGGACGATCCCTTCCTTGGTGATCTCGAATTTGCCGGGGAGGGTGTCGTCCATGGTCTGAACGAAGTCCCGCATGGTCCGGTACAGGTGGGAGGCGCTCTGCCGTGCGTCGTCCGGGGCGATGGTCATGGCGCTCGCTCCTCGTCGTCTGTGCCCGGGGGCAGGGATCGTCACCTTCATGCTAGGCGGCCACCAGGTGATCGGTTCGGCAGTCGCGGCAGCGGCCGGGGGCGGAAGACCTGAAGGCGCGGTCGCAGTCCTCGCAGGTCTGAAAAGGGTCGGGGCGTGCCGGAGCCGGCTTGTCGTCCTTGCCCCGGCCCTTGTCCTCCTTCGAGGTCGCCTCGGCCGACGGCTGAGCGCGCCCCTCGCCGGGCGGTCGCCGCCGCTCGACAGCCGGTCGCGGTGCCGCCGCCGACTTCGACC
>NZ_VJZE01000464.1 GCF_009377205.1 Streptomyces phyllanthi
CACCACCGGCGCGGCGAACAGCGGCGCTCACGCGCCCCGCGGCAGGCCTCCGCTCACGCGCTGATCGGCCGCGTCCAGGTGGGTGTCGTACCCGTCACCCGGCACAGCGCCAGGTAGAGGGGGATCGGCGGGGTGTACGGGACCGTGCCGCCGGGCTTGTGGATGAGGTCCGGTACGGACGGGGTGTCCGGCAGGAACGCGCCCGCGGAGTACCGGGCGGGCTCCGGCCACCGCAGGGCGTAGTCGGAGTCGGAGGGCACGATCCACCACCAGTGCTCCCCGTCGGCGTACACACAGCCCACGCGCGGCAGCAGGGGCAGCACCCGGGGACCCAGAGGCGCGGGTACGGCGACCGCGTCGCAGCCCATCGGGGCGGTCATGCCCTCGGGCAGCGCGAGCCGCCGGAGCGCCTGCGGGGTCCGCTGACCGCGCCGCAGGCGGATCAGGGTGTCCAGGCACACCACCGAGGCCGTACGACCCGTCGGGTCCTCACCGGTCGGCGCCCTCACACGCTCCCCCACTCTCGGCCTCGCCCGAGCGGGGTCGCTCCCATGGCCTCGGCCCCACGGGAGGACGTCGCTCCCCCGGCCTCGGTCCCACGGGAGGACTCGGCGCCGCTGCCCCGGTCCTCGGCCGGTGGCTTCTTGGCGCTCCAGCCCAGGTCGGACCGGACCACCGTGTCCCGGTGACAGCCGTCGTCCTGGTGACGGCCGTCGTCCCGGTGGTGGCCGTCATCCCGGTGGTGGCCGTCGGCCCGGTGATGGCCGTCCGCCATGCGCGGGATGGTGTTCAGGGGGCGCGTGGAGGCCGCGGAAGCAGTGGAGTCCGCCGGGCAGGACGCGCTGTCCGAGTCGTCCCCGGCGTGGGGCGCGCGGACGCCGCGGGGCAGGTTCGCCCAGACCAGCAGCCCCGGGCCGGACTCCTGGGCACCCCAGGCCAGGCACATGGCCTCGACCAGGAGCAGCCCCCTCCCGTGCTCCTCCTCCGGCCGCTGCGGCGAGGGATGCGGTTCACCTGGAGCGCACCCCTCGTCGCGTACGGCGATCCGGACGAGGTCGTCACCGTCGAGCAGCTCGCAGACCACACGGCGGCCGGCGGCGTGCACGATCGCGTTGGTGACGAGTTCGGAGACGACCAGCGCGGCCGTGTCGCAGGTGTCCTCGCAGAGCGCCCAGCCGGAGAGCCGGGCTCGCGTCAGCCGCCGGGCGTGGGCCACGGAACCCGGGTGCGCGGCCAGCTCGAAGCGGAAGAGTCGCTCGGCGGCCGCGTCGGGGCGCGCCCCGGCCACCGGTCCAGGTCCGAACCGGTCTGCGGCGGCATCTGTTCCTAAGGGCGCGGCGGGCGGAATCACGTTAGCCACTATCTCCTCGCCTCGAACACTTGGCAAGTGTCACTCTGAAAAATGCAGAGTGCTGTGTGACTCTCTGAACGGTCGTGGCACACTGCTCGCAACAGCATGTGACGCGGCGCCAGTTGGATCCCCGCACGAGTACACAGGTGTGTGAGCACGTAAACACGCACCGGCACGGGCGGGGTTCGAACGGGCGCCGCAGAGCTGTCGAGACAGGGGGAGCAGCACTTACGGGACCAACGTGACCAGGAGCAGGAGGAGGTGCGAGATGAGCGAGCCGCGGTCCGCACCGACGGTCGGTCAGGTCGTCCTCGGCCGACGCCTGTTGGACCTGCGGGAACGGGCGGGTCTCAAACGCGAGGAGGCCGCACGCGTCCTGCGCGTGGCACCCGCCACGGTCCGCCGTATGGAGACGGCCGAGGTCGCCCTCAAGATCCCCTATGTCCAGCTCCTCCTGAAGGCGTACGGGGTCCCGGAAGAGGAAGCCGAGTCCTACGTCCGGCTCGCCGAGGAGGCCAACAAGCCCGGCTGGTGGCAGCGTTTCCACGACATCCTGCCGAACTGGTTCTCGATGTACGTCAGCCTGGAGGGCGCGGCGAGCACCATCCGCTCGTACGAACCCCACTTCGTGCCCGGGCTGCTGCAGACCGAGGACTACGCGCGTGGCGTCCTGGAGTCGGGCGCCATCGGACAGGCCAGCCCCGAGGACATCGAGCGTCATGTGGCGCTGCGCATGCAGCGACAGGGGCTGCTCACCCGTGAGGACGCGCCCCGCTTCTGGATCGTGATGGAGGAGACGGCGCTGCGCCGTCCCGTCGGCGGCCCCGAGGTGATGCGCGCCCAGATCGACAGGCTGATCGAGGCCACGCGGCTGTCCAACGTGACGCTGCAGGTGGCGCCGTTCGACCGCGGGCCGCACCCCGGCACGTTCGGGCCGTTCGTGCTGTTCCGATTCGCCATGCCGGAGCTTCCGGACATGGTCTACAGCGAGTACCTGACCGGCGCCGTCTACCTGGACGCGCGCAACGAGGTGGCGACCCATCTCGAGGTCATGGACCGCATGGCGGCCCAGGCCGCCACTGCACATCGCACGAAGGAGATCCTGCGGGATCTCCGCAAGGAGCTGTGAATGGATCGCATCAAGACCCAGTCCCGCAAGCAGTCGCACATACGCGTCTACAACGGCATGCCCGCCCGCGAACTGGGCAGCGAGGGCTGGCACAAGCCCTGGAGCGGCGGGAACGGCGGCAACTGCCTGGAGGCGATGAAGCTCGCCGACGGCCGGATCGCCGTACGCCAGTCCACCGACCCCGACGGTCCGGCGCTGATCTACACGCCCGACGAGATGAACGCGTTCATCAAGGGAGCGAAGGCGGGGGAGGCCGACTTCCTACTGTCCTGACCGTTCTGAGTGTTTTGTTCAGCTGATTCAGCCAACTTCCCTCGTCAACCCCTTCGTCAACCTCTTCATCAACCCCTTCGTCAACTCCTTCGTAAACTTCCTTGTTTTGCTACTTGATTGAACATGGGACTGATCGAATTGATCTCCAACCACCGCAGAGACTTACGGAGTCACCCATGACCGGGCAGGGCCCCCTGCGGCTCGACACGAGCAAGCCTCATCCGGCACGGACGTACGACTGGTTCCTCGGCGGCAAGGACAACTACCCCGTCGACGAGGAACTGGGCCGAAAGATGCTCGCCCTCGACCCGAGGACGCCGGTGATGGCCAAGGTCAACCGCGCGTTCATGCACCGAGCCACGCGCCGGCTGGCCGAGAGCGGCGTACGGCAGTTCCTGGACATCGGCACCGGCATCCCGACCGAGCCGAACCTGCACCAGGTCGCCCAGCGGGTCGCGCCCGACGCGCGCATCGTCTACTGCGACAACGACCCGATCGTGCTGGCTCACGCGGCGGCCCTGCTGCGCGGCACACCCGAGGGCGTGACCGAGTACGTGCAGGGCGATGTGCGGGAGCCGGACGCCATAGTGGAGCAGGCCAAGGAGGTCCTGGACTTCAGCCGGCCCGTGGCGCTCTCGCTCGTCGCCCTGCTGCACTTCGTCACCGACGAGGACGGCGCGTACGACCTTGTGGACCGGCTGCTGTCCCACCTGCCGTCGGGCAGCTACCTGACGGTGTCGCACGCGACGGCGGACTTCACCCCGGAGAAGTCGAAGGCGGCCGTCGAGACATACCGGGCCGGCGGCATCAACCTGGCGCTGCGCTCCCGCGACGAGGTCGGCCGGTTCCTCCGGAACCTCGAACTCGTCGACCCCGGCGTCTCGCTGGTCGTCGACTGGCACCCCGAGCTGGGCGAGCCCGTGCCCGGGCAGGACGACGACGTGGTTCCGGGATACGGGGCGGTGGGGCGCAAGCCGTGAGTCGGTGAGCCGGTGTGAGGGTGCGCCGGTGTGCGGGTGTGCGGGTGTGCCGGTGGTCGGGGGCCTGGCTGGTCCGGTGGTCGGGGCGTACACGAGTCGCGGCACCGCGCGGCCCGTGCGAGCCTGAGGTTCTGACCGGGTGATCCCCTCGGGCGGGCGCCGGCTCGTGGGCGGCCACCTGGGGGACTCGAAGGAGCCGGGGGGAGACTCGAAAGGACTCGCCCCCCCCCATGACCCCTGCCACCCTGTCACCCGTGCGGCTCGAGGCGTCGCTCGATCCGAAGCTCTCCCGATGGATGTGGCTGGTGAAGTGGTTCCTCGCCATCCCGCACTACATCGTGCTGAGCTTCCTGTGGATCGGCTTCGTCCTGGTGACCATCGTGGCGTTCTTCGCCATCCTGTTCACCGCCCGGTACCCACGAGCACTCTTCGACTTCAGCGTCGGCGTGATGCGCTGGAACTGGCGGGTGAGCTACTACGCCCACACCGCCCTCGGCACCGATCAGTACCCGCCGTTCACCCTCAAGGACGTCCCCGACTATCCGGCGCACTTCGACGTCGTCTATCCCGAGCGGCTCTCCCGGGGCCTGGTCCTGGTGAAGTGGTGGTTGCTGGCGATTCCGCAGTACATCGTTGTCGGGATGCTCGTCGGCGGCTGGGGCGAGGGAACGGGCGGCTGGCGCGGTGGCGGCCTGATCCCCTTCCTCTCACTCGTCGCGGTGGTCATCCTGGCGGTCACCGCCCGCTACCCGGTTCCCCTCTTCGACCTGCTGATCGGCCTGGCCCGCTGGGTCGCCCGCGTGGCGGCCTACGCCGCGCTGATGACCGACAGGTACCCGCCGTTCCGGCTCGACATGGGCGGGCAGTCACCTCCGGCGGCCACGGGCACGGCCACGGGCACGGCGACGGCGGGCGGCTCCGAACAGTGACTTCGCCTGTCTGCCTACACGCCTGTCTACCTACGCCTGTCTACCTACGCCTGTCTACCTACGCCGTCATCGGCCGGTCGTACGGCCCTATGGGCGCCGGAAGCCGTGTCGCCCCGGCCAGACGCCGGTCCACCGCCGCCGCCACGGCCCGCCCCTCCGCGATCGCCCACACGATGAGGGACTGCCCCCGGGCGGCGTCCCCGGCCGCGAACACACCGGGCACGTTCGTCGCGAAGTCCGCGTCACGCGCGATCAGCCCACGCCGGTCGAGCGCGAGCCCGAGCTGGTCGATCAGCCCGTCCCCGCGGTCGGGCCCGGAGAAGCCGAGGGCGAGCAGGACGAGGTCCACGGGGAGCGTGCGCCCCGTGCCCGGCACCGGACGCCGCTCCGCGTCCACCTCGACCAGGTGCAGCGCCCGCACATGCCCGTCCGCGTCCCCCGTGAAGCGGAGCGTCGACGCCGCGAACAACCGCGCGTCCGCGTCCGCCGCCGGCGAGGTCCGCAGGTCCCGCGCCTCCTCGTGCGCCGCCGAGAGCCGGTAGATCTTCGGATACGTCGGCCACGGCTCGACGTCCTCGTCCCGATCCGTCCCCGGCAGCGGATAGATGTCCAGCTGGGTCACCGACGCCGCGCCCTCCCGTACGGTCGTCCCCAGACAGTCCGCCCCGGTGTCACCGCCCCCGACGATCACCACGTGCTTCCCGGCGGCCGACAGCGGCGAGACCTCCAGGTCCCCCTCACACACCCGGTCGGCCAGCGGCAGATACTCCATCGCCTGGTGGATGCCCGCCAACTCCCGCCCGGGCACGTCCAGTTCCCGCCACGCGGTGGCCCCCGTCGCGAGGACGACGGCGTCGTACCGCGCCCGCAGCTCCGCCGCCCCGATGTCCTGCCCGACCGCGGTCGACGTACGGAACTTCGTCCCCTCGGCCCGCATCTGCTCCAGCCGACGGTCCAGGTGCCGCTTCTCCATCTTGAACGCGGGGATGCCGTACCGCAGCAGCCCGCCGACCCTGTCCGCCCGCTCGAACACCGCCACCGTGTGCCCCGCCCGCGTCAACTGCTGTGCCGCCGCCAGCCCGGTGGGCCCGGAGCCGATCACCGCGACCGTCCGCCCGGTCAGCCGGTCCGGCGGCCTGGGCGGCGCGAAACCCTCCTCCCAGGCGCGGTCGGCGATGGCCACCTCGACGTTCTTGATGGTGACCGCGGGCTGGTTGATCGCGAGGACACATCCGGCCTCGCAAGGAGCGGGGCACAACCGCCCGGTGAACTCGGGGAAGTTGTTCGTGGCGTGCAGCCGGTCGCTCGCCGCCCTCCAGTCCTCCCGCGAGACGAGGTCGTTCCACTCGGGGATCAGGTTCCCCAGCGGACAGGCGTCGTGGCAGAACGGGATACCGCAGTCCATACAGCGGTCGGCCTGCCTGCTGATGATCGGCAGCAGCGCCCCGGGGACGTACACCTCGTCCCAGTCCCGCACCCGCTCCTCGACGGGCCGACGGGGCCACTCCTCACGTGGGGTGGTCAGAAAACCCTTGGGATCGGCCATGGCCGTCTTCCCTTACGTAACGTTCGCGTACGGCATGGCCGTACGACCTGCGGACTCGGACTTCGGTCTGCGCGAGGCCGTACGCCTTCGGGCGGCACTCTCTCCCCGCCACGATACGTCGCGGGTGCCGCGTCCGCCCCGGCCGGCGCCGGCCCGTGCCCTCCAGGCCCGTGTGTGCCTGTCCCCTCAGACTGCCCGGGTCGGCGCTTCCGTACCCACCTCGGGTCAGGCTTTGGCCTCAGCTCAGCGCGAGCAGGTACGACAACGCAGCCGCCGCCGACGCGATACCGCGGACGTGGTTCCACGTCGACCACTCGCTCACGTACCCCGGCCAGTACGCGGCGGCCTCCGGCGTGCCCGCCTCCAGCCTGGCGAGGGCCTCGTTGCGCGGTACGTTCGCGGCCACCGTGACCCCGAAACACCCGAACAGATACAGCGCGCTCCCCAGCAGCAGTTCCACCCGGCCCTCGTCCGGCCACAGCACGAAGGTGACCACCGCCAGCACGGCGCACAGTACGGCCGACCCCACGAACAGGAGCATGAAAGGCGGTTTCAGCGCCGCGACGTTGATCGCCTGCATCGCGGCCACGCCCTGCGCGGGCGGCAGATGGGCGAGCCCTCTCATCACGAATACCGAGAACCCGCAGAACACCCCCGCCACCAGGCCGGTCCCGAGCACCCCGAGCACCGTCAGTACGAAGTACGGCCCGTCGATGTACGGCCCATCGATCATGTCCACTCCCGTTTCGCTCCCCCGAATCGGAGGTCCTGTACATGCCCTTGCGGTCACGGTAGGTGAAGTGTCGTACTGGGGCGGTGACCGTGGCCGTTCTGCTGCCCTGGCCTCACATGTCGCTGTCCCTCCGTTTCTGTCTCTGGGGG
>NZ_VJZE01000465.1 GCF_009377205.1 Streptomyces phyllanthi
GGGTCAGCCCGTCCACGTCCAGTCCGCCACCTCCGGCAGATCCGTACCGTGCTCCCTGATCCACGAGTGATGGCGGGCCCGCGCGTCGGCCATCCGCTGCCGCACAACCGCAGCCCGCACCCCCAGCCCCGGCACACGGTCGATCACGTCCATCACGAGGCGATACCGGTCCAGGTCGTTGCGGACGACCATGTCGAACGGAGTCGTCGTTGTCCCCATCTCCCGGTAGCCCCGCACATGCAGATTCGCGTGCCCGGTGCGCCGATAGGCAAGGCGATGGATCAGCCACGGATAGCCGTGGTACGCGAAGATCACCGGCTTGTCGGTCGTGAACAGACCGTCGTACTCGGAGTCCGGCATCCCGTGCGGATGATCGCCATGGGGCATGAGCCGCGCCATGTCGACGACGTTCACCACACGCACGGCCAGCTCCGGCAGCTGCCGCCGCAGCAGATCCGACGCCGCCAGCACCTCCTGCGTCGGGACGTCCCCCGCACACGCCAGCACCACATCCGGCTCCCGGTCACCGTCACCGGAGCCCGCCCACTCCCAGACCCCGACCCCGCGCGCACAGTGGGCCCGGGCCTGCTCCATGGACAGCCAGTCGAAGCACGGCTGCTTGCCCGCCACCACCACGTTCACGTAGTCACGCGTGCTCAGCACGTGCTCCGTCACCGACAGCAGCGTGTTGGCGTCCGGCGGCAGGTAGACCCGTACGACCTCGGGGCTCTTGTTGAGGACATGATCGACGAACCCGGGGTCCTGGTGCGAGAAACCGTTGTGGTCCTGGCGCCAGACATGCGAGGTGAGCAGGTAGTTGAGCGAGGGGATCGGGGCACGCCAGGTCAGCTCCCGCGAGGTCCTCAGCCACTTGATGTGCTGGTTGACCATGGAGTCGACGATGTGCACGAACGCCTCGTAGCACGAGAACAGTCCGTGCCGCCCGGTCAGCAGATAGCCCTCCAGCCAGCCCTGGCAGAGGTGTTCGGAGAGGACCTCCATGACCCGGCCGTGCCGGTCCAGGTGCTCGTCGACCTGGATCGTCTGGGCCTGCCACGCCTTGCCACTGGCGGCGAAGACCGAGTCCAGCCGGTTGGAGGCGGTCTCGTCGGGGCCGACCAGGCGGAAGTCGCGGCGTGGCGCGGTGTCCCGCATGACCTGTTCGACGTAGCCGCCGAGGACCCGGGTCGGTTCGTGCAGGGACGCTCCGGGCTTGTCGACGGGCACGGCGAACCGGTCGCAGGACGGCAGTGGCAGCTCACGGGTGAGGAGGCCACCGTTGGCGTGCGGGGTGGAGCCGAGCCGCCGGGCGCCCTCGGGCACGCACGCGAGGACGTCCGCGGTCGGCCGCCCCTCGGCGTCGAAGAGCTCCTCGGGCCGGTACGAACGCAGCCAGCCCTCCAGCTGCCGCAGGTGCTCCGGGTTGTCGCGCAACCCGGCCAGCGGCACCTGGTGGGAGCGCCAGGTGCCCGCCACCGGCTCCCCGTCCACCCAGGCCGGGCCCGTCCAGCCCTTCGGTGTGCGCAGCACGATGACGGGCCAGCGCGGGCGCTCGGTCCCACGCTCCTCGCGCGCCGCGCGCTGGAACCGCGTGATGCGGTCCAGTGCCAGGTCGAAGGCCTCGGCCAGGGCGCGGTGGATCGGGAAGGGGTCGTCGCCGGTGACATGGATCGGCTCGTGGCCGTACCCCCGCAGCAGTTCGTCGAGTTCGGGCTCCGGCAGCCGGGCGAGGACGGCCGGGTTGGCGATCTTGTAACCGTTGAGGTGGAGGATCGGCAGGACGGCGCCGTCGTGCACCGGGTCGAGGAACTTGTTCGCGTGCCAGGACCCGGCGAGCGGCCCTGTCTCGGCCTCGCCGTCGCCGATCACACAGGCCACCAGCAGATCCGGGTTGTCGAGAGCGGCCCCGTACGCGTGGGCGAGCGAGTAGCCGAGTTCCCCGCCCTCGTGGATCGAGCCCGGCGTCTCCGGCGCCACATGGCTGGGCACCCCGCCGGGGAACGAGAACTGCCGGAAGAGCCGGGCCATGCCCTCGGCGTCCCGGCTGACGTCCGGGTACGTCTCGCTGTAGCTTCCCTCCAGCCAGGAGTTCGCGAGCACCGCGGGCCCGCCGTGTCCGGGCCCCCACACGGCCAGCGCGTTCAGGCCGCGGGCCCTGATCACCCGGTTGAGGTGCGTGTGCACGAGGTTGAGCCCCGGTGACGTACCCCAGTGGCCGAGCAGCCGCGGCTTGATGTGCTCGACGGCCAGGGGCTCGGTCAGCAGCGGGTTGGCCAGCAGGTAGATCTGGCCCGCCGCGAGGTAGTTGGCGGCCCGCCAGTGGGCGTCCAGGGCACGCAGTTCCTCGTCGGTCAGCACGGTCGGCGTGGTGCGGTCCCGTTCCTGGTGTGCGGCATGCGGCATGGGTGACTCCATGGGTCGACGGGGTGGTCCCCGGAGGGTCGTCAGCCGTGGGCGACGACGGCGACCGGGGCGGTGGCGTGGTGCAGGACCGCGTGGGTGACGGGCCCGACATGGGCACCGAGCGGGGAACGGCGGATACGGCGCCCCACCACCACGAGGGACGCCTCATGGGACGCCTCCACCAGGTGGTGGGCCGCCTTGCCGGGCCGGGACTCCTCGACGACCTGGACGGTGGGGACCTTCTGCTTCCAGGGGTCCAGCACCTCGGCCAGCATGGCGGCGTCCCACCGGCCCAGCTGGGCCTCGATCTCCCGGTGCTCCGGGCCGCCGTGCGTGAAGTGGGCCGGCGGATTCCAGGCGTGGACGACCCTCAGGGCGGTATCGCGCCGGGCCGCCGCGTCGAACGCGAACCCGATCAGGGTGTCGTCCGGCCCGTCCGTGTCGAGGCCGAGGACGACCGGCCGGTAGGGGGCCGCGGCGGACGGGATGCCCGCCGGGTCCCTCACGTGCTCGTCGGCTGCCTGCTCCCCGGCCCGTACGAGCACGACGGGAGCCTCGGTGTGCGCGATGACGGACAGGCCGACGGAGCCGATCAGGAAACCGCCGACCCCGCCCAGTCCACGGGACCCGAGGACCAGCGGCTCGGCGTCCCTCGCCGCCTCGGCGAGCGCCGCGGCGGCCCGGCCGGACACCTGCTCGACGACCACCTCGACACCGGGGTGACGCGCCCGGATGCCGTCGGCCGCCTCGCGGGGGACCCGCTCCCGCCATTCGTGCTCGGCGTCCGGGCCGAGGAGCGGGGCCTTCCCCATCGGTTCGGGTACGGCCTCCCAGACGTTGACGAGTCGCAGCGGCCGCCGCCTGAGCCCGGCCTCGCGCGCCGCCCACTCGGCGGCGGCCAGACTCTCGGACGAGCCGTCGATCCCGACGGTGACGGTGCGGGACATGGTGCGTACCTCCCTGCACGGGGATGCCTGCACGGGGCGAGTCACCCGGATCGGCGCCGCCAGGCGTGATCACCGGATGAGGGACCCTCCCACCGACGCAGTCGGCGCGGCCCGTCCACCCCACTGGCGAGTACCCGCACAGCCGCCCCGCACCGATTTCCCGCCTGTTCGTGCCGTACGGCCCATGGCGGTGACGGGGGCGTGGAGCGACGCTGGAGATGGCAGCTCCGTACGCCCCCCGTGGAGGCACCGCCATGAACGCTCCCCCCACCACCCCCATGCTCCGCTCGCTTCCCGCCGAGCACCGCCGGCGGCTGATGAGCCTCGCCCAGCAGGTCTCGTTCCCCCAGGGGGCCCGGCTCTTCGAGGAGGACGGCCGCGCGGACCGGTTCTGGGTCATCCGCACCGGCACGGTCGACCTGGACATGCGGGTGCCGGGCCGCCGGGCGGTGGTGATCGAGACCCTCGGCATCAACGACCTGGTCGGCTGGTCCTGGCTGTTCGCCCCGCACACCTGGCACCTGGGCGCCGAGGCGATGAGCCCGGTCCGCGCCTACGAGTTCGACGCCGTGGCCGTACGCGCCCTGTGCAAGGAGGACCCCGCGTTCGGGCTCGCGATCGCCGAGTGGATCGGCGGCATCCTCGCCCACCGGCTGCGCTCCGCCCGGACCCGGCTGCTGGACCTGTACGCCCCGTACGGCAGCGGCGGCCTCCGCTGACCGGCAGGAGCTCTCGCACCTGGAAGCGGACTGGGAGTCACCGTGGACGGCACCCCCCACATCGTGAGCGATGTGATGACCCACACGGTCGCGGCCGTCGGCCGTGGGGCGGGCTTCAAGGAGATCGTCCGCCTGCTGGAGCAGTGGAAGGTCAGCGCACTGCCCGTCCTCGAGGGCGAGGGCCGCGTCGTCGGGGTCGTCTCGCAGGCGGACCTGCTGCCCAAGGAGGAGTTCCGCGGCGCCGAGGCGGACCGGCCCGTACGGTTCGGCCGGCTGGCGGACCTGGCGAAGGCCCGGGCGGTGACGGCCGGGGAGCTGATGACCAGTCCCGCCGTCACCGTCCACGCCGACGCGACCATCGCCGAGGCGGCCCGCACCATGGCCCACGCCGGGGTCAAACGGCTCCCCGTCGTCGACGACCACGGCATGCTCCAGGGCATCGTCAGCCGCGCCGACCTGCTGAAGGTGTTCCTCCGCGCCGACCAGGAGATCGCCGACGAGGTGCGGCGCGAGGTGGTCGCCTATCTCTTCCCGGCCCCGTTGTCGCCGATCCACGTGGCCGTCCGGGACGGCGTGGTGAGGATCACGGGCCGGGTCAGGGACACCGCGCTGATCCCGGTGGCGGCCCGTATGGTCCGCGCCGTCGAGGGTGTGGTGGACGTCGAGTTCGACGTGACGGGCCCGCGCCGCACGCCCGGCGCGTACTGACCCCGCACGCCCCCACAGCGCACCCCGGCGCACCCCGGCGCCCACTGACCCCACGCCACATCCCGCAGGCACCGGCCCCGCAGGCACCGACCCCGCGCCGCCCACCGGCTCACCCCGGCGTGACCAGCCTCCCGACCAGATCGCCCCAGCCCGCCTCCAGCCGTTCGAGCGGCATCCCGCGCCGCGTGACCAGGTGGTCGACGAGGTTGATGTCCAGGTATCCCAGCAGTGTCTGGGCGAGAAGCTCGATGTCGCCCTGTGCCCTCGTCTGGCGCAGGAGCATGCAGATGTGCCCGAGGCGCAGGAGGTTGGCCGGGCTGGTGTGACGGCGGGAGACGTCCGCGCGGGCGGCCAGATAGAGATCGCGGTGGGCGTGCTCGTGCCGGATGACGGCCGCCCCGAAGGCGTGGAGCCGCTCGACGGGGGGCGCGTCCGGCCCGAGGGGCGGGGGCCCGCTCAGGAAAGCGGACTGGAGCTCCCGCTCGTGGTGGTCCAGGAGGGCCAGCAGGAGCCCCGTACGGTCGCCGAACCGCCGGAAGACGGTGCCCTTGCCGACGTCGGCGGCCGTTGCGACGGCCTCCATGGTCAGGTTGGCGGCCCCGCACTCCCCCGCGAGCCGCGCCGCCACCTCCAGCAGACGGGTGCGGTTGCGCGCCGCGTCCGCCCGCAGACGGGGCTGCTCATCCGTGGTCGGCGTGAGGTTCAACAGCCCGTCCAGGGCATCGCGTTCCGGGTATGCGGGGAAGGGCGCGAACGACTCGGTCATGAAATGAGAGTAACGCTCGCCACAGACAAGTGGACCGCGGTCCGGATAAGTGATACAAACTTCAACGGACCCCGGTCCGGTTAGCACTCCGGTCCGGTTGACACCCCGGTCCGCCCAGCCCTACCGCTCTTGCTAGGAGTCAGCTCATGTCCGTTCGCATCCTCGCGCTCGTCGGCAGCCTCCGCGCCGGTTCGACCAACCGCCAGCTCGCCGAGGCCGCCGCCAAGCACGCCCCCGAGGGCGTCGAGATCGAGCTGTTCGAGGGCCTGGCCGACGTGCCGTTCTACAACGAGGACATCGACGCCGAGGGCAGCGTCCCCGCCGCCGCGATCCGTCTGCGCGAGGCCGCCGGCCAGGTCGACGCCTTCCTGCTCTTCTCCCCCGAGTACAACGGCACCATCCCGGCCGTCCTGAAGAACGCCATCGACTGGCTGTCCCGCCCCTACGGCGCCGGTGCGCTGTCCGGCAAGCCGGCTGCCGTGGTCGGCACCGCGTTCGGCCAGTTCGGCGGCGTGTGGGCGCAGGACGAGGCCCGCAAGTCCCTCGGTATCGCAGGCGCCACGGTCGTGGAGGACGCCAAGCTCTCCATCCCCGGCTCCCTGACCCGCTTCGCCGAGACCCACCCGGCGGACGACACCGAGGTCGTCGCCGGTCTGACCCAGGTGCTCGGGCAGCTCAGCGCCTCCACGGGCGCGGCCGCCGCCTGATCCCCGGCGACACGACACGTCCCACGGCTCCGGGTGGAGGCAACACGGCCTCCGCCCGGAGCCGTTTCGCGCGCCACGAGGCCGCCCAGCGCGCACCAGAGCCGTCGCGCGCCCTGGAGCGGTTCTCACGCCGCGCCGGAGCGGCTCTCGCGCGGCGCAGCCGACGCTCAGTCGTGCACCGGCCGGTCCGTGAGCCGGTGGTCGGCCAGGCTCAGGGCCTCGTCAACCACTCGGCGCAGATGGCCGTCGCGGAGGGAGTAGATCACCCGCCGCCCCTCCTTTCGGGCGCTCACCAGCCCCGCGAGCCGGAGCCGGGCCAGATGCTGGCTCACCGCCGGGCGGGCCGCACCGCACGCCTCCGTGAGCGTCGTGACATCGGCCTCACCCCCGGCCAGCGCGTGCAGCAGGGCCAGTCGCGTGCGGTCGCCGAGCAGCGCCAGGAGCTCCGCCGCCAGGGCGAACTGCTCCTCTCCGGGTGTGCTCGGGTGCGCTCCGGGCCCGCCCTCGGTGCGCGGCTGCGCATCATGCGCAGGTGACAGGTGCATGCGTGCGCTCATACGCACATAATGACCCTGTGGGCGCGAGCACGTCCACTCCCGCGCATCGGGACCCGCACCGGAAGGGGAACGACGTGAGCGACCGGAACCACGGGCACACCCACGAGCACGAGGACGGAACCGGGCACACCCACGAGCCCGAGGGCGAGATCGGGCACACCCACGCCCACCACCACGGGGGACACGCTGTCTCTGATACACATCTGACGCC
>NZ_VJZE01000466.1 GCF_009377205.1 Streptomyces phyllanthi
GTACGACGTAACCCTCCTGCCGCCCGGTGTCCAGCCGCAGCGCCCTCAGCGCCCGCTCGTCGAACACGCCGCGCCACAGCACGCGCGGGACCGGCACCCCCAGCCGCCGCAGGAACCGCACGGTGCCGTCCCAGTCCAGACAGCGCTCGCCGTCCCAGACCGACAAGCCGTAGAACCAGCTCTCCAGCTCCTCGTACGCGAGCGAGTGACGGGCGTACATGTTCTCCCCGCACACCCGCCACCCGGCCGGGATCCCCGGTCCGATCCGCCCCTGGAGGGCCTTGACCCAGGTCCTCGACGGGTGGTGCGCCGAGTCGAGCGACCGTGCGTGCAGCCCGTCCGGATAGAGGGTGGTGTTCTCCCCGTCGAGCTTCTCGGTGACCACGACCTCCCGCCCCCGCAGCCCGGACAGATCGCCGGTCCGTACGTCGTCCGGCGTCGCGCCCGGGGACCAGGGCAGGTGCGGCGTGCGTGGATAGTGCGTACGCATGGTTCGAGAGTTCCCCCGTGGCGGTGTCGTGCCCGGTCACTGTAGGACCTGGACAGGGGCGGAGCCACGGAATTTCACCTGCTCCACGGGGTTTCACGTGCTTACGGACCGCCGCTGCTCGCCTCCGGAAGGCCGGGGCCCATGCTTGACTCCGGACACCCGGGAGGAACCCCGAATGAACGACACGTCGGCCCCCTACCGGCTCCTGCCCGGTGCGCCGGACTCGCCCGTGATCCTGCACGTACCGCACTCCTCACGTGCGATACCGGCGGACGTACGGGACGGGATCGTGCTCGACGAGACGGCGCTGGGGCGGGAGCTGGACCACATCACCGACGCGCACACCGCACGGATCGCCGAGGAGGCCGCCGGCCGGTCGGCCACCGGGCCCTGGCGGTTCGTCAACCAGTTGTCCCGCCTCGTGGTCGATCCCGAGCGGTTCCCGGACGAGCGGGAGGAGATGCTCGCCGTCGGCATGGGCGCGGTCTACACGCGGACCACGCACCGGGAGGAACTCCGCCCGGCCGACTACGACGGCCGGCCGCTCATCGAGCGCTACTTCCACCCGTACGCCGCCGCCATGACCGACGCCGTGACCGAGCGGCTGGAGGCGGTGGGGCGGGTCGTGGTCATCGACGTCCACTCGTACCCGACCGAGCGCCTGCCCTACGAACTCCACGGTGACGGCCCCCGGCCGCCCGTCTGCCTGGGCCATGACGCCTTCCACACACCGGCCGCGCTGCTGGCCGCCGCCGAGGAGGCGTTCGCCGGCTTCGGAGGGACGGGCGTCAACAGCCCCTTCGAAGGGGCGTACGTCCCGCTGAAGTACTACGGGAAGGATCCCCGCGTCAGCGCCCTGATGATCGAGATACGGCGGGACGTCTACATGACCGAGCCGGGCGGACCGCCGGGGCCGGGGCTGGGCGCGGTTGCGGGCGCACTGTCCGAACTCGTCGACGCGGTAACCGGTTGATCTCTTTCGCTGTCTGTAACGCCGCCGTCTGCCGGGCCGCGCAGAACCGGTTTCGCCCGGCGATCTACGCAGGGACAAGGACGGTGAGCCATTCCGCTTCACGTGCCCGGTACCCGTAACGATCCATCAGCCCCGACACGATCGCCGGGACGTGGCCGGCTCCGTAGACGACGGCCACCCGGATCGGCTCGTCGGCGCGCTCCGCGTGGATCTCGCCGAGCGCGTCGAGCAACCGCTTGTCGCGCCGATCGGTCATCGCATGCTCCACAGGACTGTCGGCCATCATCTCCGCCCGCAGCGTCGAGGGCAGATCGTCGACTGCCACGTCCTCGTCGAGGAAGGCGCGCGGACCGCGCAGCGCGAACACCAGGCCCATCACGGGAGCCCCGAGCATGAGAAGCAGGTACGTCCACCGCGGCAGTGTCTTGAGGTCGGCGATCGCCTCCGCCGCGGTCACATCCGGGTAGACAACCGGTACGGACTCGGGAAGCAGCAGCCCATCGCGCTGCTCCTGCAAGCCGTTGCGCCGACGCCGTGGGGCGAACCGGTAAGCAAGCGTGAGGGCACTCACGCCGACCGAATTCCCTCGGATTCCCTCCATGACTATGAGGTCGCATTCCCTGAGCCTGAGGCGGACCTGGGAGTAGAACGTCGGCGAAGCCACGTGCAGCATCGGGAAGATCACGAACTCGAGTGGCTTCCCTGTCCGCCTCATGGTGATCACAGCGGATCGGACGGCATACCCCGTCACCTCGATGATCTGCATGATTCCCCCGTGAACCTGGCCCGGTTTCCCCTCCACCCGTACCAGGACACGAGCCCGTCCAGGGGCGCGGTTCCCTCCGGCACAGGCCGTGCCACCGGGCGGTGGGGTATCGAGTACGAGATCCACCACGGCATCACGTGATCAAACCGGCCACAACGTGAAGACGACGTAGCCCTGGTATTGAAGGCCAATGGCCGACCCGGATGAGGTGGGCCCAATGCCGATACTCCAGTTGTCGTGGAACGGCAGGCCCTCCTTGTCGGTATCGGGGTGCGTTCATGTCACACTCCCGCCCCCACCAGGAATTCGCTCGGCTCCCCCCACCACGACACGTACAACCCGTCCCTGGCGCGCGTGCAGGCCACGAACACCAGGCACCGTTCCGCCGCCAGGTCCGCCTCGTGCTGCAGCCGGTCCACCTCCACCGGTGTCACAGCCTTGGGGAACGGCAGCACCTCGTCGCGCACCCCCATCACCGCGACGCACCGGTACTCCAGTCCCTTGAACGCGTGCATCGTGCCCACGCTCACCGTGTCCGCGCGCCCTGTGGCGGCACCCTTCAACCGGGCCACCGGAACACCTGCCGCCTTCAGCCGCTCCGCCACTCGCTCGCACGTCTTGTTGAGGCGGGCGCACACGCCGATCTCGCCGGGCGCGACCCCGCCGTCGAGCCAGCCACGCACCCGCTCGACCAACGCGTCGAGTTCGGCGTCCTCGTCGGCCGCCCCGTACGTCTCCGGTCGGTTGCCGTGCAGGGCGGAGCGGTAGCCGAGGAGCGTGTCGTTGCGGGAGTCGTCGGCGAGTTCCGCGACGGGACGGCCGACGAGGAGCCCAGTAGCCCAGCTCAGGATCTCCTGTGTCGAGCGGTAGTTCTTGCGCATCTTCGTCGAGCGGCCCGCGACCTTGATCCCGACCGCCTTCAGCGACACCTTCGAGTCGTAGATGCGCTGGTGCGGGTCGCCTGCGATGAACAGGTCGTCCGGACGCTCGGGGACCGCGGCCCGCAGCAGGCGCCATTGTGCCGGATGCAGATCCTGCGCCTCGTCGACGACCACGTGCCGGTACCGTGGCCCCTCCGCCTCCATCAGGTCGGCGGCCTCCGCGCAGGTGCCGAGGTAGGTGCGCAGACCGTCGGCGGCCAGTCGCTCGGTGAACTCCCGCACGGTCTCCCACACCACCCGGCGCCGTGCCACGGGCAGAGCGCTGCCGCGCCCGTGCCGTTCGCAAGCCTCGTACTCCTCCAGAGTGCGCAGGTTCCGGGCGAGGATCACGTGCTTGTACTCCTGCGCCAGGAACTGCGCCGTTCCCGTGAACCCGGTCGCCTGCGCCGCCTGCTTCCAACGGTCCTCCTCCTGCCCGCCCCAGGTCGGCTTCCGCGACGTGGACAGCACCCGCCCGGCGAACGCGTCCACGGTCATGATGTCCACCCGGTCCCGTACGGCCTCGTCCTCGACGAGTGCGTCCAGCCCGGTGCGCAGCGCCGCCACCAGCGCGTTCGTGTAGGTGGTGAGCAGGATGCGCTCGCCGTCCCGCAGGTGGCGCAGAAGATGCCGTACGCGGTGCAGGGCGACGACCGTCTTGCCGGTGCCGGGCCCGCCGGTGACCTGCGCGGGGCCGGAGTACGACGCCCGGTAGGCGACCTTGTGCTGCGACGGGTGGAGGAAGGTCCGCCAGGCCGCGAACGGCTTGTCGAGGATGTCGCGGAGCTCGTCGGCGTCGGTGACGACGGCGAAGCGGGTGCAGGTGCGGTGGATCGCGGTCGCGTAGTCGGCCGTGTCGACCGGCTCCGACGAGTCGGCACCCGCGAGGTTGACCGCGACCACGTCGCGCCACACCTCCTCCACGGTGAAGCCGGCGGCCAGGTACTCCAGCACCTCGCGCTGGTCCTGCGGGAAGAACGGCGCGAACACCTCCAGTTGCTCGACACTGGTCAGCACGCGGGCCTGGCGCAGGGTGGTCCCGTCGATGCCGAGCGCCGCCATGTCCCCGTCGGACACCTTCGCGAACAGCCGCTGCTCCGGCGCGGGCGCGATGCGCTCGTACGCGGGGGTGAGCTCCTCGAGCATGTCGATGTCGCGGATCTCGACGGCCCGGGTGACGGAGTTGATGCTCGCCTTCTGCTTGACCGCCCAGTTGGTCGCCTCGTCGTGCGGACCCACGCGCAACAGCACGAACGTGTCACCGGTCTCGGGAGCGAGGACGACTCCGCGCACGCCCTGGTCGATCCGGATCGTACGGATCTGCTTGTCCTTGGCCCCCTTGAGCGACTCCAGCTTCAACCCTTGGTCCTTGAACAGCTGGTCGAGTGTGAGCGTCTCGAACTTGTGCCAGGCGTCGAACACACCTTTCTTCACATGCTTCTGGAGTTTGTCGAGCTGGGCACAGAACGCGATGTCGAAGGCGAGGTGCGGCATGATCGGATTTTAGGAACAGACGGGCCGCCGGTCAGTACCAACAGAGGGACCGGAGGTCAGCACGACGGCGGGGAACCACCGAGATCCAGCCGTATCACGGCCAGTGTCCCGGCCACCTCGGCCGTCAGCTCGTCGTCCGGCCCGAAGACCAGGCACAGGTCCTGGTGCAGCGGTTCCAGGACACCGAGCGCCTCGGCCGCCAGCCCCTGCGCGAGCAGCAGCATGCCGATGTCGCGCCGCAGCTCCACCGCGTACTCGCTGACGTCGCCGTCCACGGACCGCACGACGTCGAGGACGCCCCGCAGCCCCGACAGCGCGTCCGTCACCTCCCCGAGCTCGCCCCGGCAACGGGCCGCCTGGGCACGGCAGTCCAGAGCCTCCTCGCTCGTCGGCCCGCTGATCCGCCCGTACGCCTCCGCCAGCGCCTCGAACTCCGGCAGTGCGGCCCGGTGGTCACCACCGAGCTGCCGGCTGAACGCCCGGCGTCGGCGCAGCCCCAGCACCACCTTGTTCTCCGCCCCGAGCGCCCGTGCGGCAGGCTCGATCATCTCGCCGGCCACCTCGGCGGCCTGCGAGTACCGCTCCTCCTCCATGAGGGCCGCGTAGTGGGCGTGCACCTCCCGCACCTGAGCGCGCAAGGCCTCGGGGACGGGCTGCGGGATCGGGGCCTGTGCGTTCCCGGGCAGCGCGGCGGCGTCCCGCGGTGCGCCTGCTCCCGCCCGCGCTCGGGGCGCGTACGGCCGACGGAACATCCCGGTAGGGTCCGGAGCCCCGGCAGGGCCCGCCTCCTCGGGCGCGGTCCGCTCGCCGGGCGGAGGCAGGAAGGGCGCCAGCCGCTCGTACACCTCCTGCATGTCCGCGGGCCGGGCCTCGGGTGCCTTGCGGAGCAGATGCAGGACGAGTTCCTCCAGCTCGGCCGGTACGTCCTGTCGCAGCTGCCGCAGGGGCGTGGGCGCGGCGTTGATGTGCTGGTTCATCAGCTGGAACTCGCTGTCCCCGCTGAACAGCGGCCTTCCGCAGAGCAGTTCGTGCAGCACACAGCCCAGCGCGTACAGGTCCGTGCGCGGCGTGACCCGTCCGCCGCGCACCTGCTCCGGCGCCATGTACTGGTACGTGCCGATCGGGCTGCCGGTCGCGGTCAGCTTGGTGACGTCGGTCCGCAGGATCGCCGCGATGCCGAAGTCGAGCACCTTCACGGTCCCGTCCCGGGCCACGAGGATGTTGCTCGGCTTCAGGTCCCGGTGGACGACCGGCACGTCGTGCGCGTACGACAGCACGGTGGCGACCTGGGCCGCGACGGCCACGGCCCAGGTGACCGGGAGCGGCTGGTCCGGGTGCACGTAGGCGGTCAGGGGAACGCCGTCGACCAGCTCCATCACGAGGAACAGGTCCGTGTACGACTCGTCGAGCACCGCGTCGTACACCTGGGGGACACCCGGGTGCTGGATCCGCGCGGTGATCCGCGCCTCGCGCTGGAACCGCTTCTTGAACTCCTCGGCGAGCTGCGGCGACGTCACGGACTGCGGCCGGATCCGCTTCACGGCGACCGGCCGGTCCAGTACGGCGTCGTAGCCCCGCCACACGTCCCCCATGCCGCCGTGGCTGAACTGCTCGATCAGCTCGTAGCGTCCCGCGATCGGTTGGTCCGGCACCCCTGCCCCCGTCGAGCGTCCTCAGCTGTGCGTTATGCATCGTGCGTCGGCTGTGATCAGGGGTCAGTTTCGCCGGTGGGGGATCGCCGAGTCCAGCCGGCCTCAGGGGAGCGGTGGGCTGGGGACTGTCTGGGGGACGGCGAGCGGGAGGGGGAGCGCGTACTCCGCCCATACGGTCTTGCCGGGGCCGTCGTCCGTTCTCGGGGTCCAGCCCCAGCGGTCGGCGAGGGCCTCGACCAGGAGGAGGCCGCGGCCGCTGGTGCGGTGGTCGTCGGGCGAGTCGGTCGGGCCGGGGGTGAGGACGGGCAGGCGCTCGGCGCGGGTGTCGGTGACTTCGACGCGTACGGTCGCGGTGACGGCGGTGGAGGCCGTGGCTGGCGTCTCGATGGCCAGACGTACGTGGAAGTCGCGGCCGGGCACGTGCCCGTGCCGCACGGCGTTCGCGCACAGCTCGGCCGTGATGAGGATGACGGCGTCGTGTGCGTCGCTGCCGTACGGGACATCCCATGCGGCGAGCCGTTCGCCGCACATCCGCCGGGCGAGCCGCACGCCCCGGGGAGTCGAGCTGAAGCGCATGGCGAAGTGGCCCACCTGGAGGGGTAGTTCTGTGCTGGTCATGCACACACGGTGGCGCCTCGTGGCTTAACGTGACCAGAGGTGACGCGCCGACGCCGGTGCTTGTACGCGGTGCGCGCCGAGTTGGTACGGAACGGTACGTGGTGAAAGGCGGGGCGGTGCCCGTG
>NZ_VJZE01000467.1 GCF_009377205.1 Streptomyces phyllanthi
CAGCTCCGCCCCCTCCGTGACCTTGCACACGCCACCCCCGGTAACCGCCCTCAAGGAGGCCGATTCAGGCGGGTGATGGCGCGGTCGTACGGTGACCGGCTCCACGGTGTGAAGCGCGGCCCCGTAATCTGTCCCTCGTGGCAGATCCAGTGGTGCGCATCCCGGATGCGAAGGTCGCGCTGTCCACGGCCTCCGTGTATCCGGAGTCGACGGCGACGGCTTTCGAGACCGCCTCGCGCCTCGGGTACGACGGAGTCGAGGTCATGGTGTGGACCGACCCCGTCAGCCAGGACATCGAGGCGCTGCGCAGACTCTCCGACTACCACCAGATCCCGATCCTCGCCGTCCACGCCCCCTGCCTGCTCATCACGCAGCGCGTGTGGTCCACCGACCCCTGGGTCAAGCTCCAGCGCGCCCAGGCCGCCGCCGAGAAGCTCGGCGCCGGCACGGTCGTCGTCCACCCGCCCTTCCGCTGGCAGCGCCAGTACGCGCGCGACTTCGTCACCGGGATCTGGCGGATGGCGAACGAGACGGACGTACGGTTCGCCGTCGAGAACATGTACCCCTGGCGTTACCGCGACCGCGAGATGCTCGCCTACGCCCCCGACTGGGACGTGACGAAGGACGACTACCGTCACTTCACGATCGATCTCAGTCATTCCGCGACCGCCCGTACCGACGCCCTGCAGATGATCGACCGCATGGGTGACCGCCTCGGGCACGTCCACCTCGCCGACGGCAGCGGCTCCAACAAGGACGAGCACCTGGTCCCCGGCCGCGGCACCCAGCCCTGCGCCGAGGTGCTGGAGCGCCTCGCGCGCACCGGTTTCGACGGCCATGTCGTCATCGAGGTCAACACCCGCCGGGCGATGTCCAGCGCCGAACGTGAGGCCGACCTGGCGGAGGCCCTCGCCTTCACCCGGCTGCACCTCGCCTCCGCCCTGAAGGTGCCCCGGCCGTGACGGCGGCCACCCCCCGCCGCAGGGGACGGCCCTCCCGTACGGACTCGGCCGACGCCCCGGCCGCTCGCGACCGCATCCTCGACGCGGCCCGCGAGGAGTTCTCCGAGCGGGGCTACGACAAGACGTCCGTGCGCGGTATCGCCAAGGCCGCCGGGGTCGACTCGGCGCTCGTCCACCACTACTTCGGCACCAAGGAACAGGTCTTCGAAGCGGCCGTCGAGGTCGCGTTCTCGCCCGTCCTGGTTGTGCGGGAGGAGGTCGTGGAGGGCCCCCTCGACGGTGTCGGCGAGCGCATGACCCGCGCCATCTTCGGCCTCTGGGAGAACCCGGCCACCCGCGTACCGCTGCTCGCCATCGTCCGCTCGGCGGTGAACAACGAGGCCGCGGCCGCGGTCTTCCGCCGGCTGGTCTCCTCACAGCTGCTGTACCGCATCGCCCGCAAGCTCGACCTCCCCGATCCCGAGCTGCGCGCCGAACTCGCCGCCGCGCAGCTCGTGGGGACCGCCATGCTGCGCTACGTCATCAAGGTCGAACCGCTGGCCTCGGCGGATCCGGAACAGATCATCGCGCGGCTGGCACCTGTGGTGCAGGCACATCTGACCCAGCCCTGAGCGCCTGACTACGCCGGTACGAGGCCCCCGACCGCCGAGACACACATCCCGCATCCCGGACTCCGGGTCCACCCCTTGGCGCACGGGCGTAGGCTCGACCACAGTCAGAAGTCTCTGATCGCAGTCTCAAAGGAGCGAGCGCGATGCCCGAGCTGAGGTCCCGCACAGTCACCCATGGCCGCAACATGGCGGGCGCCCGTGCCCTTATGCGGGCCTCCGGTGTACCGGGCGCGGACATCGGGCGGAAGCCGATCATCGCGGTGGCCAACTCGTTCACGGAGTTCGTGCCGGGCCACACCCACCTCCAGCCGGTCGGCCGGATCGTCAGCGAGGCGATCGTCGAGGCGGGCGGCATCCCGCGCGAGTTCAACACGATCGCGGTCGACGACGGCATCGCGATGGGCCACGGCGGCATGCTGTACTCGCTGCCCTCCCGCGACCTGATCGCGGACAGCGTGGAGTACATGGTGGAGGCCCACTGCGCCGACGCCCTGATCTGCATCTCCAACTGCGACAAGATCACCCCGGGCATGTTGAACGCTGCCCTCCGCCTGAACATCCCGACCGTCTTCGTCTCCGGCGGCCCCATGGAGTCCGGCCGCGCCACGCTCGTCGACGGCACGGTCCGTACGCTCGACCTGGTCGACGCGATCTCCGACGCCGTGAACGACAAGGTCTCGGACGAGGACATCCTCCGTATCGAGGAGAACGCCTGTCCGACCTGCGGCAGCTGTTCCGGCATGTTCACCGCCAACTCCATGAACTGCCTGACCGAGGCGATCGGCCTCTCCCTCCCCGGCAACGGCTCGGTCCTCGCCACCCACACGGCCCGCAAGGCGCTGTACGAGGACGCGGCCCGCACGGTCATGGACATCACCCGCCGCTACTACGAGCAGGACGACGAGACGGTCCTGCCCCGCTCGATCGCCACCTTCGCGGCCTTCGAGAACGCCATGGCCCTCGACATCGCCATGGGCGGCTCCACCAACACGATCCTGCACCTGCTGGCCGCGGCCCAGGAGGCGGAGATCCCCTTCGGTCTCAACGAAATCGACGCCGTCTCACGCCGGGTGCCCTGCCTCGCCAAGGTCGCCCCGAACGTCGCCAAGACGCGCACGTACTACATGGAGGACGTGCACCGCGCCGGCGGCATCCCCGCCCTGCTCGGCGAACTGCACCGCGCGGGTCTGCTCAACGAGGACGTGCACTCGGTCCACAGCCCGTCCCTGGCGGACTGGCTGAAGACCTGGGACGTCCGGGGAGGCTCCCCGTCCGCCGAGGCCGTGGAGCTGTGGCACGCGGCACCGGGGTGTGTGCGGTCCGCCGAGGCCTTCTCCCAGTCCGAGCGCTGGGAGGCCCTGGACGAGGACGCCGCGGACGGCTGCATCCGCTCGGCCGAGCACGCGTACTCCAAGGACGGTGGCCTGGCGGTTCTCAAGGGCAACCTGGCCGTCGACGGCTGTGTGGTGAAGACGGCCGGCGTGGACGAGTCGATCTGGACGTTCGAGGGTCCCGCGGTGGTCTGCGAGTCGCAGGAGGAGGCCGTTCAGAAGATCCTCGCCCAGCAGGTCAAGGAGGGTGACGTCGTCGTCATCCGCTACGAGGGCCCCAAGGGCGGCCCCGGTATGCAGGAGATGCTCTACCCGACCTCGTATCTGAAGGGCCGCGGCCTCGGCAAGGCGTGCGCCCTGATCACGGACGGCCGCTTCTCCGGTGGCACCTCCGGCCTGTCCATCGGCCATGCCTCCCCGGAGGCGGCGTCCGGCGGCACGATCGCACTCGTCGAGGACGGCGACCGCATCCGCATCGACATCCCGAACCGCTCGATCGAGCTCCTCGTGGACGACGCCGAACTCTCCCGCCGCGAGCAGGCCCTGAACGGCGCGTACACCCCGAAGAACCGCGACCGCAAGGTCTCCGCCGCCCTGCGCGCCTACGCCGCGATGGCCACGAGCGCCGACAAGGGCGCGGTGCGGGACGTGACGAAGCTGGGCTGACGTCCCTCGCGAGCCTGTGCGTGGAGAGGGGCCGCTTCCACGGAAGCGGCCCCTTCCCACGTCGTCCTACCAGTCCGCGGGATCGTGCCCGTCCACGGCGAACAGCGACCCGTCCGGAGCCCCCGAATACACGTTCCCGCCGGTGGGGACCGGGGTGGGCAGCCCGGAGATCAGGACGCCCCGCGTCCCACCGAGCCGTGGGTTCGTCTGGCCCAGCAGCGTGCCCTCGGCGGTGTCGACGGCGAGGAGCCGTCCGTCGGCGGCCGTGAAGTACAGCCGCTGCCCGGCCACGACGGGAGCCGAGGCGAAGCTGACGGAGGTCTCCAGCCGCCAGAGCTGACGGGAAGTTTGGGTGTCGACGGCCGCGACCGCGCCGCCGGTGGCCAGCAGGTAGACCGTGTCCTTCGATACGACGGCCTGGCTGCCGTCCAGCGGGAGGGGCAGCTCGATACGGCGGACCGTGCGGCGCTCGGCGTCGTACCGTACGACCGCGTCCGTCGACGAGTCGAGGGCGGTCGAGGTGAACCACAGCGTCCCGTCACGGGCGCCCACCAGCGTCAGCGCCCCGTCCAGTCGCCGCTGCCAGCGCGTGGCACCCGTCTTCGGGTCCACCGCGGTCACCTGCGTCCCGTCTCCGGCACCGCTGACCGCGTACGCGAGCCCGTCACCGTACGAACGGAAGGTCGGCACCGACTGCCCCGGAATCGTGCGCCGCCACCTCTCCTCACCGGTGGCCGCGTCCAGCGCGGTGACCTGCGAGTCCTCGCCGGTGAGCAGAACGACACCGCCGACGTGGGTGATCCGGTCGGGGGAGCGCGCGATGTCGCGGCTCCAGCGGGTCTTCCCGGTCACGGGATCGAGCGCGCTCAGCCGCCCGCCGCCCCGGCCGATGACGTGGAGGAGCCCGCCGGACAGCACGGGTGCCCTCACCGTGCCGTCTTTCCGCTGCCCCGAGTCGCCACGGGACCAGAGGACCTCGCCGTCTGCCGGGTCGATGGCCGCGGCCAGGACACCGGACCGGGCGCAGTACAGGGTCTGGGGCGTCGAGGAGCACTGGGGCACGCCCGTGGCCTTGACGCCGCCCGCGCTCAGACTGATGTCCCAAGGCCGGAAGCCGTTGTTCGACGACTGCGACGGATCGGACGGCCCGGCGGCGGGGGACGGCGAGTCGGCGGCCGTGTCCAGGAGGACGAGGCCGCCGGCGCCGACCGCGAGTACGGCGACGGCGAGGGCGGCCAGCCGCAGCCGACGCGCGCGGCTCTTCCTGCGGGCCGGGGACTCCTCCTCGGTGCCCTCGGCCGACACGCTCCCGGGGGCACCTTTCGGCCGCCGGGACGAGTGTGTGACCTCGCGGTTCCGGTCGCGGTCGGGTCTGTGGCCGCTTCTCGCGGAGGGCGCGAACTCCGGTTCGGAGCCCCGCTGTTCCGGTATGAACGCCTGAGTGTCGTACGAGGCCGACACCGACCGGAGAGCCGTCATCACCTCGTCCGGCGTGGGCCGGTCCTCGGGCTCCTTGGCGAGACAGCGCGCCACGAGACCGGAGAGCTCCTCCGGCACACCCGTCAAGTCCGGCTCGTCATGGACGACTTGATATGCCACCAGATACGGGCTGTCCGAGTCGAAGGGCCCGCTTCCCGTCGCCGCGTGGACGATGACGGACCCGAGCGCGAACACGTCGGCGGCCGGCCCCACCTCCCGTGGCCTGCGGAACTGCTCCGGAGCCATGAAGGGCGGCGTGCCGATCAACTTGCCGGTCTCGGTGCGCAGTTCACTGTCGGAGGGGCGGGATATCCCGAAATCGATGACTTTGGGACCGTCCTCGGCCAGCAGCACATTGCTGGGCTTGAGATCCCGGTGCACCACACCGGCCCGGTGGATGTCCCGCAACGCCTCCGCCAGCCCCGCCATCAGCTGCCGCAGCCTGGCCGGAGGCATCGCGCCATTCCGCTTCACATGCTCGGAGAGTGTCGGACCGGGGATGAAGAGGGTGGCCATCCACGGGTTGCCGGCCTCGGGATCGGCGTCGACGACAGGCGCGGTGAAGGCGCCGCTGACCCGCCGGGCGGCCGCGACCTCCTGCCTGAACCGCCCCCGGAACTCGGGGTCCTGGGCGAACTCGGCATGCACGACCTTCACCGCGAGCCGCAACCCGGAAGCGGACCGCGCCAGATGTACGACGCCCATGCCGCCGGAGCCGAGTTCGGCCTCCAGCAGGTACTGCCCGGCATACCGCGGACGTTCCGCTTCCGGATTCGTACCGGCGCTGCGCTGTGGCGGCATCACTCACCCCCGCGATTTCGGCCGCATGTACGACGCGCAGAGCCTAGTCGATGCCTCGTCCGAAACCCCGGCGGCTTGCTAGCCTCGACACATCACACCTAATTGGCGTGAACTATGCAACGGGGTACAACGGGGAACGGGGGAGGCCGACATGGCCACGGAAGAAATCGACATTGCAGGCACAGGTGACGCGACCGCCGCAGAGGCGGCCCAGCCTGCTTCCACTCTGAGCGCGGCGGCGCTCGTCACCTACCCGGTCGCACCGGGCGTCCGCCTCAACGTCCGCAGCGGCCCGGGCACGCAGTACAGCCTGGTCCGCGTCCTGCCCGAGGGTGCGAGCGTGCCCATCTACTGCCAGCGCCCGGGCCAGACGATCACCGGTCCCTACGGCACGACGAACATCTGGGACTGCATCGCCAACGCCCAGTACGTCTCGGACGCGTACGTCTACACGGGCGCCGACGGATACGTGGCACCCCGCTGCAGCTGAGGCTCCGGCCGCGCCGCGCCCGCGTAACGACCGCGGGCGCGGCCGTAGCCATCGCGGGGGCCGTGGCGATAATTGCCCACGTGAGCGACGAGCAGAACGGCACCCAGACCGACGGCACTCCGGGCCCGCGCCCCGAGCCCATACGCTTCTTCGGGACGACCTGGCTGAATCACGACGGCGGCTACCGGACCCGCCGCCTGGCCGTGTCCGCCGGCTCGCTCGCGGCGACCGCGGCCGCCTGCCTGGTGCTCCAGATCGCCTACCAGGGCCTGGGAATCGCGGCCGTGGGCGGCTTCGTCACACTCCTGGTCGTGGTCATGTTCGCAACATGCAGCGCACTGGCCTTCGGTCATACCTGGGGCACGTTCACCAAACGCCCCGACCCCGACCGCCAGGCCTCCCTGCGCGGCCTCATGACCATCGGCTTCGTAGGCTCGCTCGTCGCCTACTTCTTCCGCTCGCTCACCGAGGCCCCTGGCGAGAAACTCCACCGCGAGGAGTACGAAAAAGCCCGCGAACAGTACGAACGCCGCACAGCCCGCCGCACGGGCAACCCGTCCCGCCGACGCCGCGGCTAGGGCCCGGCACGCAGCAGCAGGTTCGGGGTCGAAGGATCATCCTTCCACCCAGGACACCCCACAGCGGGGGTCTGGGGGCGGC
>NZ_VJZE01000468.1 GCF_009377205.1 Streptomyces phyllanthi
CCCTTCTTCCCGCCCCGGTGTGAGGCCTCGTACGACAGACCGATAAACAGTCGGATAAACAGCGGGAGATTCGCTCCCGACATGAAAGTGACTGCGATCGGAGCTGGTCGGAAGCGGTCGGGAACAAACACGGAGGGCCAAGGGGAAATACGGCCCCGCCCCTCGGAAACGATCAGGAATTCACCCGGTGGGGGCGGTTTTCGGCTCTCCGACGCCCGCCCCGTCCCCGCCAGGGATGTCACCCGTTGTGGTGATCGAACGACCTCGACGGCGATCCAATCACCCTATGGGGTGACTGCGGCGAGGGCGGCCACTCGCGGGGGGCACGGCTTCGGCGCCGGAATCCGTGGCGTCCCCCCGCGACCCGCCACCGCGCCGGGACGCCCGAACCCGTAGGCCCCTGATGCCTGCCGACGCGGCGCCCGGGTGGTGCGAGGGGGCGCAGGGTGGCAGTTCGCGATGCTTCGGATGGTTTCGGTGGACCGTGTGGCGTGGTGACGGTTTTGATGGTGGTGGCACGACCGTCCGTGCCGTCAGGAGTCAACATCGCTGTGTACGACCGGAGATGAGCCGCCATGGTGACCGACCGCTACGGCAACCGCCTGTACGAGTGCACCGCCGAGGGCGCGGCGCACCTGGACCGGGCTGTGGAGGCCCTTCTCTTCTTCCGCTCCGAGCTGGGCACCGCGGCCGCGGACGCCGTCTCGGCCGCCCCGGCCTCACCCCTCGCCCAGGCTTTCGCGGCCTATCTGGGGGTGCTGGGAACCGAGCCGCGTGACGCCGTGAAGGCCCGCCGCCGCTTCGCCGACTTCAGCGCAGGGCTGGACCACTCGGCGCTCCCCCGGCGGGAGCGCGTGCACATGGCCGCGGCGCGGGCCTGTCTCGCGGGCGACCTGCGGCGTGCCGGCCGGTATCTCGAGGAACTCGTCGTGCAGTGCCCTCGTGATCCCCTGGCCCTGGCTGTGGGCCATCAGCTCGACTTCCTCACCGGCGACGCGCTGCGTCTGCGCGACAGGATCGGCGGCGCTCTGCCGGCCTGGGACACCGACGACCCCCACCGCGGCCCGCTGATGGGCATGTACGCCTTCGGCCTGGAGGAGTCGGGACACTACGGCCGGGCCCGGGAAGTGGCCCTGGCCGCGGTCGAGCAGAACCCCCGGGACGTCTGGGCCATCCACGCGGTGGCGCACGTCCATGAGATGGAGGGACGGTTCGCCGAAGGGATCGACTACCTCGACGCGCGGCTCGACGACTGGGCGAGCGGCAATCTGCTGACGGTGCACAACTGGTGGCACTACGCCCTGTACGCGCTGGAGGCGGAGGCCACTGCGACGGCCACACGGATCTACGACGCCGTACTGCACCACGAGGGCTCGGCCGGGCTCGCCATGGAACTGCTCGACGCCGCCTCGCTGTTGTGGCGGTTCCTCCTGGCCGACCTGGACCAGAGCGCCCGCTGGCAGGCCCTGGCAGACGCGTGGGCCGCGCGCGAGGACCCGCCGTTCTACGCCTTCAACGACGTGCACGCCGTCATGGCGTACTCGGGAGCAGGGCGCTTCGACGTGGCGGAGAAGCTCATCGCCGACCGGCGCCGCTGGCTGGCCGAGGACGGCACGCGCCCGGAGACCAACCACCTGATGACCGGCGAGGTCGGCCTGCCGGTCTGCGAGGCGCTGGTGGCCTATGCCCGCGGGGACTACGCGTCAGCGGTGGATCTGCTCTGGCCCGTACGCCGCAGGCTGCACATCGCCGGCGGCAGCCACGCCCAGCGGGACGCGGTCCAGCGGACACTCCTGGAGGCGGCCCTGCGCGCGCGGCGGGACGATCTGGCCCGCCTGCTGGTCGGAGAACGCGCCGGCCTCCGCCCGGACAGCCCCTACAACTGGCTGAGTCAGGCCCGTGTCGCCGACTCCCTGGGCGAGGCGGGCCGTGCCGCCGTCGCCCGCCACACGGCGGGCGAGCTGGCGGCATCCGCCGCGAGCAGACTGAGCCGCGCGTCGCACCACCCGTACATCACGGGGTCGCGCCCTGCCGGGAGTGGATGACGAGCTGCTCCCGCGGGTCAGGCGATGCTGTCCGCGGCGTTGAGGATGGTGGCGGTGACCGCTTCGGGGCTGGAGGTCGGCAGCGCGTGCGAGGCGCCCGGCACGACCGTGGTCTCCTTGGCGCCCGCGCGTTCGGCCATGAACCGGTGCGCGGCGAGCGGGATGTTGCGGTCCAACTCCGGGAAGACGAACCAGGACGGCACGGTCCGCCACGCGGGCTCACCGGAGGGCTCGTTGAGGGCGGTGTCGCGCAGGGGGCGCTGGGCGGCGGCGTTCAGCGCGGCCTCCTCGGCGGGCAGGTCGGCGGCGAACTGCTGGTGGAAGGCGTCCTGGCGGATGTAGATGTCCATGCTGCCGTCCGCCTGCGGCACGAAGTCCAGGACCTCGGGCAGGCTGCTGCCGGGGAACCTTCCGGTCAGTGCGCCGATGCTCTCGCCGGGCTCCGGAGCGAACGCGGCCACGAACACCAACGCGCGCACCCCGGGCACGTCGACCGCGGCGTTCGAGGCGACCGCGCCGCCGTAGGAATGGCCGACGAGCACGATCGGCCCCTCGATCGAGGTGAGCAGGCTCCGCAGGGCCCCGGCGTCGCCCGACAGACTGCGCAGCGGGTTGGCGAACGCGATCACCCTGTGTCCCGCGGTCCGAAGGCGCTCGGTGACCGGGTTCCACGCGGAGGACTCGGCGAACGCACCATGCACGAGGACGACGGTCGGCTTACCACTCATGGGCCACTACTCCTGATCATTGAACCTGCACGCGCACGGCACAGCCGCGTCCCCCGGCCTCCATCACACCAACCGGCCCGGCACCCGCATTGCCTCTCCGTGCACGGGTATCGCGCCGACCGCGCACGCCGCGTCACACTCCGGCCGGCGGGTCGGGCTCCCCGTGGTCATGCCCCGGAATGCAGGTACGCGGTCCACAGCGGCGGAGCCCGTCTCCGGTCGAAGCGTCTGCCCGGTCGAAGGGTGCGGGCAGGGCGTGGCCGTCACGTACCCGGCGTACGGCGTGATGCAGCGCGCGGGCCGCCCGGGTGGGACGCACACCGGAGGAGTCGGGGTCCGGACCGGCGGAGAACAGGCCCGCGACGGTGACGGCGATCCGGTGACACGCCGACAGGACCCGGCCCCGGCCCCGGCCCCGGCACCAACACGGGGCCGGGAAGGCGGGCCCGCGGCATCGCCGCCTCGCCGCCTCGACGCCGACGCAGCGCCACCGGCCGGGCGGTCCGGGCGTGAGCGGCACGGCCACGATCACGTCCTCCGGGCCCGCCGGGGCAAGGCCAGGGGCGGTGGCCCGGAGGAGCCGCACCCGCGCGGCTGCGGGCCGACACCTACGCGATCCTGCTGGAGGCCGCCGCCCACCTCCACGCCCGCGACCTCGCCGGCCATCTCGGCCTGGACTCCACCAGGCCTCCAACCCGGGAATCCGGCGACGCCCTCACCCGCCGCCTCAGCCCGAGCCCGCTCCCACGGCCCGACCGCGCCTCTCCCACCGGCTCCTGACTCACCGCTCGCCGGCGAGGTCGAGGTCGCCCGTGGTCTCCGGTGCGACGCGCGGCTCCTCGGGCCGGCGCCACGGGTGGTCGATGGGCGCCGAGACGGCTCGCCACCAGGGATCCGTGGGAAGCGTTCCCGCGGGCTCGAAGGGCGCGCCCGGCCGGGGGAACGCGGCCGGCTGCCCGGCCTCCTCGGCGGCGTCCCTCGTCCACTCCCCCGGCTCCGCCCACGCGTGCATGGCCAGATTGAAGGTGCCCCAGTGGATCGGCAGCAGCACGCCGTGCGGCCGCCCGCCCTGGAGGTCGAGGTGGGCGCGCATGCCCTCCTCCGGGGTCATGTGGATGTCCGGCCAGAACTCGCTGTACGCGCCGATCTGGATCATCGTGGCGTCGAAGGGGCCGTGCTCGGCGCCGATGTCCTGGAACCCGGTGAAGTACCCGGTGTCGCCGCTGTGGTAGATCCGGTGCTCGTCTCCCGCTACGACCCAGGAGGCCCAGAGCGTGTGCTGGGTGTTGCGCAGACCGCGGCCGCAGAAGTGACGGGCGGGGGTGGCGGTCAGGGTGAGGCCGCCGATCCTCGTCGACTCGCTCCAGTCCAGCTCTCGTATCCGCGCCTCGGACACGCCCCAGTGCTCCAGGTGGGCGCCGACGCCGAGAGGCACCGCGAACAGCGTGTCCGTGCCGGCCAGGGCCTTGATGGTGGGCAGGTCCAGGTGGTCGTAGTGGTCGTGGGAGATGACGACGACGTCGACCGGGCCCAGCGCGGCCAGCGACGCCGGCACCGGGTGCAGCCGCCGCGGCCCGGCGAACGCGAACGGTGAGCAGCGCTCGCCCCAGACGGGGTCGAAGAGCACGCGGTGGCCGTCGATCTCGGCGAGCACACTGGAGTGCCCCATCCAGGTGAGACGCAGCCGGCTCGCCGGTGGCCCGGCCAGATCGGCGAGCGTGCCGGAGTGCACCGGCACGGGGCCGGTCGGGGCGCGGCGGCGGCGCTCCTCCTTGTTGAAGTATCCCTTCGCCATCGCGGAGGCGACGCCGCCCGAGGGCCGTACCCGCGTGCCCTCCGGGTTCACGAAGACGCCGTCCGCGAAGTTGGGCGATCTGCGGATCCGCTCCAGACGCACACCGCTCGGATCCGCGCCGAAGGCGGCGGGCCGCAGCCCGCCCCACCCGGAGCTCGAGGGACGGAAACCGGACACGGTCACCTCCAGGATGAATCAACTGAGGCGTTCCATTATGGTCCGCCCCTCCGACAACGCCGGGCCCACGGTGCCCCAGTGGAATGTCATACTGATCCGCCGTTCAGTAACTGCCATCGGTCCACGCCCCGAGGAGACTCGATGCACGCCCCCCTCATGTCGCTCACCTGGACCGACCACATCACGGGCCGGCACGGCTTCCTCGTGGTGGACCGGCTGGTGCGCGGGGTGGCCAGCGGCGGGCTGCGGATGCGGCCGGGCTGCACCTCGGCGGAGGTCGCGGGGCTGGCCCGGGGCATGACCATGAAGGAAGCACTGCACTACGACCCGGAACTGCGCCCGGAGAGCCGCTACGTCCCCCTGGGCGGCGCGAAGGGCGGAATCGACTGCGACCCCCGGGCCCCGGAGGCGTACGGCCTCCTGGTGCGCTACCTCCGCGCGATGCGCCCGTACGTCGAGAGCTTCTGGACCACCGGTGAGGACCTCGGGCTCACCCAGGACCTGGTGGACCGGGCGGCCGCCGAGGCGGGGCTCGTCTCGTCGATCCAGGCCGTCTATCCGCTCCTCGACGACGAGGAGGCGGCCCGGCGCCGGCTCGCGGACGCGTTCGCGCTGCAGGTCGACGGCATCGGGCTGGACGAACTGGTGGGTGGCTGCGGGGTCGCCGAAGCGGTGCTGACCGCCCTCGACCGAGCGGACGTGCCGTACGCCGGGACACGGGTCGCCGTCCAGGGGCTGGGCACCATGGGCGGAGCCACCGCGCGCTTCCTCACGCGCGCGGGGCTCACGGTGGTGGCCGTCGCCGACGTCAAGGGCACGATCGCCCGTCCGGAGGGCCTCGACATCGAGAGGCTGCTCGCCGCCCGTGACGCGTACGGGACGGTCGACCGCTCCGCGCTGCGCCCCGGCGACCGGGAACTGCCGGGCGACGCCTGGCTGTCGGCGGACGTGGACGTGCTGGTGCCCGCGGCGGTGTCGTACGCGATCGACACCGGGAACCAGGAGCGGATCACGGCCCGCTGGATCGTCGAGGCCGCCAACATGCCCGTACTGGCCGAGGCGGAGGAGATGATCACCGCGCGCGGGGTCACCGTCCTGCCGGACGTGGTGGTCAACTCCGCGACGAACGCCTGGTGGTGGTGGACGCTGTTCGGCGACATCGGCGCGGACGCGGAGGAGGCGTTCGCCCACGTCCGCCGCTCGATGCGCGCCCTGGTCGACCTGATGCTGGCCCGCGCGGCGTCCGAAGGCACGACTCCGCGCGCGGCGGCGCACGCCATCGTCGCCGACCGGCTGCCGGTGATCGCGGAGCGGTTCGGCTGGTACCGCTGAGGTGCTCGCCCGCCGGCGGGAGCCGGGTCCCACGGCTCTCACCGGCCACGCACTAGGGTGACCGCGTGACCAGAGTGCGGTTGAGCGTGGCCGAGCGGCGGCAGGAGCTGCTGCGCGCCGCCATCGAGCAGATCGCGGCGCGGGGCGTGGCGGCGGTGCGTATCGCCGACGTGGCCGCTGCTCTGGGGGTGAGCAACGCGCTGGTGCTCTATCACTTCTCGACCAAGGAGAAACTGGTCGCCGAGGCGTTCAGATACGCGGCCGGGGACGACCTCGCCCATCTGCGCAAGCTGCTCGGGCGGCGCACGACCGCGCTACGGCGGCTGCGAGCGGCGGTGCGCTGGTACGCGCCGACCGGGCAGGCCAAGGGCTGGCGGCTGTGGATCGAGGGCTGGGCGGCGGCGCTGCGCGAGCCCGTCCTGCGGGAGGTGACCCGCGACCTCGACGAGCAGTGGAAGGCCGCGATCACCGAGGTGATCGCCGAGGGGGTGACGGCGGGCGAGTTCTCCTGCCCGGATCCGAAGGCGGCGGCCCTGCGGCTGACGGCTCTGCTGGACGGTCTCGCAGTACAGATGACGGCGTACGAAGGAGCCGTCCCCCGCACCCGCGCCCAGGAGTGGGCCGACGAAGCGCTCGCCCGCGAAGTGGGGCTGGACCGCGAGGCGTTGACGGCCGCTACACGCTGAGCGATCCCGCTCCGCTCCTGACCGGGAAGCAGCCCGCGGCCTCGGGCCCGGCCCGGCACGCCGGAGCCAGGACAGCCGGCCGCCCACCACTCCCACCACCAACACACCGAGCCGACACACCGAGCCGACACACCGACTGCCACGCTCAGCCAGGCCCCTCAGCCATCAGAAGCCCAAGCACATGAGCACTCGCAACCAGCCCGGCCGGACTCGCCCCCGGCTCACGCCCAGGACC
>NZ_VJZE01000469.1 GCF_009377205.1 Streptomyces phyllanthi
GGTAAGGGCGGCGGGGGCGAAAACGACCGTTGGCTCAGCCGTCGAGTCGTACGACCCGCACAGCCCCCGCGCCCACCACAAGGCGGCCCGCGGCACGCTCACCCGTCAGCAACTCGGTCCCAGGGCCCTCCAACGGCACCTTGGCATCCGAGGAACTGTGGTTGATCGCGAACAGATAGGTGCCCGACTCCCCCACCCGGCGCACCACTTCGACGTCACGCGGCAGATCCACCCGCGGCGCGACACCGGCGTCATCGGCGGCCCAGCCCAGCAGCGCGTCCAGCCCCTGCGCGTCGAGCCGCGTCGACACGTACCAGGCCGACCCCTCCCCCAGCCGGTGGCGGGTCACCGCGGGATGCCCCGCAGCCGGCCCGTCCGCGTACGTCCACACCGTCTCGGCCTCGCGCGGCACCACGAACTCGGTCCACACATCCCCGGTGAGCTCGGATCCGTCGGGCCCGGTGATACGGACACTCTCACCGGGCAGCAGCGGCGAGAACTCCTCGACGGTCAGGCCGAGTACGTCGCGCAGGGCACCCGGGTACGGCCCCTCGTGCACGGCGTCGTGCTCGTCGACGATGCCGGAGAAGTACGAGACGACGAGGGTGCCGCCGTTCTCGACGTACTCACGGACGTTGTTTCCGGCGGCTTCCGTCATCGAGTACAGAGCGGGCACGACTACAAGGGGACAAGCCGACAAGTCGGCTTCCGGATGCGCGAAGTCGACCGTGAGGTGGCGGTCGTAGAGGGCCTCGTAGAAGGCGTCGGCGCGCTCGCGCGCGTCGTGGTCCTCGCTGGGACGCCACGCCAGGTTCTGCGCCCACCAGGAGTGCCAGTCCCAGAGAACCGCCACGTCGGCCTGAGTGCGGGTGCCGCGGATCGTACTCAACGAGTCGAGGGACGCGCCGAGTTCGACGACCTCGCGCCACACCCGCGACTCGGTGCCCGCGTGCGGCACCATCGCCGAGTGGAACTTCTCGGCACCCCGCCGGGACTGCCGCCACTGGAAGAACATGGCGCCCTCGGAGCCGCGGGCGACGTGGGCGAGGGAGTTGCGGGCCATCTGGCCGGGGGCCTTGGCCGGGTTGTGCGGCTGCCAGTTGATACCGGATGTGGAGTGCTCAAGGAGCAGCCAGGGGGCGCCGCCCGCGACGGAGCGGGTGAGGTCGGCGGCCATGGCGAGGTTCACATGGGTGCGGCGGCCGTCGGTGATCAGATAGTGGTCGTTGGTGACGATGTCGACCTCGCGGCCCCAGGCCCAGTAGTCGACGGAGTCGCACTGGCTGAGCGCGGTCATGAAGTTCGTGGTGACCGGGACACCGGGCGCGAGGTGGTGCAGGATGTCGCGTTCCGCCACGAAGTTCTCGCGCATGGTGGCGTCGGCGAACCGCTTGTAGTCGAGGGCCTGGCCGGGGTTGCCGACCGTGGGGGCCACCCGGGGCGGGTTGATCTGGTCGAAGTCCGTGTACCGCTGGCCCCAGAAGGCCGTGCCCCAGGCCTCGTTGACCGCGTCGACCGTGCCGTACGTGGCCGCCAGCCAGCGGCGGAAGTGCGCGGCGCAGGAGTCGCAGTAGCAGGCCGAGACGGGGACGCCGTACTCGTTGTGCACGTGCCACATCGCCAGGGCCGGGTGGCCGGCGTACCGCTCGGCCAGCTTGGTGGTGATGTTCGCGGCGACCGCCCGGTAGTCGGTGTTGCTGTGGCAGATGGCTCCGCGCGAGCCGAACTCGTAGCGCGTGCCGTCGGCGGCCACGGGCAGCGCCTCGGGGTGCTCGCGGTAGAACCAGACGGGCGGTACGACAGTGGGGGTGCCCAGGTCGGCACGTATGCCGTTCTCGTGCAGCAGGTCCAGCAGGCGGTCGAGCCAGCCGAAGTCGTACTTCCCGGGCGAGGGCTCGAGGAGCGCCCAGGAGAAGATTCCGACGCTCACCATGGTGACGCCCGCCTCGCGCATCAGCCGGACGTCCTCGTGCCAGACGGTTTCCGGCCACTGCTCGGGGTTGTAGTCCCCACCGAAGGCGAGCCTGGTGAGGCCCGTGGGGGTGGTCTCCGGCATGGATGTCTCCCGTTGAATCGATCTTTTGGGAACGTGCACACACAGCGTTCAGCGACGCAGCCCTACATAACCGCACAGCATCAACCATTGACAAGTGTCCTGGATGTTTCTCTACTGTGAACGCTCACAGAAGCCGAAGCGGGCGCGCCGAAGGGGCGCGCCACGCATCAGACACGGCAGGTCCTCGCATTGGGCGAGGGCCCCAGGTCAGGGGAGAACGATCCATGCCCAACACGAAGCACAGCCGCTTTGTGGCCACCGCAGTCGCCGTGACGCTCGGCGCCACCACCCTTGCCGCCTGCGGTTCGTCCGACGAGGACGGAGAGGCCCAGTCCGGGCCCGCCAAGCTCACGTACTGGACCTGGACGCCGGGCATGGACAAGGTCGTGGACCTGTGGAACAAGGGCCCCGGCAAGGAGCAGCAGATCACCGTCACGGTGAAGAAGCAGGCCTCCGGGGACACGCTCGTCACCAAGATCCTCACCGCGCACAAGGCCGGCAAGGGCCCCGACCTGGTGCAGGCCGAGTACCAGGCGCTGCCGACCCTGGTCAGCAATGACGCGGTCGCCGACATCGCGGGCGAGTCCGGGGACGCGAAGAGCAAGTTCGCCGACGGTGTCTGGCAGCAGACGACGCTGGGCACGGACGCGGTCTACGCGATCCCGCAGGACATCGGGCCGATGATGTTCTACTACCGCGAGGACCTGTTCAAGAAGTACGGCCTGACGGTCCCGACGACCTGGGACGAGTTCGCCGAGACGGCCCGCGCGCTGAAGAAGGAGGCGCCGGACATCGACCTCACCACCTTCTCCGCCAACGACTCCGGTCTCTTCGCGGGCCTCGCCCAGCAGGCGGGCGCCCGGTGGTGGACCACCGAGGGCGAGAAGTGGAAGGTCGGCATCGACGACGCGGCCACGCAGAAGGTCGCCGACTTCTGGGGCGGCCTCGTCGAGGAGGGCGCCATCGACAACCAGCCGATGTACACCCCGGCCTGGAACAAGGCGCTCAACACCGGTAAGCAGATCGCGTGGGTGAGCGCGGTCTGGGCGCCAGGCACGCTGACCACCGCCGCACCCGACACCCAGGGCAAGTGGAGGATGGCGCCGCTGCCGCAGTGGTCGAAGAGCGACAACGTGACCGGCAGCTGGGGCGGATCGTCGACGGCCGTGACCACGGACTCGAAGCACAAGGCGGCCGCCGCGAAGTTCGCCGCCTGGCTGAACACCGACGAGGAGGCCGTGGCCGCGCTGGCGAAGGAGGGCGGTATCTACCCCGCCTCCACCAGCGCACAGCTCGGCGGCGCGTTCTCCGAGCCGCCGGCGTTCTTCTCGAACCAGGCGGACTTCTACACCGAGGCCGCTTCCATAGCGAAGACCACGGCGCCGTCCGCGTGGGGGCCGAACGTGAACGTCGCGTACACCTCCTTCAAGGACGCGTTCGGCAAGGCCGCCAAGGACAAGTCGGACTTCGGTGCCGCTCTGAAGACGATGCAGGACGCCACGGTCGCCGACCTCGAGAAGCAGGGCTTCGGGGTCGCGGAGTGACCAGCGCACGCCGGAGGTCGTACGGGGTCAAGGGGGCCCCGTACGCCTTCCTTGTACCGTCAACGATTCTGTTCGCCCTCTTTTTCGCGCTCCCCATCGGCTACGCGGTGTGGCTCAGCCTCCACAAGGTCCAGGTCAAGGGTCTCGGCCTGGGAGCGGATGCGCGGAGGGAAGTGTGGGCGGGCTTCGAGAACTACGCAGGCGCCCTGACCGACTCCGAGTTCGTGGCCGGTGCGCTGCGCGTGCTCGGCTACGGCGCCATCGTGGTCCCGGTGATGCTCGGCCTGGCGCTGGTCCTCGCGCTGATGCTGGACAGCGAGAAGGTCCGGCTGGCCCCCTTCACCCGGCTCGCGATCTTCCTGCCGTACGCCATCCCGGGCGTGGTGGCGGCCCTGCTGTGGGGCTTCCTCTATCTCCCGGACGTCAGTCCCTTCTCCTTCGTGCTCCAGAGGCTGGGGCTGCCGCAGCCGGACCTGCTGGACGGCGGAGGGCTCTACGCGGCGCTGTCGAACATCGCGGTGTGGGGCGGCACCGGCTTCAACATGATCGTCATCTACACCTCGCTCCGGGCGATCCCGGCCGAGGTGTACGAGGCGGCGAAGCTGGACGGGGCGACCCCGCTGCAGATCGCGCTGCGGATCAAGATCCCGATGGTGGCGCCCTCCCTGGTGCTGACCTTCTTCTTCTCGATCATCGCGACGCTCCAGGTGTTCAGCGAGCCGACCACACTCAAGCCCCTCACCAACTCCGTGTCGACGACGTGGAGTCCGCTGATGAAGGTGTACCAGGACGCCTTCGGCAAGGGTGACATCCATGCGGCCGCGGCCGGCGCCGTGATCATCGCCGTCGCCACGCTCGTCCTGTCCTTCGGCTTCCTGCGGGCCGCGAACTCCCGTTCCAAGCAGGAGGAAGCACGATGAGTTCTCTTGCCGTCGACAAGGTCGACCCGGCGGTGGGTGCCGCGCCCGGCGCCGCCCAGGGTCCTCCACTGCGCCGCCGCGTCGCGCTCGTCCCGACGCTGACGCTTTTGCTGGGCGCGGTCTACTGCCTGCTGCCCGTCGCCTGGGTGGTCATCGCGGCCACCAAGTCCGGCAGCGAGTTGTTCTCCACGTTCACCTTCCTGCCGGGCACCGGCTTCACGGAGAACCTGTCCGACCTGAACGCCTACCGCGAGGGCATCTACTGGCAGTGGATGGGCAACTCCGCACTGTACGCGGGCCTCGGCGCCCTGCTGTCCACGGCCGTCTCCGCGATCAGCGGCTACGCGCTCGCGATCTACCGGTTCCGGGGCCGCGAGACCGTGTTCAACGTCCTGATGGCGGGTGTGCTGATGCCGCCGGTGATCCTCGCGATCCCGCAGTACCTGCTGCTGGCGAAGGTGGACCTGGCGGACACGTACTGGTCGGTGCTGCTGCCGCTGATCCTGTCCCCGTACGGGGTGTACCTGTCCCGTATCTACGCGGCGGCCGCCGTGCCCGGTGACGTGGTCGAGGCCGGGCGGATGGACGGGGCGGGCGAGTGGCGGATCTTCACACGCGTCGCGCTGCCGATGATGGTGCCGGGTCTGGTGACCGTCTTCCTGTTCCAGTTCGTTGCCGTGTGGAACAACTTCCTGCTGCCCTACATCATGCTCAGCGACGACGAGAAGTTCCCGATCACGCTCGGCCTGTTCACGCTCCTCGAACAGGGTGCCAACACCCCGGCGCTGTACACCCTGGTGATCACGGGTGCGCTGCTCGCGGTGATCCCGCTGATCGCCCTCTTCCTGGTCATCCAGCGCTTCTGGAGCCTCGATCTGCTGTCCGGAGCCGTAAAGTCATGACCATGAGCAACACCGGGGGCCGGCGCAAACCGCCCACGATTCACGACGTGGCGCGTGTGGCGGGTGTCTCCCGTGGCACCGTGTCGCGGGTACTCAACGGCGGTCACTACGTCAGCCCGGCCGCGCAGGAAGCGGTCAACTCCGCGATCCGCAAGACGGGGTACGTGGTGAACCGGCATGCCCGCTCGCTGATCACGGGGCGCTCCGACTCGATCGGCTTCCTGCTGACCGAACCGCAGGAGAAGCTCTTCGAGGACCCCAACTTCAATGTCCTGCTGCGGGGTTGCACGCAGGCCCTGGCCGCGCACGACATCCCGCTGCTGCTGATGCTGGCCGGCACGGAGGACGAACGGCGCCGGATCACCCGGTACATCACGGCCGGTCACGTCGACGGCGTGCTGCTGGTGTCCAGCCACTCCGGCGACCCGGTGGCCGAGGAGCTGCGGGAGGCGGGGGTGCCCCTCGTACAGTGCGGCAAGCCCATGGGGCTCGGCTCCAAGGTGAGTTACGTGGCGGCGGACGACCGGGACGGCGCCCGTGACATGGTGCGCCATCTGCTGTCGCTGGGCCGCCGCCGTATCGGCGTGGTGACCGGCCCGCTGGACACCCCGGGCGGTGTCGAGCGCCTCGCCGGCTACAAGGAGGTCCTCACGGAGGCGGGCGTGGCGATCGACGAGCGGCTCGTCGTCTCCGGCGACTACAGCCGGGCCAGCGGTACGGCGGGCGCCGAGAAGCTGCTGTCGCGGGCCCCGGACATGGACGCCCTGTTCGTGGCGTCCGACCTCATGGCGCAGGGCGCCCTCACGGCGCTGCGCCGGGCGGGCCGCCGGGTCCCCGAGGACGTGTCCGTGGGCGGCTTCGACGACTCCCCCGCCGCCACGGAGGGCACCCCCGCCCTCACCACGATCCGCCAGCCCTGGGACCGCATCAGCAACGAGATGGTGCGCGTACTGCTGGCGCGGATCGGCGGCGAGGACGCCGCGGCGGTGATCCTGCCGACGGAGCTGGTGCGGCGGGAGTCGACCTAGGTGTGCTGTCCGGCGACGGGGCCGGGCGGGGGAAACCGGTCAGGATCGGAGAAGCGGTCGCCGCTCCCCCGCCCTAGCGTGGAACTGCCGACGGAATCCCGGCGGTACGACAGGACCATGCGAGGAGTACGCCATGACACACGGCCTCAAGACCGTCATCTACCCCGTCAAGGACCTCGACCGGGCCAAGGCCCTGTTCCGTGAGCTGGTGGGGACCGAGCCGTACGCGGACTCGGCGTACTACGTCGGTTTCAAGGACGCCGGCCAGGACGTGGGCCTGGATCCGAACGGGCACTCCAAGGGCATGACGGGGCCGGTTCCGTACTGGCACGTCGACGACGTCAGGGCCACCCTGGCGGCCCTGCTCGGCGCCGGGGCCGAGACGCTGCAGGACGTGCACGACGTGGGCGGCGGCATGCTGATCGCCTCGGTGAAGGACGCGGACGGGAACCTGATCGGGCTGATGCAGCAGGCTCCGGCGGAGTAGCACGCCCGGGGGCGTGTACGGGGTGTGTACGGGGGCTTGTCC
>NZ_VJZE01000046.1 GCF_009377205.1 Streptomyces phyllanthi
GAGTGCACGGCCTGTGTACCGGAACCGGTGAACACCAGTTCGTCGGGGCGGCACCCCACCGCCTCGGCGGCCGCCTCACGAGCCGCGTCAAGCAGCAACCGGGCCCGCCGCCCTTCCCGGTAGAGGCGCGCGGGATCGGCCCACCCCTCGTCGAGCGAGGCCTGGAGTGCCTGCCGGGCGACAGGATGAAGAGGAGCAGCAGAAGCAGCGTCGAAGTAAGCCACACGGCAACGCTATTCCTCCGGCCGGTGAAAAGGGGCGCGGGGAACTGCGCGATCAGCCACGACAAACCCGCAGTCGCAATACAAGGCGAACCCCCGAGCTCCCAGGCGCCCCCCAACACCCGCCAGAAAGCCGCCCGCAGTAGGGCAACCCACCCCTCCGGTCCGACCTGCGGCGCGTTGCGCCCCCCTCCCCGCAAGCCGCCGGACGGCGTCCAGTAGGGTTTGGTCCGCATAAACATCCAAACCCCTGCCCGTCGCGGGGCGGCGACCGACCAGCGAGAAGGCCGCAGCCTGACCTGCGCGGGCGAGACTCTCGGGAAGGCGCTACGTGAGTCCCAACGGCTCCGACCGCTCGCCGCGGCGCCCGATGCGGCGGAAGCTGCTGCAGGCACTGACTGCGGGCCTGGTCCTGGCGACAGCCACCGGTTGCTCGTACAACTGGGAAGACTTCCCCCGCCTTGGTATGCCCACCCCGACCACGGAAGAGGCTCCGCGGATCCTCTCCCTGTGGCAGGGTTCCTGGGCGGCTGCGCTCGCCGTTGGCGTGCTGGTGTGGGGCCTGATCCTGTGGAGCGCCATGTTCCACCGGCGCAGCCGCACCAAGGTCGAGGTTCCCCCGCAGACCCGGTACAACATGCCCATCGAGGCGCTGTACACGGTCGTCCCGCTGATCATCGTCTCGGTGCTCTTCTACTTCACCGCGCGCGACGAGACGGAGCTCCTCGACACGTCGAAGAAGCCCGACGTCACGGTCAACGTGGTCGGCTTCCAGTGGAGCTGGTGCTTCAACTACATCGAGAACGTCGACGGTTCCACCGGTGACGCGAAGACCGACGAGAACCTGGACGCGGTCCCGAACAAGTGGAAGAACCAGTTCCCGGACAACGCGGGCGGCGTCTACACCTGCGGTACCCCCGGTGAGGAGAACCCGCAGACCGGCAACCCCGGCCCGACCCTCTGGCTCCCCAAGGGCAAGACGGTCCGCTTCGTCCTGACCTCGCGTGACGTCATCCACTCCTTCTGGGTGGTGCCGTTCCTGATGAAGCAGGACGTCATCCCGGGCCACACCAACGTCTTCCAGGTGACCCCCAACCGGGAGGGCACCTTCCTGGGCAAGTGCGCCGAGCTCTGCGGCGTGGACCACTCCCGGATGCTCTTCAACGTGAAGGTCGTGTCCCCCGAGCGCTACGAGCAGCACCTCAAGGAGCTCGCGGAGAAGGGGCAGACCGGATACGTCCCGGCCGGCATCGAGCAGACCGATAACGAGAAGGATCGGGAGGCGAAGCAGCTGTGAGCATCCTCAACGAACCCCAGGGTGCCGCGGCCGACTCGTACGAGAACGAGCTGCCCGTGCGGCGCCGGGAGCCCGGCAACGCCGTGGTGAAGTGGCTGACGACCACCGACCACAAGACGATCGGCACGCTGTATCTGGTCACGTCGTTCGCGTTCTTCTGCATCGGTGGCGTGATGGCGCTCTTCATGCGCGCCGAGCTGGCCCGTCCGGGCACGCAGCTGATGTCGAACGAGCAGTTCAACCAGGCGTTCACGATGCACGGCACGATCATGCTGCTGATGTTCGCGACGCCGCTGTTCGCCGGTTTCGCGAACTGGATCATGCCGCTGCAGATCGGCGCGCCCGATGTGGCCTTCCCGCGGCTGAACATGTTCGCCTACTGGCTGTACCTGTTCGGCTCGCTGATCGCGGTGGCCGGTTTCCTCACCCCGCAGGGCGCGGCCGACTTCGGCTGGTTCGCCTACTCCCCGCTGTCGGACGCGGTCCGCTCGCCGGGTGTCGGCGCGGACATGTGGATCATGGGTCTGGCCTTCTCCGGTTTCGGCACGATCCTGGGCTCGGTCAACTTCATCACCACGATCATCTGCATGCGCGCGCCGGGCATGACCATGTTCCGCATGCCGATCTTCACGTGGAACGTGCTGCTGACCGGTGTGCTGGTCCTGCTCGCCTTCCCCGTGCTGGCGGCGGCGCTGTTCGCGCTGGAGGCGGACCGCAAGTTCGGCGCCCATGTCTTCGACGCGGCCAACGGCGGTGCGCTGCTGTGGCAGCACCTGTTCTGGTTCTTCGGGCATCCCGAGGTGTACATCATCGCGCTGCCGTTCTTCGGCATCATCAGTGAGGTCATCCCGGTCTTCTCCCGCAAGCCGATGTTCGGCTACATGGGCCTGATCGCCGCGACCATCGCGATCGCGGGTCTGTCGGTGACGGTGTGGGCGCACCACATGTACGTCACGGGCGGCGTGCTGCTGCCGTTCTTCTCCTTCATGACCTTCCTGATCGCGGTGCCGACCGGTGTGAAGTTCTTCAACTGGATCGGCACCATGTGGAAGGGCAGTCTGTCCTTCGAGACTCCGATGCTGTGGGCGACCGGCTTCCTGATCACCTTCACCTTCGGTGGTCTGACGGGTGTCATCCTCGCGTCGCCGCCGATGGACTTCCACGTCTCCGACTCGTACTTCGTGGTGGCGCACTTCCACTACGTCGTGTTCGGCACGGTGGTGTTCGCGATGTTCTCCGGCTTCCACTTCTGGTGGCCGAAGATGACGGGCAAGATGCTCGACGAGCGCCTCGGCAAGATCACGTTCTGGACGCTGTTCGTCGGCTTCCACGGCACGTTCCTGGTGCAGCACTGGCTGGGTGCCGAGGGCATGCCGCGTCGTTACGCCGACTATCTCGCGGCCGACGGTTTCACCGCGCTGAACACGGTCTCCACGATCGCCTCGTTCGTGCTCGGCCTGTCGATCCTGCCGTTCCTGTACAACGTGTGGAAGACGGCCAAGTACGGCAAGCCGGTCGGCGTCGACGACCCGTGGGGCTACGGCCGCTCGCTGGAGTGGGCGACCTCCTGCCCGCCGCCGCGGCACAACTTCCTCACCCTGCCGCGGATCCGCAGCGAATCCCCGGCGTTCGACCTGCACCACCCTGAGATCGCCGCGCTCGAGCAGCTCGGGCACGGCGGCCACTCCGCCGGCGAGCTCGCGGGCAGCAGCAAGGAGGCCGGCAAGTGAAGATCCAGGGCAGGATGTTCATCTGGCTGAGCGTCTTCGTCCTCGCCATGGCGATCGTCTATGGCGTCTGGTCGAAGGAGCCGGCCGGTACCACGGCACTCTTCCTCGCCTTCGGCCTGTGCATCATGATCGGCTACTACCTGGCCTTCACGGCCCGGCGGGTCGACGTGGGTGCCCAGGACAACAAGGAGGCCGACGTCGCGGACGACTCCGGCGAGGTGGGCTTCTTCAGCCCGCACAGCTGGCAGCCGCTGTCCCTGGCCGTCGGTGGCGCGCTCGCCTTCATGGGCGTCGTCTTCGGCTGGTGGCTGCTGTACTTCTCGGCCCCGATCATCCTGGTCGGTCTGTGGGGCTGGGTTTTCGAGTACTACCGCGGTGAGAACCAGAACCAGTAACACGCGCTGAGCGCAAGGGAGCCCGGACACTCCATCTGGAGGTCCGGGCTCCCCCCTTTTGCCGCACCGGGATCCCCCGAACGGACTACTCGCCGTGCCACCGCCGGGGCCCGTTCTTAGCGTGAGCCCATGAGCCAATCTCCGCGAATACACACGATCGCCGGCCGCACCCTGCCGGTGCTCACCCTCGGCATAGCCGTCGCCGCCTGCGGCTCCGGCGGCCACCCGCTCTCCGCCACGCCGTACGACGCGACGGACCAGGTCTCGTTGAACACCCCCATCGGCGAGGGCCGCAGAGCCGATCCGGACCAGCCCCTGGAGATCACGGCCAAGGACGACGGCCGGATCACCGACGTCACGGCCGTGGACGCGACAGGACGGTACGTCGCGGGCGAACTCTCCGCCGACGGCACCCGCTGGCACAGCACCTCACCGCTCGCCGCGAACGCCCGCTACACGGTCCATGTGAGCACGGAGGACGGTGACGGAGCCCCCGGCCGCAGGATGCTCACCCTCCACACCGGAAAACCCGCCACCCAGAAGAAGCTGAACGTCACCTTCGGGCCCAAGGCGGGGACATACGGCGTCGGTCAGCCCGTCACCGCCGAACTCAGCGCCCCCGTCAAGGACAGCGCCTCCCGGGCCGTCGTGGAACGCGCCCTCAAGGTCCAGTCGACTCCCGCCGTCGAGGGCGCCTGGCACTGGGTGGACGACAAGGAACTCCACTACCGCCCCAAGGAGTACTGGCCCGCCCGGGCCACGATCCAGGTGCGCAGCAACCTGGAGGGCATCAAGGTCGGCGACCGTCTCTGGGGCGGCCTGGCCAAACCCCTGACGCTCACCACGGCCGACCGGGTCGTCGCCGTCACGGACGCCGCCACGCACCGGATGACGGTCTACAAGAACGACCAGGTCATCAAGGAGATCCCGGTGACCACGGGCAGGCCCGGCTATGACACCCGCAACGGCGTCAAGGTCGTACTGGCCAAGGAGGGCACCGTTCGCATGACCAGCGCCAGCATCGGTGCCTCCGACTTCTACGACCTGCTCGTCCACCACTCCGTCAGGGTCACCAACAGCGGCGAGTACGTCCACGCCGCGCCCTGGTCCACGGGCTCCCAGGGGTACGCCAACGTCAGCCACGGCTGCACGGGGATGAGCACCGAGAACGCCCAGTGGTTCTACGACACCGTGCGCGAGGGAGACCTCGTCGAGGTCGTCAACTCGGGCGGCGAGGCCATGCCCCCCTTCGGCAACGGCTTCGGCGACTGGAACCTCGCCTGGGACAAGTGGCGCGAGGGCAGCGCCCTGCTGGCCGGAAGCCCGTCCAACACCCGCCCCGACGAGCAGCAGGCCCGCCTACGCCCGCAGTCGGCCTGAGCCCCGCGCCCGGTCGCTCCCAGGGGCGCGGGAACCGCGCGACAAGCCAACGACGAACCCGCGGCCGCCGCACAGCCGGACCGACCGAGCTCTCAGGCGCTCAAGGCATGACGCCGCAGAAGACCGGCAAGCGCATCGGCGAACTCCACAGGATCCACCGGCGACGTGACCGCCGCGTCCGCCCGGCTCCACGTGGCCAGCCACGCGTCCTGGGGCCGCCCGATCAGCAACAGCACCGGCGGACAGTTGAAGATCTCGTCCTTGATCTGGCGGCACACCCCCATGCCCCCCATGGGCACGGCCTCCCCGTCCAGCACACAGACATCGATCCCACCCTTGTCCAGCTCCCTGATCACGGCCTCCGGAGTGGCGCACTCCAGGAACTCGACCAGGGGAACGTCCGGGGCCGGCCGCCGGCCGGAGGCCAGCCGCACCTGCTCGCGGGTGTTGGAATCGTCGCTGTAGACCAGCACCGTGGCGGTCGGCTGCATTGTTCCTCCGAGACGTCAGCGTCGTACGGACTAGGACCGATGCGCGGATGCTACTCCCTTGAACACCACGTCAACACTGGGTCGTCCGCCCCGGACACTCCGAACAGCACCCCCCGGAGTGAGGGCGGGATAAGCGACCGACATAATGTCGGTCGTGGCGACAGCAACGACAGTAGATACCGGGCACGCGCACCCGTCGGTCAACCGGCCGAACCTCACCAGCGTCGGAACCATCATCTGGCTGAGTTCCGAGCTGATGTTCTTCGCGGCCCTCTTCGCGATGTACTTCACCCTGCGATCGGTGACCGGTCCGGACTTCTGGACCGAGAAGGCCGACACCCTGAACTTCCCGTTCTCGGCGACGAACACCACGATCCTGGTGCTCTCCTCGCTGACCTGCCAGCTCGGCGTGTTCGCCGCCGAGCGCGGGGACGTGAAGAAGCTCCGGGGCTGGTTCATCGTGACCTTCATCATGGGTGCGATCTTCATCGGCGGTCAGGTCTTCGAGTACACCGAGCTGGTCAAGCACGAGGGCCTTTCGCTCTCCTCCGACCCGTACGGCTCGGTCTTCTACCTGACCACCGGCTTCCACGGCCTGCACGTGACGGGCGGTCTCATCGCCTTCCTGCTGGTCCTCGGCCGCACCTACGCGGCCCGGAGGTTCACCCACGAGCAGGCGACCGCGGCCATCGTCGTGTCCTACTACTGGCACTTCGTCGATGTCGTCTGGATCGGCCTCTTCGCCACGATCTACATGATCAAGTAATCGGGCTGCCGTCCGCGGCGGACCCATCGGCCGCGGCCAACCGATCCACAGCCAGAAGCATCGACGCAGAAGATCCTGACACCGGGGTAATCCGTGAAAAAGCTCTCCGCACGACGACGCCATCCGCTGGCGGCGCTCGTCGTCCTACTCATCGCGCTGGTGGCCTCCGGGGGGTTGTACGCCGCCTTCGCGCCCGCGGAAAAGGCGGCGGCCGACGAGACCGCGCAGTCCCTCGCCATCGATGAGGGCAAGAAGCTCTACGCCGTCGGCTGCGCCAGCTGCCACGGTCCCAGCGCTCAGGGCACCAGCGACGGTCCGCCCCTGGTGGGCGTGGGCGCCGCGGCCGTCGACTTCCAGGTCGGCACCGGACGTATGCCGGCCCAGCAGCCGGGCGCGCAGGTCCCCCGCAAGAAGGTCATCTACACCCAGGCGCAGATCGACCAGCTCGCGGCGTTCGTCGCGTCGCTGGGCGCCGGTCCCTCCGTGCCGACCGAGGAGCAGTACGACCCGACCGGCGCCGACCTCGGCAAGGGTGGCGAGCTCTTCCGCACCAACTGCGGGCAGTGCCACGCGGCCAGCGGCAAGGGCGGTGCGCTGTCCGAGGGCAAGTACGCGCCGACCCTCGAGGACGTCAGCCCGAAGCACATCTACGAGGCCATGCAGACCGGCCCGCAGAACATGCCGTCCTTCCCCGACACGGTGATGACGGAGAAGAACAAGAAGGACATCATCGCGTACCTGCACGCGGTCAACAGCGACGACACCGTGGAGCCCGGTGGCCTCAACCTCGGCGGTCTCGGCCCGGTGAGCGAGGGCCTGTTCGGCTGGGTCTTCGGTCTCGGTGCACTGATCGCCGTCGCCGTCTGGGTCGCCGCTCGGACCGCAAAGGCCAAGAAGTCATGAGTAGCCAAGAGAATCCCGAAGAGAACCTGCCCGCCCAGCACGGCACCGCGCACGGTGCCGTGAGCGTCGCGGACGAGAAGCACCCGTTCGCCGACCCGGGGCTGCCGCCCCACGAGCACCGCGTCCAGGACATCGACGAGCGGGCCGCCAAGCGTTCCGAGCGCACGGTCGCCCTGCTGTTCACGGTGTCGATGCTGGCCACCGTCGGCTTCATCGCCTCGTACGTGACGATCGACATCGACCAGTCGGCCTACATCTGGCCGATCGGGCACATCAGCGCGCTGAACTTCGCGCTGGGCTGCACCCTGGGCCTCGCCCTGTTCTGCATCGGCGCCGGCGCGGTCCACTGGGCCCGCACGCTGATGTCGGACGAGGAACTCGTCGACGAGCGCCACCCGATCGAGGCCCCGCCCGAGGTCAAGACCAAGGTCATGGCCGACTTCGCGCAGGGCGCCAAGGAGTCCGCGCTCGGCCGCCGCAAGCTGATCCGCACCACGATGTTCGGCGCGCTGGCCCTGTTCCCGCTCTCCGGCGTCGTCCTGCTGCGGGACCTCGGCCCGCTGCCCGGGACCGTCCTGCGGCACACCGGCTGGCGCAAGGGCAAGCTGCTCGTCAACATGAACACGAACGAGCCGCTGCGTGCCTCCGACGTCACGGTCGGCTCGCTGACCTTCGCCAAGCCCGAGGGCCTGGAGGAGCACGACCACGACTTCCAGACCCAGATCGCCAAGGACGCCCTGATGATCATCCGGATCCAGCCGGACGACATCAAGGACAAGCGCGAGCTGGAGTGGTCCCACGAGGGCATCGTGGCCTACTCGAAGATCTGCACCCACGTGGGCTGCCCGATCTCCCTGTACGAGCAGCAGACGCACCACGCCCTCTGCCCCTGCCACCAGTCCACCTTCGACCTCGCCGACGGCGCCCGGGTGATCTTCGGCCCGGCCGGTCACGCCCTGCCGCAGCTGCGCATCGGCGTGAACGACGAGGGTTACCTCGAAGCGCTCGGCGACTTCGAGGAGCCCGTCGGTCCTGCCTTCTGGGAGCGCGGATGAGCACCAACGAGAACAACGAGTCCCGCTCCCGCGGGAAGGCACCGGCCGGCGAGCGGATCGCCGACTGGGCCGACGGCCGCCTGGGGATCTACTCCCTGGCCAAGGCCAACATGCGCAAGATCTTCCCCGACCACTGGTCGTTCATGTTGGGTGAGGTCTGCCTCTACACGTTCATCATCATCATCCTCACGGGTGTCTATCTGACGCTGTTCTTCCACCCGTCGATGAACGAGGTCGAGTACCACGGCAGTTACGTCCCGCTCCAGGGACAGCTGATGTCCGAGGCGTTCAACTCGACCATGCACATCTCGTTCGACGTGCGCGGTGGTCTGCTGATCCGGCAGATCCACCACTGGGCGGCGCTGATCTTCATCGCCGGCATGATCGTCCACATGATGCGCGTGTTCTTCACCGGCGCGTTCCGCAAGCCGCGTGAGGTCAACTGGCTGTTCGGCTTCCTGCTGCTCGTCCTGGGCATGTTCACCGGCTTCACCGGTTACTCGCTCCCGGACGACCTGCTCTCCGGCACCGGTGTCCGCTTCATGGAGGGCGCGGTTCTGTCCGTGCCGGTCGTCGGCACGTACCTGTCGTTCTTCCTCTTCGGCGGGGAGTTCCCGGGCGGCGACTTCGTGGCCCGCTTCTACTCGGTCCACATCCTGCTGCTGCCGGGCATCATGCTCGGCCTCGTGGTGGCGCACCTGATCCTGGTCTTCTACCACAAGCACACGCAGTACGCGGGCCCCGGAAAGACGAACAACAACGTCGTCGGCATGCCGCTGCTGCCGGTCTACATGGCCAAGGCCGGAGGCTTCTTCTTCCTGGTCTTCGGTGTCGTCGCGGTCGTCGCGGCGGTCGCGCAGATCAACCCGATCTGGGCGTTCGGCCCCTACCGTCCGGACCAGGTGTCCACCGGCGCCCAGCCCGACTGGTATATGGGCTTCTCCGAGGGCCTGATCCGCATCATGCCGGGCTGGGAGATCAACTTCTGGGGCCACACGCTCGTCCTGGGTGTGTTCATCCCGCTGGTGGTCTTCCCGCTGGTGCTGGTCGCGATCGCGGTCTACCCGTTCATCGAGGCCTGGGTCACCGGCGACAGGCGTGAGCACCACATCCTGGACCGCCCGCGCAACGCGCCGACCCGCACGGGCTTCGGCGTCGCGTGGCTCACCCTGTACATGGTGCTGCTGATCGGTGGTGGCAACGACATCATCGCCACGCACTTCCATCTGTCGATCAACGCGGTCACCTGGTTCGTGCGGATCGCGGTCTTCGCCGGGCCGGTCCTCGCGTTCATCATCACCAAGCGCGTCTGCCTCGGCCTCCAGCGCCGGGACAAGGACAAGGTGCTGCACGGCCGCGAGACGGGCATCATCAAGCGCCTGCCGCACGGTGAGTTCATCGAGGTCCACGAGCCGCTCAGCCAGGAGCAGCTGCACACGCTCACCGCGCACGAGCAGTACAAGCCGCTCGAGATCGGCCCGGAGGTCGACGAGAACGGCGTCAGGCGCAAGATCAAGGGCTCCGAGAAGCTGCGCGCCAAGCTCAGCAAGGCGTACTTCAACGACCAGAGCCAGATCCCGAAGCCGACCGTCGAGGAGTACAAGGAGATCACGAGCGGCCACGGCCACCACTGATCGCTGCGCTCGCCACGCGCACGGCCGAAGGGCCCCGTCCGTTGTACGGACGGGGCCCTTCGTCATGGTCCGGGGTGGATAGGGTGGACCCCTGAATCTCGCGTTGGAGAGTCCCCGGTCGGGACATGAACCTGGAGCGGCTTATGAGCGCTGTGATCCCCGCTGGAGGCGACACCGCGGCGGGCCGCTCCTGGCCCGTGCTGCTGAACGGACTGCTGGACGGGCGCGATCTGACGTCGGATGACACCGCGTGGGCGATGGACCTGATCATGCGCGGTGAGGCGACCGACGCGCAGATCGCCGGGCTGGTGGTGGCGCTCCGGGCCAAGGGGGAGACCGTCGAGGAGATCGGCGGGTTCGTACGGGCGATGTACGAGCACGCCAACGTGATCGAGGTGCCCGGGGAGACGGTCGACATCGTCGGTACGGGGGGTGACGGCGCCAAGACGGTCAACATCTCCACGATGTCGGCGATCGTGATCGCGGGTACGGGAGCCAAGGTCGTCAAGCACGGCAACCGGGCGGCGTCCTCGGCGTCCGGGGCGTCGGACGTGCTGGAGAAGCTCGGTGTGAACCTGGAGCTGACTCCGGGTCGGGTGGCGGAGGTGGCCGAGGAGGCGGGCATCACCTTCTGCTTCGCGGTGAAGTTCCATCCGGCGCTGCGGCATGTGGCTGCGGCGCGGGGCCAGTTGGGGATCCGGACGACCTTCAACTTCCTGGGGCCGCTGACGAATCCGGCGAAGGTGAAGGCACAGGCGGTGGGTGTGGCGGATCTTCGGATGGCGCCGATCGTGGCCGGTGTCTTCGCCGAGCGCGGCAACTCGTCGCTGGTGTTCCGGGGGGACGACGGGCTGGACGAGCTGACGACGACGGCGACCTCGCGGGTGTGGGTGGTACGGGACGGAAAGGTCACGGAGGAGTCCTTCGACCCGCGTGACGTCGGCCTCGACCTGGTCCCTGTGGAGGCGCTGCGGGGGGCGGACGCGTCGTACAACGCGGATGTCGCCCGGCGGTTGCTGAACGGGGAGACGGGGCCGGTACGGGACGCGGTGCTGCTGAACTCGGCGGCGGCGTTGGTGGCGTTGGAGCCGGGCGCGGGTTCGCTGGCGGAGCGGATCCGGGCCGGGATGGCGAAGGCGGCGGAGTCGATCGACTCGGGGGCGGCGAGGGGCGTGCTGGAGCGGTGGGTGACGGCGAGTAACGCGTAGCGCGCAGGGTTTTTCTCGCCCCCGCCTGGGCTCCGCCCCGGACCCCGCTCCTCAAACGCCGGAGGGGCTGCATCTCCAGCCCGTCCGGCGTTTGAGGACGAGGCCCGTTCAGGGCCGAAGCGGGGGTCTGGGGGGCGCAGCCCCCAGTGATGGGACGGGTAGGGGCGGCGGGGGCGAAAACCTCCCGGCGTACCCCCACCGTCCGGCATCCGGACACGGGAGTTGCGCCCGCAAGATCGTGTGGCAAGATGCAAGACAGGTCATGAGCGACAGCCACAAGGCCCCGGCCGGCTGTCCGGCAACCCTCCGTCCGTGGCGGGGTGCCCCGGGTGAAGACCAGGTCGTAGGCGACAACGCCTACGGCAAGCGCGGACCCCTCGCACACTTTCGACAAGTGTGGGGCCAGGGGTCCTGGTCGTCGAGGGAGCCTTCCGTGAGCAAGCGAATGCGATAGGGCCGCAGAGCCCCGCCTCCGCGTATCCCCCTTTTCCGTGCCGCCATCGCCTCGGCGTGGAATTCCGTCTGCCCTCACGGGAGTTCACCCATGTCTGTCTCCACCCTTGCCACCACCCAGTCCATTTGCTCCCCGCTGCCTGTTCTGGGGCGAGATGTCACCGTCCCGCTCGTGACGGGCGGCGAAGTCACGTACGCCGCGCTCGACTACGCCGCCAGCGCCCCGGCGCTGCAGCGCGTCTGGGACGACGTGGCCGCCTACGCGCCGTACTACGGGAGCGTGCACCGCGGTGCCGGGTACCTGTCGCAGCTGTCCACCGATCTGTTCGAGAACGCCCGCAGGACCGTCGGGGAGTTCCTCGACTGCCGGGACGACGACCAGGTGGTGTTCACCCGGTCCACCACCGACTCGCTCAACCTCCTCGCCGCAGCGCTTCCCTCCGACTGCCGGGTCTTCGTTTTCGAGACCGAGCACCACGCCGCCCTGCTGCCCTGGCGGGACGCCCACGTCACGCACCTCGACGCCCCGCGTTCCCACGCCGAGGCCGTCGCCACGCTGGAGCGCGCCCTCGCCGACCGCGACCCCCACGGCCCCGCGCTCGTCTGCGTCACCGGTGCCTCCAACGTCACCGGCGAGCTGTGGCCCGTACGGGAGCTGGCCGCCGCCGCGCACGCCCACGGTGCGCGCATCGTCCTCGACGCGGCCCAGCTCGCACCCCACCACCCTGTCTCCGTACGGGAGTTGGACGTCGACTGGGTGGCCTTCTCGGGGCACAAGCTGTACGCGCCCTTCGGCTCGGGAGTGCTCGCGGGGCGTTCCGACTGGCTGCGCGAGGCCGAGCCGTATCTCGCGGGCGGTGGTGCGAGCAGGAAGGTCACCCGGCGTACGGACGGAGGCGTCGACGTCGAGTGGCACGACACCGCCGCGCGGCACGAGGCCGGGTCGCCCAACGTCATCGGCGCCTACTCCATCGCCTCCGCCTGCAAGGCCCTCACCGAGGCGGGGTTCGACACGCTCGTGGCCCGCGAGCGGTATCTGGTTCTGAGGGTCCGCGAAGGGCTCGCCGAGGTGCCCGAAGTCCGCGTCCTCTCCCTCTTCGGGGACGACGCCCCGCGCGTCGGCGTCATCTCCTTCGTCGTCGAGGGGTGGAACAGCTCGCACTTCGCCGCCGCCCTCTCCGCCGAGTACGGCATCGGTGTGCGGGACGGGCTCTTCTGTGCCCACCCGCTCGTGCGGACGCTCCTCGGCAGTGAGCCGCAGACCCAGGGCGAGTGCGGTGCGCCCGAGGCCGCGCCCGGGGAGAAGTCCCTCAACGCGATCCGGGTGAGCTTCGGTGCCGGTACGCCCGACGAGCACGTGGAGCGGTTCGTGGGTGCGGTGAAGGAACTCGTCGGCAGCGGTGCCCGGTGGAACTACCGTACGGAGGACGGGCGTTGCGTGCCCGACACCGCCTTCCCCGGCACCGCCTCGCCCGACACCTCCGCGTGAGCCGGTAGCGGCCCGTCGGCCCAGGCGCCCGCCGACAGCCGGGTGCCGAGCACGATCATTCTCAGGGCGCGCTCGGTCGCGTCCGTGAGGAGTTCCGTGGCCCGCGTCAGCGCCTCGGCCAGCGCCATCGGAGCCGGCAGGATGCCGTGGCAGGCGTCCACGCCCGGCACCTGGTGCGCGCCCTCGCCGAGCGTGCCGGCCAGGGCCAGCACCGGACGTCCGTGCAGCTTGGCGCGGCGGGCCACCTCGGCCGGGACCTTGCCGCGCGGCGTCTGGTGATCCAGGGCGCCCTCGGCGGTGACGACCAGGTCGGCGCGGGCCAGCCGGGCGTCCAGGTCGAGGTGGTCCAGCAGCACCTCGAAGCGGGGGAGCAGCCGGGCGCCCAGGGCGGCGAGGCCCGCACCCAGGCCGCCCGAGGCGCCGGTCCCCGGGCCGCCGTACAGGTCGGTGCCGGGGGCACCGAGGTCGCGGGTCAGGACGTACGCCCAGTTCTCGAGCGCCGCCGACAGCTGCTCCACCCGGGCCGGGGTCGCGCCCTTCTGCGGGCCGAAGACACGGGCGACCCCGCGTTCGCCGCACAGCACGTTGTACGGGTTGCAGGCGACGAGCAGTTCGACGTCCTTGAGACGGGGGTCGAGGCCCGACGGGTCGATGCGGTGGAGGCGGGTCAACTCCTGCCCTCCGGGCGGGAGTTCGAAGCCGTCCTCGTCCAGGAGCCGGGCTCCGAGCGCCTGGAGCGCCCCGGCGCCCCCGTCCGACGTACCCGAGTCGCCGCAGCCCACCAGGACGCGTCGTACGTCCAGGTCGAGCGCGGCGCGGAGGAGTTCGCCGACGCCGTACGTCGTCGTGGCGCCGGGGTCGCGGAGGCTGTGCGGGACCAGGGAGAGGCCCGCGACCGCCGCCATCTCGACGACCGCCGTGTCACGGGAGCCGAGCAGTGCGAAATGGGTGCCGACGGGCTCCCCGACCGGGCCCGTGGCGGGCAGGGCGACCAGCCGGCCCCCCGTCGAGGCGGCCAGCGCGGCGGCCGTGCCCTCGCCGCCGTCCACCAGGGGGATGAGATCGACCTCGGCGTCGGGCACGACACGGCGGACACCCGCCGCGATGGCGTCGGCGGCGGCCGGTGCGGACAGGGACTCCTTGAAACCGCTGGGGGCTACGGCGACACGGCTGAGCATGGACGGACTCCTAACGGGTGACGGGGACGCCGAGCAGCGGCCATACCGCGACGGCGAAGAGCAGGACGAGGGCGGCGGTCAGCGGCGCCAGGACGGCCGACAGGCGCAGCAGATCGCGCGGGGTGTACGTGGGCGTGCCGGGGATCTCGGCGAAGAGCGTGACCGGCTTCGCGGAGGCCGGGAGCGTGTGGCAGAAGCCCGCCGCCGCGGTGGACGCGAGGGCGGCCGCGACCGGGTTGACCCCGGCGCCCACCGCGGCCGCCACGACCAGGGGGACCAGCACCGACGAACGTGCCGAACGGGACTGGAGGACGAGGTGCGCCGCCGTGCTGAGCGCGATCACGACGGCCAGGAACACGGCCGGGGAGACGGCCGAGGGCAGTCCGGAGACCAGCCACTTCGCCGCTCCCGAGTCGGCGAGCGCGACCCCCATCGCCATCGTCGCGGCCATGAACAGCAGCAGAGACCAGGGGACTGTCCTCAGCGCGTCCTTCAGGCGTACGGTGCCGAGGGCCGGTGAGGACGCCACGACCGCGCCGATCAGCGCCACGACCGCGGGCGGCACCCGGTGGAGCGGTTCGGCGCACCACAGCACCACGACCGTGCCGAGCAGCAGCGCGCAGCGTGTCTCGGCCTGCGACCAGGGGCCGGTGACCGGGCGGTCGCTGTGCTCCTGGATCTGCTCGGCGGTGATGTGCACGGGACCCTCGCGGTCCGCGCGCCGGGTGGTCGTCAACAGGACCGCCTCGGCGGCCAGATGGGAGGAGACCACGGCCAGCGGCAGCCCCAGCAGCAGCCACTCCGTGAAGCCGATCCGGTCCCCGGTGGCCTCCCACAGCACCGACACGGTGATCAGGTGCGCACCGGCCCCGATCAGGGTCGCCACCGCCGACAACAGGATCACGGTCGGGAACAGCAGTGCCAGCATCACGACCAGCCGCCGCCGGTCGGCGAGCGCCCTGGCGAGGGCGAGGAACACCGGCAGCGCGAGGGCGGCCCGGCCCGAGGTGGCGGGCACCGCGAACGCCGTGACGACCAGCGCGGCCGTCGTCAGATGCGTGAGCTGCCGTACGGTGCGCGCCCCGCTGACCAGGAACGCCGCCGCCCGACCGGCGAGCCCCGTCCGGGTCACGGCCGCCGCGAGCACGAACGCGCAGATCAGCAGCCACACCGTGGAGTCGCCCAGGGTCCCGAAGAGCGTGTCGCTGCTGATCACTCCGGTGACCGTGAGCGCGAGTCCGGCGCCCAGCGCTATGTAGGTGTCGTCGATGGAGGTGGCGATCCAGGCACAGGTCGCCAGTACGAAGACCGCGAGCGTGAGACGGGCGCCGACGCCGAGTCCCGGGAAGGTGCCGGGGACGACGAGCGGTGCGCAGAGGGACAGCGCCACGCAGAGGGCCGCGGTATGACGGAGGCTCAGAGTCACGTCATCGAGGGTTCAGCCGGGCGGTGAGCGCTCGATGAGCCGTACATGAAGGGAACTTCACGCGGCGCGAGGGAACTTCACGCGGGCAACCGGTACCCCATCCCGCGTACCGTCTCCAGCCGCTCCGGGCCCAGCTTCTTCCGCAGGGCGCGCACGTACACGTCCACGATGTTGGAGCCCGGATCGAAGTCGTAGCCCCACACGTGCGACAGGATCTGCTCGCGGGACAACACCTGCCCGGGATGGCGCAGGAACAGCTCCAGGAGCACGAACTCGCGGGCCGTCAGATCGACCGTCCGCTCTCCCGCCCGCGCCCTCCGCGTCCGCAGGTCCAGGCTCAGCGAACCGGAGCGCAGCACCGTCACCTCCGGCGCCCGCGCCGCCGTACGCAATCGCAACCGCACCCGTGCCAGCAGCTCCTCGAAGCGGAACGGTTTGGTCATCCAGTCGTCGGCGCCGCCCTCCAGGCCGGCCACCGTGTCCCGTACGGAGTCGCGTGCGGTCAGCACGATCACGGGGACGGTCGACCGGGCCTCGCGCAGTTCGCGCAGGACCGTGAAGCCGTCGCGGCCGGGCAGGCCGATGTCGAGGACGACCAGATCGAAGCCGCCGGTCAGGACATACTCGTAGGCGCTGTCGCCGTCGCCGACCACGGTGGTCGTGAATCCGTTGGCGCGCAGGCCCTTCTCGACGAAGGAGGCGATGCGTTCCTCGTCCTCGACGATGAGAATGCGGTTCACGGGCCTGCCTCTTTGCCGGTCGCGTTCACGTGCGTGCTTCCTCCAGGCTCAGTACGAAGGTGGCGCCGCCGCCCTCGGTGTCGTGCAGGCGGACCCGGCCGCCGTGGGCCTCCGCGATCGCCCGGACGATCGACAGCCCGAGCCCCGCCCCCGAACCGCGGGCGCCGCGCCGGGCGGTCCCGCGCCGGAACCGCTCGAAGATCACGTCGGCGTCCTGAGGCTGGACACCGGGCCCCGAGTCGACGACGTACAGCTCGACGCCCGGGCCCTCGGCGCGGGAACCGATGCGGATGGTCTGCCCCGCCGTGGTGTGCTGTACGGCGTTCTGCGCGAGCTGGACCATCGCCTGGGTGATCCGCTGCGGGTCCAGCACGACTTCCGCGTCGGCGACTTCGGCGAGCTGCCAGTCGCGGTCGCCGAGCGTGCGGGCCTTGACGTAGACATCGGCGGTGAGTTCGGCGAGCTGGACCGGCTCCGGGGTGACGAAGTCCGGGCGTTCGGCCTTGGCGAGCAGCAGCAGGTCCTCGACGATACGGCTCATCCGGTCCAGTTCATCGGTGACCAGCCGGACGGTCTCCTCGCGCTCGGCGGGGTCGTCGCCCATCAGCTCCAGATGGCCGCGCACGATGGTGATCGGGGTGCGCAGTTCATGGCCCGCGTCGTCGACGAACTCGCGCTGGGCGGCGAACGCGCGCTCCAGCCGGTTGAGCATCGCGTTGAACGTCTCGGCGAGCGCGGCCACGTCGTCCCGGCCGCGTACCGGGATACGGCGGGTGAGGTCCTGCTCGGTGAGCTGCGCGGCGGCGGCACGCACGAGCCGTACGGGCTTCAGGATCCGGCCGGCCACCACCCAGGCGATGCCCGTCGTCATCAGCAGGGCGACCCCGGATATGGCGAGCAGGACGCGGAACACCTCGTTGGCGCGCTGCTGTTCACGCCCCGGATGGAAGGCGACCACGAACGCCGCGTCCGGTTCGCTGCCGTAACGGGCGACGGCGACCTTGGCCCAGCGGATCTCTCCCGCCGCCCGGTGCAGGGTGCCGGTGGGGTGGGGCGAGTCGAAGATGCGCCGCCGGGCGTCGGAGTCCTTGTGCAGGGGCAGGCCGACCGGGATCTCGCGCTGCTGGATGATCTGCGTCGGACCCCGGCCCGCCCGGCCCACCAGGCCGATCAGCTCCTCGTCGGGATCGGCGTTCTGCCGTTCCAGGAAGACCCGCAGCAGCCGCGCCGGGTCGGTGAACGGACGGCCGGTCTCGGGGTCGACGCCCCGTGACTGGAGGTTGGTGAACTCGCCGGCCTCCTGGGAGAGCAGTCCGTTGATCCGCTGGTCGGCGTCCCGCAGCAGGATCGAGCGGGTGGTCGTCGCCACCGAGGCCAGCGCGACGGCCATCACCAGCAGCAGCCAGAGCAGGATGTGGACCCGGGCGGAGACCCGCGGGGGCACGCGATCAGCCGTCGTCGCCGGGTCCGTCGTCCCCCGCGTCCCCGCCTCGGTCGTCGTCATCGTCATCGCTCGCGGGGCTGTCGGTCACCGGAGGCCGTGACACGACCTCGTCGGTCGGTGTCGGCGTCTTCTGGGGCCGGGTCGGCGTCGGAGTGGGGGAACCGCTGTCGAGCTCCACCTTGGGCGGGACCTTCGGCGGCTCCGGGCTGTCGGTGAGGGCGAAACTGGTCGCGGCGATCCCGAGGGGGATCACCACGACGGCGGCGAGGGCCGCGATACGGCGTGAGAAGACCATGGGCACGATCCTGCGCGGGGCGGGCGGAAGCGAGGATGAACCGAAGATGAGGAACTCTTCATCCAGGAACTCTTCCTCCAAGGGGGCCGCAAGGTACGGCCCTCGCAAGCGCCGCCCGAACCCCCGCACCGCACTCGGCGGCCGGCCACCCGTGACCCGCGTGAACAACCCTGCGGGTCAATGCGCCTAGCTGTCGAGCCCGATCGCGAACGCGGCCTCGAGGTCGTGCTGCGAGTACGCGCGGAACGCCACGTGCGTGTCCGTCGCCTCGACCCCGGGAATCTTGCTGATCTTGCCGGGGATGACATCGGCCAGGTCGTCGTGGGCCCTGACCCGGACCATCGCGATCAGGTCGTAGGTCCCCGTGACGGAGAACACCTCGCTGACGGAGTCCAGCGCGGCGATCGACTCGGCGATCTCGGGGATCCGGTCCACGCTGGTCTTGATGAGCACGATCGCGGTGATCACGGCTGGTTTTCTCCCTCGGGGCCGACGCTGGGGCTGTTCTGGAGGCCGGTGCTGGGCTCTCACCTTACTCAGCATCGCCGGGGCGGGTCCTTTCGGCCGGGGGCCTGGGGGCCGTCCCCCGGGAGGACACGGAACCCGGAGGGGCATACCGCACCCACGCGTAGGCGAACCCCAGCGCGAACCCCACGACGTGTGCCAGATAGGCGACCCCGGGACCCGGGGTGTCCCGGCCCGCCGCGAGCCACTGGAGCGTGACCCAGAACGGCAGGGTCACCCACGCGGGAAGGCGCAGAGGGAGAAAGAACAGGAACGGGAAGAGGCTCGTGACCCGCGCTTTGGGGAACAAGTAGAGAAAGGCGCCGAGGACCGCGGAGATCGCCCCGGACGCCCCGACCAGCGTCTGCGACGACGCGGCGTTCGCGGCCGCGTATCCCAGCAGGGCGAGGTATCCGCAGCCCACGTAGAAGAGGGCGAACTCGATATGGCCCATCCGCTCCTCGGCCATCGCCCCGAAGACATAGAGGAACAGCATGTTGCCGAGGAGGTGCAGCCAGCTCCCGTGGATGAACAGCGCGGTCACGGGGGTGAGCGCGGCACGCGCGTCGGCGCTGAGCAGTTCGACCGGTACGACGCCCCAGCGCCCGAAGTACGCCCGCTGGGCGGTGACCAGCTCGGCCCCGGTGCCGTAGGCGGCGTTCATCCCGGAGGCCGGGCCGATCAGGAACATCACACAGCAGAAGCCGATCAGCCCGTATGTCACCGGCGCCGACTGCCCCCGCACCGCTCGGTCTGCCAGCGCGCTCCACTTGCCGGTCATGCACAGAGCATGACGTAACGGGAGTGAACGGTACGGACCGCCTCGCCGTTGTGGCCGGGCAGGCGTCGAGTACCCGCCAGGCCGTAGGGTTACGAGCCACACGCACCAGGGAAACTGGCGCATCACGGAGACTGGAAGGAAGAGCGGCCAAGATGACGACGGTTCCCCCGCCGACGGACACCACCCGCTGGCGCTGCACGCTCTGCGGCAACCTCACGCGTTTCGACGTGACCCGCTCGTCGAAGGTCGTCGAGTACGTGCACCTCGATCTGGCCGGGGAGCCGAAGGTCGAGGAGCGCGAGGTGCTCAGTGAGACCATCGAGTCGGTCCGCTGCCGCTGGTGCAACGCCGTGGACCAGGTGGAACTCGTGGACAGGCCGGGCGCCGACTCCTGAGGGGAGCGGGCACGCACAGGTGATCCCTCCGGGGATCCCGCACAGGTATTGGGGTGACGATGGTGGAGACCGCAGGCGGGGGGCCGGGCGACGGCACCGCTGAGGCGCTCGACCGTCCCCTGCCCGAAGGCGTGCGCCGACGTGTCGTGCAGATCGTCGCCGACGGTTTCGGCGGGTTGACCCTCGCGGAACTGCCCACGCAGCTGAGGCAGTACGCCCGGTTCGCCCCGAACCGCCGGGCCAAGTTCGCGGGCAACGCCATGGCGGCGGCGCTGGAGGGCGACACCCTGTTCCGGCAGCGCATCGGGGAGCGCCTCAGAGAGGCCCAGCCCGAGCTCGCCGGCGCCCTCGACGCGGGCTCACCGCCACCGGCCGCGGACCCGCTGGACGTGGCGGCCGCGGCCTATGTGCTGCGCCCCACGGGCTGGGTGAAGCTGGTCACCGCAGCCGGCGAGGAGGCCCAGCGGGCGGACGCCGAGCGCCACGACGAGGAGAGCCGCGCGGAGCTGGAGCGGCTGCGCGCGGAGCTCGCGGAGGCCCGCGGCCAGACGAAGACCGAGACCGAGCGGCTGCGCGCGGAGCTGGAGACGGCCAGGAAGGAGGCCGAGTCCCTGCACCGCAAACTGCGCGCCGCGCTCAGCGACGTCAAGCGCGGCGAGGCCGCGATGCGCAAGGTGCAGAGCGAGGTCGAGTCCGTGCGCGCCGAGGGCCAGGCCCAGGTGTCGGCCGCCGAGAGCGAGACCCGGCGGCTCAAGGCGCGGCTCGGCGAGGTGGAGGCCACCCTGGAGGCCACCCGCAGGGCGGCGCGCGAGGGACGCAGCGTGGAGGACATGCGCGTACGGCTGCTCCTGGACACCGTCCTTGACGCGGCCCAGGGGCTGCGGCGGGAGCTGGCGCTGCCGCCGGTGTCCGTACGGCCCGCAGAGACCGTGGACGCGGTGGAACCGGGACGGATGACCCCGAAGGACATCGCCGCCCGCGCGCTGTCCGAGAGCGACCCCGCGATCCTGGACCAGTTGCTCGCGCTGCCGCAGGCGCATCTCGTGGTCGACGGCTACAACGTCACCAAGACCGGCTATCCGCAGATGCCCCTGGAGAAGCAGCGCCTGAGGCTGCTCGGGCAGCTCTCGCAGCTGGCCGCGCAGACGAACGCGGAAGTGACGTGCGTCTTCGACGGTGCCGAGCTGGCCGCGCCGGTGCTGCTCGCGCCGCCGCGCGGGGTGCGGGTGCTGTTCTCCAAACCGGGCGTCACCGCCGACGAGTTGATCCGCCAGCTGGTGCGCGCCGAACCGCCCGGGCGTCCGGTCATCGTCGCCTCCACCGACCGCGAGGTGGCCGACGGCGTGGCCAAGGCCGGGGCGCGGCCCGTGGCTTCGGCGGTGCTGCTGAAGCGCTTCTCGCGCGGCTGAGGCACATTCCCCGCAAAACGGGCCTCTCGCGAGGCCGCCCGATGGCTGGATCTCACCCCTCCTCCCGACCGCTTCTGAACGCTCGGCCTTTCCGGTCCGTACACCCCATGGATCACCTAAGCCCCAAGCGCAACGTACGAAGCGAAATGCCCGAATTGGCGAAACCTTCACGCAACGTAGCGTCAGGGCTTCGTCACCGCATGTGAGTTGAGGGCAAAGAATGCTCTCCATGACATAGATTTTTCACGTGAGGATTTGATCTGATCACAAGAAGGTCACTAGGGTCTGGCCACGCACCTCCGCTCGGGTGATCGCTCATGAGGAGTGACGGTGGAGGGGCACCGCCCACCGGCGTGTCGGTAGGCGGCTGGAGGAAGAAGGAGCTCGCCTCCGTGGCGTCCCACCGTCGACCGAAGCAGCCGAACCGCGCACGTGTGACCGTGCTCACCACCGCCGCTGCCGCTGCCGTGGCCCTGACCTCGCAGGCCGCGAACGCCGCGCCCAGCGAGAAGCCGAGCAAGGACGAGGTCAAGTCCAAGGTCGACAGGCTCTACGAAGAGGCGGAGAAGGCCACCGAGAAGTACAACGGGGCCAAGGAGAAGCAGGAGAAGCTCCAGAAGGAGATCTCCACCCTCCAGGACAACGTCGCCCGTGGCCAGGAGGACCTCAACAAGCTCCGCGAGGGCATCGGCCTCGCGGCCAGTGCCCAGTACCGCACCGGTGGCATCGACTCCTCCGTCCAGCTCTTCCTCTCCTCCGACCCGGACGACTACCTCGACAAGGCGTCCACGCTGGACCAGTTGAGCGCCCAGCAGGTCGAGTCGCTCAAGAAGATCCAGGAGAAGCAGCGCTCGCTCGCCCAGCAGCGCCAGGAGGCCTCCGAGAAGCTCGAGGACCTCGCCGACACCCGCGAGACCCTGGGCAAGAAGAAGAAGGAGGTTCAGGCCAAGCTCGCGCAGGCCCAGAAGCTCCTCAACTCCCTGACGGCCGCCGAGAAGGCGGCCCTCGACGCCGCCGACGAACGCGCCAGCCGCGAGAGCCAGCGTGACGCCCTCGGCGGCGGCGGTTCCGCCGCGAGCGGACGTGCCGCCGAGGCCTATGCCGCCGCCCAGAGCCAGATCGGCAAGCCGTACGTCTACGGTGCCTCCGGCCCCAGCTCCTACGACTGCTCGGGCCTCACCTCCTGGGCCTACGCCCAGGCCGGCGTCGCCATCCCGCGCACCTCGCAGGCCCAGGCCAGCGCGGGTACGCGCATCTACTCGCAGAGCGAGCTCAAGGTCGGCGACCTGGTCATCTTCTACGGCGACCTGCACCACGTCGGCTTCTACGCGGGCAACGGCCAGGTGCTGCACGCGCCCCGCACCGGCACGGTCGTCCGCTACGAGTCGATCAACAACATGCCGTTCCAGTTCGGCGTCCGGATCTGACCCCGGCGGTCTCCGCGACCCGAATGTCCCCGTAGCCCGGCCGGTCACACACCGTGATGGCCGGGCTCCGCTCTGAGCCCCTCCAAGATCGGCCGCCATACCGTCCGAACGGGCGAATTGCGGCAGCCCGCACACACCCCGTGCCCCGCTGATGACCTGGTTCTGAGGCGGGGCGTCACGCTGTGTGCCCGCCGAGCGCCTTTGGCCGGTGCGTGGTCGCACGGTTACTGTCTGGCCTCGTTTCCCGACATCGCGGAAACCGTCCATGCCAGCCAGTGAAGGGAGAGCGGCTTCCCGTGGGGTCCCACCGCCGTCTTGTACCGTCCGGGTTCGACCGGGGCGCCAGCGCCGCGGTCTGCGTGCTGTCCGCCGCGGCCGCCGCCTTCGGAGCCGTACCGGCCGGGCCGGCCTCCGCCGCGCCCACCGACGACACCCGTGCCGACGTGGACCGTCTCTACGAGCAGGCCGAGCGGGCCACCGAGGCGTACAACGAGGCCGACGAGCGTGCCGACGCGCTGCGCGAGCAGGTCGGCTCCGCACAGGACCGGATCGCCCGCAAGCAGGAGCGCATCAACCGTATGCGGGAGGCGCTCGGCGCGCTCGCGGGCGCCCAGTACCGCAGCGGCGGGATCGAGCCCTCGCTCACCCTGCTGCTCTCCAAGGACCCCGAGGACTACCTCGACAGAGCCGCCGCCCTCGACCGGATCAGCGCCCACCACGCCGAGGAGCTCGACGACCTCCGGCGCGCCATGCGCGACCTCGCCCGGCAGCGCGCGGGGGTCACCGGCAAGCTGGAGGAGCTGGAGAGGAGCCGCACGGCCGTCGCGCGGCACAAGCGCACCGTCGAGCGGAAGCTGGCCAGGGCCCGGCAGCTGCTCAACTCCCTCCCGGACGACGAGCGCGCCGCCTACGACCGGGCCTCCCGCACCGGCCGCGCGGACCTGCCCGGCCCCGGCACCGCCGTCGCGCCGGACGACCGCGCGGCCGCCGCCCTCGCCGCCGCCCGCTCCGCCCTCGGCAAGCCCTATGTGTGGGGCGCCAACGGGCCCGGCGGCTTCGACTGCTCGGGCCTCGTGCAGTGGTCGTACGCCCAGGCCGGTACGGGGCTCCCGCGCACCTCGCAGGCCCAGCGGCACGCCGGCCGCCAGGTGCCGCTGTCCGAGGCGCGCCCCGGCGACCTGGTCCTCTACCGGGACGACGCCAGCCATGTCGGCATGTACGCGGGCAACGGCCAGGTGATCCACGCCCCGTACCCGGGCGCCCCCGTCCGCTACGACCCCGTCGACATGATGCCGGTCTCCTCGGTCACCCGGGTCTGAACGGGCGTACGCCACGGGCCGCGGGCCACCGTACGATCGGGAAGGTGGCTGGTCGAAGGCGTGGTGCGGTGGGGGCGGTGCTGTCCCTGGTGTTCGCCGTCCTCGTGGGCTGTGGTGGCGGTCCCGCGCCCGACCAGGCCCGCGCCGACGTCCAGCGCGTACTCGACCGGCGGGCCGCGGCCGTGCTGGAGCGGGACGAGCCGGCGTACCGGAGGACCGAGGCGCCGATGTCCGACAGCCGGGACCAACTCGCCACCGGAATGGCCGAGTTCGCCAACCTGCGCGCCGTCCCTCTGACCTCCTGGTCGTACCGCCTGACCGGCTTCCAGCGCTCCGGGGACCGGGCGACGGCCGAGGCGGAACTCCACTACCGGATACGCGGATACGACAGGACCCCCGTCACGGCCGCCCGAGCGCTGACCCTGACCCGCGACGACGGCACCTGGTACGTCGCCTCCGACGAACCCGCGAGGAAGGGCACCGCGCAGCTGTGGGAGCAGGGCGCCGTCCGGGCCGTCCGCGGTGAGCGCAGCCTCGTCCTCGGGGTCGGGCAGCGGAACACCACCCTGCGCGGATACGCGGAACTGGCCGACCGCGCCGTACCCGCCGTGACCGAGGCGTGGGGCGACGACTGGGCGGGGCGGCTTGTGGTCCTCGTACCGGAGTCGCTGGAGGAGATGGCCGGGCTGCTCGGCGCCCCGGCGTCCGGGTACCGGGGGATCGCGGCGGTCACCACGGGGGAGGTGGGCGGCTCACCGAAGGCCCCCGCGGACCGCGTCATCCTCAACCCGGAGGCGTACGGCGTCCTCGGCGCCGCCGGCCGACAGGTCGTACTCACCCACGAGACCACCCATGTCGCCACCCGCGCCCACACGACCGCGGCCACGCCCCTGTGGCTCTCCGAGGGGTACGCCGACTGGGTCGGCTACCTGGGGACCGGGCGGACGGCGGCCCAGGTCGCGCCGGAGCTCCAGCGGGCCGTACGGGAGGGGCGCGCACCGAGCCGCCTGCCGGACGACGTGGACTTCGGATTCGACGGAGACTCGACGCGGCTCGCGCAGGCGTACGAGAGCGGCTGGCTGGCCTGCCGGATGATCGCCGGCCGATGGGGCGAGGCCCGGCTGAACGAGTTCTACCGGGCCGTGGGGGAGCACGAGAAGCGGGAGGGCGCCGTGGAGGACGCGCTGCGGGACGTGCTCGGGACGACACCGGAGCAGTTCACGGCACAGTGGCGGACGTATCTGCGCACGCAGCTGGGCTGAGCCTCAACCCGCCCGCTTCTGGCCCTCGCGCTGTCCATGGCGGTGCGGTGCGCGGTGCTCGTGCCGGCCATGCGGCGCGGTGCTCAGGAGGAGAGCGGCTCCTTGGTGCGGGCCGTCTGACCGGGGACCTGGGCCGGGGGTGCCGGGGAGGCCGTGCCCTGCCACAGTTCCAGGGCGGCGAGCAGGGTGGCCAGCACGAGGAGGCCGTTGCGGACGGAGAGCAGCAGGATGCCCAGCCAGTCGCTCGCGACGACGTGCGCGAACCAGACGGGGAACTCCAGCACCGTCACCAGGCTCGCGGCCAGGACGAGACACGCGGGTACCGTCATCCGGCCGGCCCGGAAGCACAGGCAGACCGCCGCGAGGCCGACCAGCCACACCATGTACTGCGGGCTGATGACCCGGCTCGTGGTCGTGAACATCAGCACCGCCACGAAGGCCGCCTCCGCGGGCGTGTGCGGCCCGAACCGCCTGGCGCGCAGCCGCCACACCACCAGCCAGCCGAACGCCACCGCGCTCAGCAGCAGGGCCGCCGTGCTCACGGCGGAGACGTACGGGCCGAGGAACTCCACCGAGCCGTAGTGGAGCAGCACCTCGCCCTCCCAGCCGAAGTGGCGGGCCACGTGGAAGACGAGCGCGCCCAGGGACTCGACCTCCGTGCCCCGGTCGCGCTGGAAGGTCAGGAAGGCGAAGGCGCCCGGCATCGAGAGGGCGAAGAGCGCGGCCAGCGCCACGGCGGTCACCGCGGCAAAGACCCATGCCCTGCGCCTGGCCACTCCCAGGAGCAGCAGCGCGGGCCACACCTTCACCAGCGCCCCGAAGGCCGCGAGCGCCCCCAGCACGCGCGGGTGGCGCGTTCCGGCGATGAGCGCGGCGACCGCCACCGCTGTCACCATCACGTCGTATCGGGCGTACACGGTCGGCCCGAGCAGCGGTACGCCCACCACCCACACCCAGGAGCCGCGCGGAGTCCCGCCGGGGCGTCTCCCCGCGTACCGCAGCAGGGCCAGGACCGTCAGGTCGGCGAGGAAGGCGAGCGCGAAGAACGCGGTCGCGTAGTCCAGGAAGGGCAGCAGCGCGGGGGAGAGGATCGCGAGCGCGGCGGCGGGCGGGTACTGCCAGGTCACGTCGTCCAGCGGATACGTTCCGGTGCGCAGGATCTCGTACCAGCCCTGGTAGATGACCGACACGTCGCTGGTGACGTCCGGGCCGGGGAACCGGAAGACCTTCAGCACGAAGAGCAGCAGGACGAGCCTGGTCGCGCCCCAGACCGCCAGGAGCCCGACCGGGAACCGCCGTGTGCCCGCCATGTCCACCTGCGTCTCTGTCCGTGGGGGTGCGTGTGGGTGCGTACGGGCCCGTGTGGCCCGTGGGACTCATGTGTGGGGACATGATGGCCTGTCCCGCTGTGAGACGCCTTGAAGCGCGGCCGGGGCCAGCTGTGGTAACGGCTCCCCCTGGCCCGTTCGGTAGGGTCGGCGGCGAGATGCACAAGACCCTGATCGTGACCAACGACTTCCCGCCCCGGCCCGGTGGCATCCAGGCGTTCCTGCACAACATGGCGCTGCGGCTGGACCCCGAGCGGCTCGTCGTCTACGCGTCCACCTGGAAGCGGAGCCGCGAGGGAGTCGAGGCGACGGCCGCCTTCGACGCCGAGCAGCCCTTCACCGTCGTACGCGACCGGACGACCATGCTGCTGCCGACTCCGGGAGCCACCCGGCGGGCTGTGTCGCTGCTGCGGGAGCACGGCTGTACGTCGGTCTGGTTCGGTGCGGCGGCCCCGCTCGGTCTGATGGCGCCCGCGCTGCGGAAGGCCGGGGCGGAGCGGCTCGTGGCCACCACGCACGGGCACGAGGCGGGCTGGGCGCAGCTGCCCGCCGCGCGTCAGCTGCTGGGCCGGATCGGTGAGGCCACGGACACGATCACGTACCTGGGTGAGTACACCCGCTCCCGTATCGCGACCGCGCTGAGTCCGGAGGCGGCCGGGCGGATGGTCCAGCTTCCGCCCGGGGTCGACGAGAAGACCTTCCACCCCGGCTCGGGCGGCGACGAGGTCCGCGCCCGTCTCGGCCTGACCGACCGCCCCGTGGTGGTCTGCGTCTCCCGCCTCGTCCGGCGCAAGGGCCAGGACACGCTCATCCGGGCCATGCCCCGCATCCTGGCCCGGCAGCCCCGGGCGGTGCTGCTCATCGTCGGCGGCGGCCCCTACGAGCAGGACCTGCGCAGGCTCGCGCGCGACACCGGGGTCGCCGACTCGGTCCGCTTCACCGGCTCCGTGCCCTGGTCCGAGCTGCCCGCCCACTACGGCGCCGGTGACGTCTTCGCCATGCCGTGCCGTACGCGCCGGGGAGGGCTGGATGTGGAGGGCCTCGGCATCGTGTACCTGGAGGCGTCCGCCACCGGGCTCCCCGTGGTGGCCGGCGACTCGGGCGGCGCCCCCGATGCGGTTCTCGACGGCGAGACCGGCTGGGTCGTCCGCGGCGGCTCCTCCGAGGAGACCGCCGACCGCGTCCTCGCCCTCCTCGACGATCCGGAGCTCCGCCGCCGTATGGGGGAGCGGGGCCGGGAGTGGGTCGAGGAGAAGTGGCGCTGGGACCTGCTGGCGGAGAAGTTGCAGGCGTTGCTCTAGGGGCCTGTCGTTCGGATCATCCCGGCGTCGCGTGGCCCGCCGGTCGTCAAAGGGATATTCGCGCACCCTCTAGGCGGATGTCGGAAATCGGCCCATGCTGCGCACATGACAGAAAAACTGACTCCTCGTCACTTGACGCTGCGTCAGGGGGCGGCTCGCAACCTGACCCGTCGCCAAATCCTCGGTATGGCAGCCCTCCAGACGGCCGCCGCCCTCGGGCTCACCCGTATCGGCCTCCAGTCGGCTCAGGCGGCCGAGCCCGCGGCCGTCGACAACTCCCCGGCGATCGTGATCGGTTCCGGCTACGGCGCCGCCGTGGCCGCCCTCCGCCTCGGCCAGGCCGGTATCCGCACACTCGTCATCGAGATGGGCAGGCTCTGGAACACCCCCGGCCCGGACGGCAAGGTGTTCTGTTCCACCGCGGCCCCGGACAAGAGATCGATGTGGTTCCGGACCCGCACGGAGGCGCCGCTGGCCACCTTCCTGTGGCTGGACGTCGTCAACAAGGACATCGACTCCTACCCCGGCGTCCTCGACCGTGTCCGCTTCGCCAACATGTCCGTGTACGTCGGCCGCGGCGTCGGAGGCGGCTCGCTGGTCAACGGCAGCATGGCCGTCACACCTCTCCAGTCGTACTTCGCCGAGCAGTTCCCCACGGTCGACACCGCCGAGATGTACAGCACGTACTTCCCGCGTGCCCGCTCCATGCTCGGCGTGAACTCCATCGACCCGGCCTGGTTCGAGTCCACGGAGTGGTACCGCTTCACCCGGATCTCCCGCAAGCACGCCCAGAACGCGGGCCTGAAGACCACCTTCGTCCCGAGCGTCTACGACTTCGGATACATGCAGCGCGAGGCGGCCGGCACCGCGACGAAGTCCGCGCTCGGCCAAGAGGTCATCTACGGCAACAACCACGGCAAGCGCAGCCTCGACAAGACCTACCTCGCCTCGGCGCTGGGCACCGGAAACGTCACGATCCACACCATGGAGCGGGCCAGGGGCATCCGCAGGGCGAGCGACGGGACGTACGTCGTGACCGTCGACCGCATCGACGACACCGGCGCGGTCGTCGAGACCAAGGAGTACGGCTGCACCTACCTCTTCCTCGGTGCCGGCAGCGTCGGCACCACCGAACTCCTCGTCCGGGCACGGGCGAAGGGCACCCTGCCCGCCCTCGACGCCGGCGTCGGCGCCGGCTGGGGCACGAACGGCAACGTGATGCTCGGGCGCGCCAACCACCTGTGGGACACCGTCGGCGAGAACCAGTCCACGATGCCGGTCATGGGTATCGACGACTGGGCGAACACCTCCAACCCCGTCTTCGCCGAGATCGCTCCGCTGCCCACGGGACTGGAGCACTGGGTCAGCCTCTATCTCGCGCTCACCAAGAACCCCGAGCGCGCGTCGTTCACCTACGACTCCGCGACCGACTCCGTGAAGCTCGGCTGGAGCGCCGCCCAGAGCGCGGTGTCCGTCTCCATGGCCAAGAAGCTCTTCGACCGGATCAACTCGGCCAACTCCACGATCTACCGGTACGACCTGTTCGGCTCGTCCAACAAGGTCTTCGCCGACGACTTCACGTACCACCCGCTCGGCGGCTGCGTACTGGGGAAGGCGACGGACAACTACGGGCGCGTGAAGGGGTATTCGAAGCTGTACGTCACCGACGGCTCGCTCGTGCCCGGGTCGATCGGGGTCAACCCGTTCGTGACGATCACCGCGCTCGCGGAACGGACGATGGCGCGGGTCCTGGTCGAGGACACCGCGCCATAGAACCCCCGGTGGGGCTCAGCCCTGGTAGATCGTGGGCTCAGCCCTGGTAGATCGTCTCGATCTCGTCCGAGAAGTCCTTCGCCACCACATTGCGCTTGAGCTTCAGTGACGGCGTGAGGTGGCCCGAGTCCTCAGTGAACTGGGAGGACAGAATGCGGAACTTCCGCACCGATTCCGCCTTCGACACCGCGGCGTTGCCGTCGTCGACCGCGGCCTGGATCGCCGCGTTCAGGTCCGCGTCCGCGCGCAGCGACGCCGCGGTGGAGCCCGCCGGCTTGCCGTGCTCGGCGGCCCAGCGCCCCAGGAACTCCTCGTCGAGGGTGACCAGCGCGCCCACGAACGGCCGCCCGTCGCCCACCACCATGCACTCCGCGATCAGCGCGTGCGCGCGGATCCGGTCCTCGATCACGGCCGGGGCGACGTTCTTGCCGCCCGCGGTGACGATGATCTCCTTCTTGCGCCCGGTGATCCTGAGGTAGCCGTCCTCGTCGAGGGTGCCGATGTCACCGGTGTGGAACCAGCCGTCGGCCAGCGCCTCCTCGGTCGCGCCCGGGTTGTTCCAGTACTCCTTGAACAGGTGCTCGCCGTGCAGCAGCACCTCGCCGTCGTCGGCGATACGCACCACCGAGCCGGGCAGCGGCTGGCCGACCGTGCCGATCTTCTGCCGGTCCCAGGGGTTGAAGGCCGTGGCCGCGCAGGTCTCGGTCAGGCCGTAGCCCTCCAGCACCGTGAAGCCGATGCCGCGGAAGAAGTGGCCGAGGCGCTCGCCGAGCGGGGCGCCGCCGGAGATGGCGTACTCGCCCTTGCCGCCGAGGACGGCCCGCAGCTTGCTGTAGACGAGGACGTCGAAGACCTTGTGCTTGATCTTCATCCCGATCGACGGGCCCGACGGCGTGTCCAGGGCCTTGCTGTACGCGATGGCCGTGTCCGCGGCCTTGTCGAAGATCTTGCCCTTGCCGTCCGCCTGGGCCTTGGCGCGCGCCGAGTTGTAGACCTTCTCGAAGACGCGCGGCACACCGAGGATCAGCGTGGGCCGGAAGGTGGCGAGCTCGTCGGTGAGGTTCTTGATGTCCGGGACGGTGCCCAGCTTGATCGGCGCCATCATCGGCGCGATCTGCACCAGCCGCCCGAAGACGTGGGCGAGCGGCAGGAAGAGCAGCACTGAGCACTCGCCGGTACGGAACAGGGGGCGCAGCCGCTCCACGATGTTCCCGCACTCGGCGAAGAAGCTGCGGTGGGTGAGCACACAGCCCTTCGGGCGGCCGGTCGTCCCCGAGGTGTAGACGATGGTCGCCGGGTCGTCGGCCTTGGCCAGCGAGCCGCGCTCCTCGACCATCGCGTCCGTGACGTCCCGGCCGAGGCGGCCCAGCTCCTCCACGGCGCCGGCCTCGATCTGCCAGACGTTCTTGAGGGCGGGCAGCCGGTCGCGGACCGACTCGACGGCGGCGGTGTGGGTGTCCAGCTCCACGACACAGGCGGTGGCGCCCGAGTCGCTGAGGATCCACTGCACCTGCTCCGGCGAGCTGGTCTCGTACACCGGCACGGTGACCGCGCCCGCGGACCAGATCGCGAAGTCGAACAGCGTCCACTCGTACCGGGTGCGCGACATCAGCCCGACCCGGTCACCCGGCTGCACCCCGGAGGCGATGAGCCCCTTGGCGACGGCCCGCACCTCGGCCAGGAAGGCGGCGGCGGTGACGTCCTCCCAGGCACCGCCCACCTTGCGGGCGATCACGGCTGCTTCGGGGTGCTGCGCGGCGTTTCTCCGGACGATGTCGGTGAGATTGCCGTCCGTGGGGACCTCGTACAAAGCCGGAAGGCTGAACTCGCGCAAGACTGCTGCTCCTCATAGGGCGCCGGCGCCACGACTCTGTGTGCTGCGACGGTGGGTCCAAGACTCGGGCAGGTACTCCGGGATTCACATGTTGAAATCCTGAGCACTACTGGACTGACCGGACGTTACCCGCCGGTATGCCATCAGCGACAGGGGTCCGGGCGAGATGTTCTCACCGTCACACATGACGGGCTTTCCATGGCGCACAGTAGTCCACGGAATTCGCAACTGGCCAGTAACCACAGGTCCGGCCACCTCTGTTCACGTTTGCGCCACGCGCCTACGCTTGATCACCATGGCACCCACACCAGGCGGCAGCGGCAGGACACGGATTCACGTGGTCAGCGACGTGCACGGCAACGCACGTGACCTGGCCCGGGCCGGCGAGGGCGCCGACGCCCTGATCTGTCTCGGTGACCTGGTGCTCTTCCTCGACTACGCAGACCACTCGCGCGGCATCTTCCCCGATCTGTTCGGCGCCGAGAACGCCGACCGGCTCGTCGCGCTGCGTACCGCCCGTCGCTTCGAGGAGGCCCGCGAGCTCGGTGCCCGTCTCTGGGCCGGTATCGCCTCGGACAGGTCCGCCGTGATCGAGAAGGCGGTGCGCAAGCAGTACGCCGAGCTGTTCGCGGCCTTCCCCACTCCTACGTACGCCACCTACGGCAACGTCGACATGCCGGCCCTCTGGCCGGAGTACGCCGGGCCGGGCACGACCGTGCTGGACGGCGACCGCGTGGAGATCGGCGGCTGGACCTTCGGGTTCGTCGGCGGAGGTCTCAGGACGCCGATGCGGACGCCGTACGAGATCAGCGACGAGGAGTACGCGGCGAAGATCGAGGCGGTCGGCGAGGTGGACGTGCTGTGCACCCACATCCCGCCGGAGGTGCCGGAGCTGGTGTACGACACGGTCGCGCGCCGCTTCGAACGGGGCAGCCGCGCCCTGCTGGACGCGATCCGGCGCACGCGCCCGCGCTACTCCCTCTTCGGCCATGTCCACCAGCCGCTGGCGCGGAGGATGCGGATCGGGGCGACCGAGTGCGTCAACGTCGGCCATTTCGCCGGCAGCGGCACACCGTGGGCCCTGGAATGGTGACTCCCGGTCCCGGATGACGACGGACCCCAGGTGGGGTGGCGATGGTTCGGCGGTCGCACGGTAGCCTTCACGCTGCACACACGTGCGTACGACCCTCCCTCACCGGACCGCATCTGGAGGAGCCACGGCGATGGCGGAACACACCAGTTCGAGCATCACGATCGAGGCGGAACCGGCCGAGGTCATGGATGTGATCTCCGACTTCGCCCGCTACCCGGACTGGACGGGCGAGGTGAAGGAGGCAGAGGTCCTGGCGGCGGACACCCAGGGGCGCGCGGAGCAGGTCCGTCTCGTCATGGACGCCGGCGCCATCAAGGACGACCAGGTCCTCGCCTACACCTGGACCGGCGAGCACGAGGTCTCCTGGACCCTGGTCAAGTCCCAGATGCTCCGCTCCCTCGACGGCTCCTACATCCTCAAGCCGGCCGGCGCGGGCTCCACCGAGGTCACGTACCAGCTGACGGTGGACGTCAAGATCCCCATGCTCGGCATGATCAAGCGCAAGGCGGAGAAGGTCATCATCGACCGGGCTCTGGCGGGCCTGAAGAAGCGGGTCGAGTCGGGGTCGAAGTAGGGGAGGCGCGCTCCTGAATCGGGGCGCAGCCCCCTGATTCAGGAGCGCGGGGCTGTGACACCGTGCGGCTCCGCCGCGTGGGCGCGACAAGCCACGACAGGCCACGACAAACCCGCGGCCGCCCACCGCCCGCTACCAGGCAGACGAGACGCACCCGGCCACTGCCCGGAGGGTACGGTGCACTCCCATGCGCACCATCCTGATCACCGGCCAGGGCGGCAGCGGCCGTACGACGGTCGCCGCGGCCACCGCCCTGAAGGCCGCCCGCGAGGGCACCCGCACCCTCGTACTCAGCGCCGACCGCACCGACAGCCTCGGTGCGGTGCTCGGCGTGCCCACCGGTGCCGAGCCCGTGGAGGCGGCCGCCGGCCTCACCGCATGGCGGCCGGACGCGGCGGAGGGCTTCCGGGCGGACCTGGTCGCCTTCCAGGAGCGGGCCACCTCCGTCCTCGACCTCCTCGGCGCCTCCCGCCTCGACGCCGAGGAGCTCACCCCGCTGCCCGGCGCCGAGGAGCTCACCCTCCTGCGCGCCCTGCGCGACGCGACGCTCTCCGAGGCATACGGCCTGCTCGTCGTCGACCTGCCCCCGGGCCCCCAGGCGCTCGCGCTCCTCGGCCTCCCCGAGGAGCTCCGCCGCTATCTGCGCCGCCTGCTGCCCCCGGAGCGCCAGGCCGCCCGCGCCCTGCGCCCCGTACTCGGACGCCTGGCCGGCGTACCGATGCCCGCGGAGTGGCTGTACGACACGGCCGCCCGCTGGGACATCGAGCTGGCCGCCGTGCAGTCGGTCCTGGAGGAGAGTTCCACGACCGTACGGCTGGTCGCCGAACCGGGACCCGGCGGCACCGACCACGTGCGCACCGTCACCGTCGGCCTCGCCCTGCGCGGTCTGCGCCTCGACGCGCTCGTCGCCAACCGCGTCCTGCCCGGGACCACGGCCGACACCTGGCTCGCGGGCCTCGTCGCCCAGCAGCGCAAGGCCCTGGAGCACTGGCGGGACGCGTACGGCGGCCGGAACGACGACGGCGCGAAGGACGGCGACCGGAGCGACGGCGGCGGGAAGGACGGCGGAGAGGCCAGGCCGGAAGCCCATGTCCAGGTCCACGAGGTCGCCCACCTCGGCCGCGACCCCCGAGGTGGTGACGATCTCGCCGCGCTCGACGTGCCCGACGTCAATCCGGCTCCCTCCCCTCC
>NZ_VJZE01000470.1 GCF_009377205.1 Streptomyces phyllanthi
CCGCATCCCCGTGCCCCGTCAACTTCCGCCGGTGACCGCACGGTTCATCGACCGCGAAGCCGACCGACGAGCTCTGAACGCCCTGCATGCCCAGCGGCCGGCGCACGCACCGCAGGTACTGGTCGTCAGCGGACTCGCGGGCGTCGGGAAGACCGCCTTCGCCGCCCACTGGCTGTACGAGCACGCCGACGGCTTTCCCGACGGCCAGCTCTACGCCGACCTGGGCGGACAGACCACCGACTGGGAAAGCGGGCCCGTCTCCCCGGCCACCGTCCTGGAAGCCTTCCTGGTCGCACTCGGCACGTCCTCGGTGCCGGCCGGGATCGCGCAGCGGAGCGCGCTGTGGCGTTCGATGACCTCGGGGCTGCGGCTGGCCGTCCTCCTGGACAACGCCTTCACGGCTGCTCAGGTACGCCCGCTCCTGCTCGGCACGCCGACCGGCCTCACCGTGGTGACCAGCAGAAGCAACCTGACCGGACTGCGCGTCGACGGCGCGTCCGTACACCGGCTGGAGGGACTCCCCGCCGAGTCGGCCGTTGAACTCCTGGCCGTCGGCGGTGGGACGCGTGTGGAACGGGAGCCGGCCGCCGCGCGTGAAGTGGTCAGACTGTGCGGCCGGCTGCCCCTGGCAGTGGCCCTGGCCTCCGCCCAGCTCGCCCTGCGCCCCCACCGTTCCGTGTCTGCCCTGGCCGACAGCCTGTCCCGTGGTCTGGGTGCCGTCGACACGCTGCGCGTCGACGGGGAGGCCGTGATGCGTACGGCGCTCGACATGTCGTACGACGTTCTCCCGGACGAGAGCCGTGCGCTGTACCGCCGGATGGGACTCCTGCCCGCGGATCGCCACGACCTCTCGTTGCTGACCGCACTCGCGGGCGACGGAGAGGGATCGCATGGCACCGGGCACGCCGCCGACATCGCCGACACAGCCGTCGACGCGCTCGTGGAGTCGCATCTCCTGGAGGAGACGGGTCCGGGCACCTATCGATTCCACGACCTCGTCCAGCCGCACGCCCGTCGGCTCGGAGAAGAGCTGGAGGACCCCGGCGGGCACGAGCGCACGCTGCGCCGCTTCGTCGACTGGTGCCTGTCCACCGCGGCCTCGGCGGAGAGCATCCTCACCCCCAGTCACCGGCTGCCGGGGCACGACCTCCCCACGGGAACGGTGGCGCCGACCCCACTCGACGGTCCCGAGGAAGCGCTCGCCTGGCTGGACACGCACCGCAACGGCCTGATGGGCGCGGTACAGCACTCGGCTCAGGCCGGCTGGCACTCCTCCTGCTGGCGTCTGACGGACCTCATGTGGCCCCTTTTCCTCCGGTTACGTCCGTCCGAGATGTGGATCGAGGCACACCGCCTCGGTCTCGAAGCGGCACGCCGGAGCGGATCGAGGCAGGGGCAGGGCCGCATGCTCACCTCCGGCGCGATCGGCTTGCGCAACGCCGGCCGGTACCCGGAGGCGGCCGACTGGTACCGGCAGGCGCTGGAGATGGCCACGGCCGACGACGACGTACGCCAACAGGCGCAGGCCGTAAGCGGCTTGGGACACGTCAGTCTCCTGGCCCACCGGCTCGACGAGGCACGCGACCACTTCGAGCACGCCCTGCGGCTGAGGGAGTCGATCGGCTACCGCCGCGGGGCCGCCCTCTCCCGGCGGCGCCTCGGCGAAACCGCGTTGGCCGGCGGCGACCTGGCCACGGCCGCCGAGCAGTTGCGCCGGGCCGGCACCGAACTGGACTCGCTCGGAGAGACGTACGAGGCGACCCGCGTCCTGGCTCTTCTCGGCCATGTCCTGGACCGAGGCGGGGACCCTGACGAGGGTATCCGGCGATTGCGGGAGGCGCTCGCGCGCTTCCGGGCGGGCGACGCCCGGTCCGAGCATTGGGAGGCACGCTGCCTGGAATGGCTCGGCCAGGCCGCCGAGTCACGCGGTGATCACGGGGAATCGGTACGCCACTACGAGGCCGCCCGGGATCTCTTCCGACGCCTGAGCCCCGAGGACGCGGAGCGTCTGGACGACCGGCTGCGGCAGCCGTGATTCGCCGCCGCGGCCGGTCGTTCCACCGGTCAGCGCTGCGGCGCCGGGGCGACGGAGCGCAACGCGCGGGCCGACCGGCCGGACACCGCCCACGTGTGAACGACCGAGACGACCGCGTGCGGTGGGACGAGAGCACCGGGCCCGCACCGCTCCGGACGTACGAACGAAACGGCACCTGTCCGGTCCCGTATCCCGATGACACAGATCATGGCCGTATCGGGTACGGCGGCGGCAAGGCATCCAGGATGGCCCGCCAGCAACTCGCGCACCCGCCGGTGAGCCGACACAGGCGGCAGGGGCACGCGGCTCACGAGCACATCGGCGTGTTCCATGAGCTCCGTCCGTTCCGGGCTGTCCGCGTCCACCCACAGGTGCACATCGCAGGGAAGTGGGCCGGGCGCGTGCGGGCAGGGCGACGGACCGGGATACGGATACGCGTGCTGTCCCACGGCGGACAGGGGCAGCGGGTCCGATCGGACGAGAGCCGGACCGTGCGCCGTATCCGAATGCCAGACGACGAGGGTCGACCGGTCGCCCAAGCCGTCACCGCGGGGTACCGCGCCGGTCCGTGCCGCACGGAAGCACACCGTGGCCCATGCGGCGTCCGGCTGCGGGAGCGCGGACCGGTCGCTCACAGTGCCGCCCCGCCGCCTGCCGGGATCTCCCACCGCGTCAGTGACGGCGGAGGCGGGGGCGGCGCGACGAACGGCGGACGGGCGGGTTCTCCCAGCCCGAGCATGCGGTAGAGGACCGAACGCATCCGTCGGTGGAACTGGCCCGGCGCCGACGACAGCAGGGCGGCGACATGGTCGTACTGTCCCGGGCGATGCAGCTGTGCCGCGTACTCAAGCTGTTCCACCAGCGGGTACACCGGGGAGACCACGGGCGCGACGGCGGACAGCAGAGCCGCTGGGGAGCAGGCCGACACCTCACGTCGGGATCCGGCCGTCAGCAGCATCGTCGCGTCCGTCAGCGTGCCGTACGCGGTCAGTGATCCGTGGTCGCCGATGATCCAGTCGGCCGCGATCAGCAGCGCCTGCCAGTCGGCTTCCGGGGGGACGACCGCGATCCCCCGGCCCTGGCAGCAGGACAGCCAGCCGTGCACCTGCCGGGTGCCGTGGCCCGCGAACACATTGGGATGAACCAGCATCGCGACGCGGTAGCCGTCGCCCGGCAACTGGCTCAGCAGCTGCGGCAGCAGGGAGTCGAGCCGCCCGAATGTCGACGTGGGTCCCCAGGTGGACGTGACGGCCACAAGCCGCTGCCCGTCCTCGATTCCCAGCGCACGGCGGTAGAACTCGCGCCTGTGCCTCCCGGCCATGATCCGGTCGACGCACGGATCGCCCGTCACGTGAGCGACCGGAAGCGCTTCCGGGCAGGACCGGGCGAGTTCCTCCAGATCCCGGTCATGGGAGTAGACGATCGCCGCCGGAACCAGCCGCCCCTCGTGCAGCAGGTGCTGACGGCTCAGCATCCCGGGCGACCTCGGCTCTCCCTGCGCCAGCGTGCTGACGTCGGTGAGCAGTTTGATCTGCCCCGCCCCGTGCGAGATGCGTACGACCGGAGTCCGCAGTTCGTGCACTCCGCGGGAGCCTGCCGCGAGCGCGAGATCGAACTCGGCCCGCAGGGCTTCCTCCCAGGGCACCGTGGTGATGTCCAGGCTCCGCAGGAACTCGGTGACTCCGTTGCCGAAGGCGTGTGGTGCGACAGTGAAGACCAGTTGAATGCGCAGGTCGGTCTCCAGCAGTTCGAAGACCTCGCGCAGTCGTTGGGCGAAGGTCACTGTGTGCACGACCACCAGGACCCTCTTGCAGTCCCGTACCGTCAGCCAGTGCCCCTGTTCGATCAGTGCTGGTTTCGTCGTTCTGACAGACACGCGATCCCCCATCGCTCGTCGCTGCGTACAACAGACGGCAGGGAGGTTCCCGGTGCGCACAGCGCTTTCCTTGCATGCCGCTTGCAACACCCTTGCCCTGGCTGGGGGTCAGGCCACCGCGTTCAGCAAGTCGGCCAGCACGTCGGGCCGTTCCAGGGCGATGAAGTGGCCGGCCTTGGGGACCTGCGTGAAGTCGGCGGCCGGAAGCAGTTGTCTGTTGGCCTGCCGGTCCGAGGGCCGGGACCAGTCCTTCTCGCCGTAGACGAGGTGGACGGGGGCCTTGACCTCGGGGTAGCGCGAGCGGGCGGCGATGAGGCTGGGCAGGCTCTGGTACACGGCTCGGGCGACGGTCGGGTAGCCGGGGCGGCTGCCCACCTGGAGGAGCTCGTCCACGTAGTCCTCCCGCAGCGCGCTCCTGTCGCCGAGCCCGCCCTGCAGGATCTTGCTGAGCGCGGGCTTGGGCTCCACCCCGGCGATTACCGGGCCCACCCCCGGGGCGAGAACACCGCTGATCACCACACGGGCGAGGAGGCCGGAACGGGCGATTCCGCCGCGGAAGTCGTAGGTGTTGACCGCGACGACGCGCCGTATCCGCTCCGGGAGATCGGCGGCGGTGGTCAGGGCGAGCACCGCCCCCATGGACTCCCCGACCAGCGTCACGTCGTGGAGGTCGAGTTCGGTGAGGAGCCGCTCGACGCCCGCGCGCATGGCCGGCTCGTCGTACGACGCCCCGGGCACGATCTCGGAGTAGCCCATCCCCGGCAGGTCTAGCGCGTACACGGTGTAGTGGTCCGCGATCAGCGGGATGAGGAGACGGAAGTGCTCGGCCTGGGTGCGCACGGTGTGCAGCAGGACCAGGGGAGCGCCCGTGCCCGCCTTGAGGTAGCGCAGGGTTCCCTCGCGGCCGTCAAGTCCCGCGCGCGGGGCGATGGTGTGGCTGGTGGTCCCCGGAATGTGGATCGTGGGACGTGACTCGTGGCTGGGCATCTCGCCGACTCCTTGTGTGTAGGGGTTACTTCGCCAGCTGGGCGTACAGTCCCGCCAGGTCGCCGGCCAGACCCGCCTTGACCTGCCGCGAGACGTCGTCGGCGAGCACCTCGTACGCGCCCGTCTCGACCCCGTCGAGGGCGAGGGCGGCGACGTCACGAGGGTCGGACTTGGGTGCGTCGACGTCCGCCGCCAGGTCGGTGTCGACGTAGCCGACGTGCAGTCCGGTGACGGCGATGCCGCGCGGCTGAAGCTCCAGGCGCAGGGAGTTGGTCTGCGACCACAGGGCTGCCTTGGAGGCGCTGTAGGAGCCGCCGAGGGCCAGCCAGGAGAGCACGGAGTGCACGTTCAGGAGGTGGCCGCCGCCGTTGCGCTCGATGACCGGCACGAAGGCCCGGGCGACCAGCAGCGGGCCGTAGAAGTTGGTCTCGAACTCCCGGCGTACGTCGTCGACCGGGGAGTCGAGGAAGGACGCGCCGACCGCGGCACCGGCATTGTTGATCAGCACCGTGACGTCCTGCGCCTGTGCGGCGGCCGCCGCCACGGAGGCCGGGTCGGTGACCTCCAGCGCCACCGGGACGGCGTCCGGGTGCGTCACGCCGCGCGGGTCGCGGGCCGTGGCGTAGACCTTGCCGGCACCGCGCGCGTACAGCTCCTCCACCAGCGCCTTGCCTATGCCGCGGCTGCCGCCGGTGACGAAGACGTTTGCGCCCTTCAATGCGGTCATGACTGCCTCCGGAGAATGGGAAACCGACCGGTTTCCCACACCGTAAACCGATCGGTTTCCAGGCGCAAGCCCGGTCCGGCTCCGATGGCCGGGATCACGTCACGTCCGCGAGTCCAGCGACCGGCTCCTCGCACCGCCGGAACACCCTTCGTCTGCCGGGTGCCGGCCAGAGCGGCGTTCCACGCCTTGGCCACGGGCCGTCCCTGCGCCATCGGCGGCAAGAAGGTCGCCCTCGGAGCTCGGATCACCGAGTCGATCAAGAAGTCGACCGCGAGCGGGGCAAGATCGACTGGAAGGTGATGGGCGAGAAGGAGATGAAGGAGGAGCTCGGCAAGGGCAAGCGGCTCGACGCGCACGCCCGGCATGCTCGTGGTCACGCGGGTCTTCATCGGGATGGCGGCACCCACGGCCAACACCGGTGGCATCCGCTCGATCCTCTGCGGCCGGACTGTTCGGCTTCGGCGTACCGGAGTGGTACGACCGCAAGGGCCTGCACCGCATCCCTGTCGAGACCGCGCCCGAGAAGGCCGCCGTCCCCGCGTAGCGGGATGCGGCTCGCCCAGGACGGGCCATTACGCGGAGTGGCCCCGGTGTGCGTCGCCGCCCAAGGGACGACAGGCGCGCACACCGTCATGGCTCGGCGACGGTCTTTCCCCCGGGTCATCGACGGGCCTCTCTGCCGGATTTCACCCTGACCCCCCCTGGAAACCGATCGGTTTTTATTTCGTCCGCTTCGGGTTAACCTCGCGGTATGACCACCGAAGTGAAGCCAAGCCCCCGGGAGCGGCTGCTGGAGGCAGTGGCCACGCTCACCTACCGAGACGGTGTCGGTATCGGCGTCGAGGCGCTGTGCAAGGCGGCGGGGGTGTCGAAGCGCTCCATGTACCAGCTGTTCGAGAGCAAGGACGAACTCCTGGCGGTAAGCCTGAAGGAGCGCGCCTCCGCCTACGTGGCAACCCTCCTGCCCGCGGCGGACGACGCCCGGTCACCCCGCGAGCGGATCCTGCACGTCTTCGAGCAGGTGGAATCGCAGGCCGGCGCGCCCGAGTTCCGCGGTTGTCGGTACCTGGCCGTGCAGATCGAACTCAAGGACCAGAGTCACCCCGCGAGCCGGGTCGCCCATCAGATCAAGGCGAACCTGACCGCCTTCTTCCGCGCCGAGGCCGAACAGGGCGGGGTGAGCGATCCCGACCTGCTGGCCCGGCAGCTCAGCCTGGTCTTCGACGGTGCCAGCGCCCGCGCGGGAATCCAGGCCGACAGCCTGACCGGGCTCATCACACCCACGGTGACCACCCTGCTCGACGCGGCAGGCATGCGCTGACGCAGCACCCGTCCCGCCC
>NZ_VJZE01000471.1 GCF_009377205.1 Streptomyces phyllanthi
GAGCTGGATAGTGCGGGGCCGGGGCTGGGTGTCGCTGGCCTGGGCTGCATAGTGCGGGCCTGGGCTGAACCGTGCGGGGCCGGGGCTTGGTGTCGCTGGCCTGGGCTGAATCGTGCCGAGCCGGAGCTGGGTGCCGCTGGCCTGCGCTGCATAGTGCGGGCGTGGGCTGAATCGTGCCGGGCCGGGGCTGGGTTTCGCGGGCCTGCGCTGCATAGTGCCGAGCCGGAGCTGGGTGTCGCTGGCCTGGGCTGCGCTTCTCCGGGTCGGAGCCGGGGTTTTGAGGGGCGCGGGGAACTGCGCGACCAGCCCCCTCACCCCACCACCACCGACCCGCAGCCGACAAGACGAGCAACCCGGCCCCGTCCCAGCGTGGGAGCACGTGGGCTACGCCCAGAGCTGGCCCTGCAGCGTTTCGATCGCCGCTTCCGTCGTCGGTGCCGTGTACACGCCCGTCGACAGGTACTTCCAGCCCCCGTCGGCGACGACGAACGCCACGTCGGCCTGTTCTCCCGCCTTCACGGCCTTCTTCGCCACGCCGATCGCGGCGTGCAGAGCGGCACCCGTGGAGACGCCGGCGAAGATGCCCTCCTGCTGGAGCAGTTCCCGGGTGCGGGTCACCGCGTCGGCCGAGCCGACGGAAAAGCGGGTGGTGAGGACCGACGCGTCGTACAGCTCCGGCACGAAGCCCTCGTCCAGGTTCCTGAGCCCGTACACCAGGTCGTCGTAGCGCGGCTCGGCGGCCACGATCTTGACGTCCGGCTTGTGCTCGCGGAGGTAGCGGCCCACGCCCATGAGCGTGCCCGTGGTGCCGAGGCCCGCCACGAAGTGGGTGATGGAGGGGAGGTCGGCGAGGATCTCCGGACCGGTCGTGGCGTAGTGCGCGCCCGCGTTGTCCGGGTTGCCGTACTGGTAGAGCATCACCCAGTCCGGGTGCTCGGCCGACAGTTCCTTCGCGACGCGCACCGCCGTGTTGGAGCCGCCCGCGGCAGGGGACGAGATGATCTCCGCACCCCACATGGCCAGCAGGTCACGGCGTTCCTGCGAGGTGTTCTCGGGCATCACGCACACGATGCGGTAGCCCTTGAGCTTCGCGGCCATGGCCAGGGAGATGCCGGTGTTGCCGGAGGTCGGCTCCAGGATCGTGCAGCCGGGCGTGAGACGTCCGTCCTTCTCCGCCTGCTCGATCATGTGCAGAGCCGGGCGGTCCTTGACCGAACCGGTGGGGTTCCGGTCCTCCAGCTTGGCCCAGATGCTGACATCGGCTGACGGCGAGAGCCGCGGCAGGCGCACCAGGGGGGTGTTGCCCACCGCGGCCAGCGGGGAGTCGTAGCGCATGGGATTCCAGCGGCCTGTCAGGCCATACCGCCGGCCACGGCCGGCAGGATCGTGACGTTGTCGCCGTCGGCGACCTTGGTGGTGATGCCGTCGAGGAAGCGGACGTCCTCGTCGTTCAGGTACACGTTGACGAAGCGGCGCAGTTCACCGCCGTCCACGATGCGAGCCTGGATGCCCGCGTGACGGGTCTCGAGGTCGGCGAAGAGTTCGGCGAGGGTGTCCCCGGTGCCGTCCACCGCCTTCTGGCCGTCGGTGTACTGGCGGAGGATGGTCGGGATGCGGACCTCGATGGCCATGGTTGCGGGCTCCTGTCGGAAGAAGTCGGGTCTGGGGGCGCGGCGGCGCGAGTGGTGCGTGGAGCGTGCGGAAGAAGCGTTTCTTGCGTCTTGCGCAGGTCGGACGCCGCGGCTCACGGCCGTACGGCGGCAGGGGTCGGCGTCAACAGATGGCGCTGGCAAGCCTGCACAGATCGACGTGCAGCCGCGCCACGAGCAGTGCGCCCGGCGTCTTCTCGCTCACGTCGTGGAGAACCATGGGCTCATCGTATCGATTCCCGGTGGGGGCCCCGGAGTGTGATCTCGCATTCCGGACAGTTTTCAACCGATGGGTGAGATCAGTACGAGTCCACCACCTTGACCTCCTCCTCCGTGACCTCGCCCTCGACTATGCGGAAGGAGCGGAACTGGAACTCCCCCAGGCCGTCGGTGTCCGCTGTGGAGACGAGGACGTAGTGCGCGCCGGGCTCGTTCGCGTACGAGATGTCCGTACGGGAGGGGTACGCCTCGGTCGCCGTGTGGGAGTGGTAGATGACGACCGGGTCCTCGTCGCGGTCGTCCAGCTCGCGGTAGAGCTTGAACAGGTCGCCCGAGTCGAACTCGTAGAACGTGGGTGAGCGGGCGGCGTTGAGCATGGGGATGAAGCGCTCGGGGCGGTCCGTGCCCGCGGGGCCCGCGACGACGCCGCACGCCTCGTCGGGGTGGTCCTGGCGCGCGTGGGCGACGATCTTGTCGACGAGGTCCTGGGTGATGGTCAGCATGCCCGTCAGGATAAGCAGAAGGGCCGTCCCGTACCGAGGAGTGGTACGGGACGGCCCACATACCGGGACCGCGCAGGTCAGCCGTATCGGGACCGTACGGGTCGGCCGTATCGGGACCGCGCAGGTCAGCCGAGTTTCTCCAGCTCCGGGTCGCGATGCCCGGTGACCTCGGGGTTCCGTGACCTCAGTACGAGCCAGCCGACGCCGAGGGCCGCCGCCCAGCCCGCCATCACGAACAGGCAGACCCGGGACTCGGAGTCGTACGCGATGAGACCGGTGACGAAGACCAGGAAGGCGATGGCGACCCAGCTGCACACCGCGCCGCCGGGAGCCGGGAAGGAGGAGGCGGGCAGGCGGCCCTCGTCGACCGCGCGGCGGTAGAGGACATGGCTGATCAGGATCATCAGCCAGGTCCAGATGCCGGCCGCGGTGGCGACGGAGACGACGTAGCCGAAGGCCTTCTCCGGGACGACGTAGTTGAGGATCACGCCGATGCCCATGAAGAGCACGGAGAGCGTGATCGCGAAGGCGGGCGTCCTGGTGGCGGACAGCCTGCCCAGGGCCTTGGGCGCCTCGCCGCTCTCGGAGAGGGTGCGCAGCATGCGGCCCGTGGAGTACATGCCGGAGTTGCAGGAGGACAGCGCCGCGGTGAGCACCACGAAGTTCACGATGCCGGCGCCCGCCGGGATGCCGATCACGGCGAAGGCCTTCACGAAGGGGCTGACCCCCGGCGCGAACTCGGTCCACTTCACCACGCAGAGGATGACCGTGAGCGCGCCCACGTAGAAGAGCCCGATACGCCAGGGCAGGGTGTTGATCGCCTTGGGGAGGGTCTTCTCGGGGTTCTCGGACTCACCGGCCGTGACACCGACCAGCTCGACGGCCAGGTAGGCGAACATCACGCCCTGCAGGGTCATCAGGGAGGAGCCGATGCCCTTGGGGAAGAAGCCGTCGAAGGCCCAGAGGTTGGAGACCGCCGCGGTGTCGCCGGCCGCGCTGAAGCCGAAGGTGAGGACGCCGAGGCCGATCACGATCATGCCGATGAGGGCGGTGACCTTGATCATCGAGAACCAGAACTCGATCTCGCCGAACAGCTTCACGGAGATCAGGTTCGCCACGAACAGGACGACCAGGAAGCCCAGCGCCGAGACCCACTGCGGGATGGACGGGAACCAGTAGTTGATGTAGATCGCGGCGGCGGTGAGCTCGGCCATGCCGGTGACGACCCACAGCAGCCAGTACGTCCAGCCGGTGAAGTAGCCGAAGAACGGGCCGAGGAACTCCCGCGAGTACTCCGCGAAGGAGCCCGAGACGGGGCGGTAGAGCAGGAGTTCGCCGAGCGCCCTCATGATGAAGAAGATGATCACGCCGGCGACGGCGTACATCAGGATGAGGCTCGGTCCCGCCTTGGCGATGTTCGCCCCGGCGTTGAGGAAGAGGCCGACGCCGATGGCGCCGCCGATCGCGATCATCTGGACCTGACGGCTGCCCAGCCCGCGCTCGTACCCCTCTCCGGGGGCGTCGCCGTTCGCGGCACCGTCGCGGTCGTGCCCGTCGTACTGCTCGTCGACCTGCGCTGAGGTCATGTGTGGTGCGCCTTTCTCCGTGCTCTCCATGCCCTCCCCCGGCCGTCGTCGTCGGCCGTGGATCGGGCCCCGATCCCCCCGGATTGGTGGAGCTGATGCCTGGCCGGCGGTCCGTCGGCGCGGTGGCGCACCCGGAGGGGCATGGGTGGTGTCCCGTCGGGCGGTCGTGAAGATCTATCACGGCCGCCCCGGAGATCAATTGACCGTTTTGTGGCGCACCACACAGGCAGAAGCAGACAAAGGACGCCCCGGCCGCCATAGCGGGCCGGGGCGGTGACACGATCGTTATCCGGATTTGAGTGTCCTCTGAGCGAACACGAAACCAGCACAAAGAGAACGAAAGGAGAACAAGAGGAGAACAGGCAGAGGAGGGAGAGGCCGCTCAGGTCCTACGGCATCAGGGTCTGCACCAGCGTCTCCTGGAGCCCGCCCAGCCACAGGTACGCCATCACCATCGGCTTGCGCGGGTCCTCGTCCGGCAGCCGGTAGAGGAGGTCGGTGTCCTCCTCGTCGGTGACGTCGAGCCGGGAGCCGATCGCCAGGCGAAGGTCGTTGAGGCAGCCGAGCCACTGCTGGGAGCCCTCGGGCGTGAGCTCCAGTACGGCGTCGCCGTCGCCCGCGGTGGTCAGCCGGTCCAGGGAGCGGATCACCGCGAGGGCGTTCTCACGCTTGCCGGCGCGCAGGTCGTTCTCGGTGAAGCGGCGGAACTCCGACGAGTACTGGCGCTGCTCCTCGGCCCGCTCGGGCGAGTTGGGCTCGCCGCCGGGGCCGCCGTAGGCGTCCGGGAACAGGCGCTGGAGCACCGGGTCCTTCGGCGGCTCGCTCGGGCCCTCGTTGAACAGCTCGGCGAGTGGATCGTCGGGGGCGTCCTCGGCGGGGCCGGGACCGATCAGCTCCAGGAGCTGTACGGCCAGCGAGCGGATGATGGAGATCTCGACCTCGTCGAGCGCGACGGCCGCGCCGCCGCCGGAGGTCGGTTCGAAGTGTCCTGGCATGGAGTGGGTTCGCTGCTTCCGGCCGGCTGCTTCTGGAGAGGGTTACTTGCGGTCCTGCTGGAGGGTGGCCCACAGACCGTATCCGTGCATGGCCTGTACGTCGCGTTCCATCTCCTCGCGCGTTCCGCTGGAGACCACCGCACGGCCCTTGTGGTGCACGTCGAGCATGAGCTTGGTGGCCTTGTCCTTGGGATAGCCGAAGTACGTCTGGAAGACATACGTCACGTAGCTCATGAGGTTGACCGGGTCGTTGTGGACGATCGTCACCCAGGGGACGTCGGGCTCGGGGACGGCGAAGGCCTCCTCCGCCGACTCGGTCTTTTCGATCTCTAGGGGTGCGGGAGCCGTCACACGGCCCATGCTGCCACCACAAGGGGGTACCCGCACAAACGGACCCGGGAAATCGTCAGATTGACGATTTCCGAGTACGATCGCCCTCGGAGCCGTATTGACCGGTTGACCGGGGGACACCGTGTCCGATCGCAGCCATGCGACGGGCCGCCCCCGACACGACGGGGGAGGACCCGAAGCCACCGGGCTCTCCCCGAGAGATCGAGGCGAGGAGAACTCTGGTGGGCGTAGCGGATCTGGGGTTGCCGGTGGACGTGCCCTCGACGGCGCTCTTCACGGACCAGTACGAGCTGACGATGCTGGAGGCCGCGCTGGCGGCCGGGACGGCCGGCCGGCGTTCGGTCTTCGAGGTCTTCACCCGGCGGCTGCCCGAGGGACGGCGGTACGGCGTCGTGGCGGGTACCGGTCGGGTGCTGGACGCGGTGGAGAACTTCCGCTTCGACGCGGACGTGCTCGGCTTCCTGCGCGAACGCGAGATCGTGGACGAGCCGACGCTGGAGTGGCTGTCCTCGTACCGCTTCGGCGGCGATGTCTGGGGCTATCCGGAGGGCGAGGTGTACTTCCCGGGCTCGCCGATCCTGCGGGTCGAGGGCTCCTTCGCCGAGTGCGTGCTCCTGGAGACGGTGATCCTCTCCATCCTCAACCACGACTCGGCGATCGCGGCGGCCGCGTCCCGTATGTCCTCCGCCGCCGGTGACCGGCCGCTGATCGAGATGGGCGCCCGGCGCACCCACGAGCTGGCCGCGGTGGCCGCGTCCAGGGCGGCGTACGTCGGCGGTTTCACCTCGACCTCGGACCTGGCGGCGGGCTTCCGCTACAACATCCCCACCGTGGGGACCTCCGCGCACGCCTTCACCCTGCTCCACGACCGTGAGCGGGACGCCTTCCAGGCCCAGGTGAACTCGCTCGGGCGGGGAACGACGCTGCTCGTGGACACGTACGACGTCGCCGAGGCGGTCCGTACGGCGGTCGAGATCGCCGGGCCCGAGCTCGGGGCGGTCCGTATCGACTCCGGGGACCTGCTGCTGGTCGCGCACCGGGTACGGCAGCAGCTGGACGAGCTGGGGGCCACCCGCACGAAGATCGTGGTGACCTCGGACCTCGACGAGTACGCGATCGCCTCGCTGGCGGCGGCGCCCGTGGACGCGTACGGGGTGGGCACCCAGCTGGTGACGGGGTCCGGGCATCCGACGTGCTCGATGGTCTACAAGCTCGTCGCGCGCGCCGAGTCCGCGGACCCCGGGGCTCCGCTGGTATCGGTGGCGAAGCGGTCGACCGGCGGCAAGACGTCCATCGGCGGCCGCAAGTGGGCGGCGCGACGGCTGGACGAGTACGGCGTGGCGGAGGCCGAGGTGATCGGCACCGGGAACGTCCCGGCGCGGCTCGCCGACCGGCAGCTCCAGGTGGAGCTGATCAAGGCCGGCCAGGTCGTCGGCCGTGAACCCCTGGACGCCGTACGGGACCGGCACACGGCCGCCCGGGCCGGCCTGCCGATCTCGGCGACGCAGCTCTCGCGAGGGGAGGCGGTCATCCCCACGGAACACGTGTGACCCGCCGCCGGGGGCGTACACCGGCCACCGCGCCGCGCGCGCCCCCGTGCAACCGTTCGGGAACGCGCGGTGTGCGGGCGGGCACCGGCAGCGCTCCCCGCGCACGGATCC